>DATGJS010000215.1:0-11153 GCA_035295025.1 Bradyrhizobium sp.
CAGGGTGAGAAGCTGCCCGTCACACTGGAGTTCGAAAAGGCCGGCAAGGTCGCGATCATGTTCGATGTCCAGGGCATCGGCGCGAAGGGGCCTGCGGGCGCGGACGGCGATGCCGGCCAGATGGACATGAAGAAAATGCCCGATCATTCCGGCGCGAAGATGTGATCGTCATGGCAAAGGGCAATAGGTTTCGTCTGGCGTTTAGCGCTCTCGGTTCGATTTGGATATTGGTGGCTGCAGGAATGCCGGTCTCCGCCGGCGAAAGTTTCTTTACTCATATTCATGCCGAAAAGGCGATGGCGAATGTCACCGTTTCGCCGGGGCGCACTGGGCCTACCGAGATCACGATCGAGCTAGAAACGGCTGACGAACATCCGTTGAAAGCCAAGGCGGTGTCAGTGACGCTCACCAGCGCGAAAGCGGGGATTAAGGTGCAGACAATCGCCGCTACGAAAACCAAAGAGAGCGAGTGGCACGTCAAGGCGTCGCTGCCGGTGCGGGGGCGTTGGATGCTGAGGCTCGGAGTTTTGATCTCGGATATCGAGAAGGTCGATGTGGAAGCGCCTATTCTCGTCAAATGAGATATCGGGCATGAGGGTGTAGCCAGCCGGGCAAACGGCCGGAATTTCACTCGAATGGCGGCTTTTTGCTCGGCAGTGGCCTTGTCTTTTCATAGCCGATCCGGTTTCACTGCCCGTATCTTCGAGCCTTGCCGATTCCGTTAGGTACACCCATGCGACTGTCGCGCTTTCTGCTTCCCATTCTCAAGGAAAATCCGAAAGAGGCGGAAATCGTATCGCATCGGCTGATGCTGCGCGCCGGGATGATCCGTCAGGAGGCCGCTGGCATCTATGCGTGGCTGCCGCTCGGCCTGCGGGTGCTCAAGAAGATCGAACAAATCGTTCGCGAGGAGCAAAATCGCGCCGGCGCGATCGAGCTTTTGATGCCGACGTTGCAGCTCGCCGACCTCTGGCGCGAGAGCGGCCGCTATGATGCTTATGGTCCGGAAATGCTGCGCATCGCCGACCGGCACAAACGTGAACTGCTCTACGGGCCGACCAACGAGGAAATGATCACGGAAATTTTCCGCGCCTATGTCAAATCCTACCGGAGTCTGCCGCTCAACCTCTACCACATCCAATGGAAGTTCCGGGACGAACAGCGGCCGCGTTTCGGAGTGATGCGCGGACGCGAATTTCTGATGAAGGATGCCTATTCGTTCGACCTCGACGAGGCGGGCGCGCGGCGGGCCTATAACAGGATGTTCGTGGCATACTTGCGCACCTTCGCGCGGATGGGGCTGAAGGCGATCCCGATGCGCGCCGAGACCGGTCCGATCGGTGGCGACCTCAGCCATGAATTTATCGTGCTCGCGGAAACCGGCGAGTCCGGCGTTTATTGCGACCGCGACGTGCTCGATCTTCCGGTGCCGGGCGAGGATGTCGATTATGACGGCGATCTCTCCCCCATCATCAAGCAATGGACGTCCGTTTATGCCGCGACCGAAGACGTGCATGATCCCGCGCGCTTTGAACGCGAGGTGACCGTGGAGAAGCGGGTGCATACCCGCGGAATCGAGGTCGGTCAGATTTTCTATTTCGGGACCAAATATTCCGAACCGATGAAGGCGTTGGTCGCGGGTCCCGATGGCGCCGAGGTGGTCATTCACGGCGGCTCCTACGGGGTGGGCGTTTCAAGGCTGCTGGGCGCCATTATCGAGGCCTGTCACGACGATGCCGGCATCAAATGGCCGGAGGCGGTCGCGCCCTTCAAAGCGGTTATTTTGAACCTTAAGCAAGGCTCGGATGATACCGACGGAGCTTGCGAACAACTCTACCGCGACCTCACCGCCAAAGGCGTCGAAGTCCTCTATGATGACACGGATCAGCGCGCAGGCGCCAAATTCGCCGCCGCCGACCTGATCGGCATCCCCTGGCAGATCCTGGTCGGGCCGAAGGGCCTCGCCGAAGGCAAGTTCGAATTGAAGCGCCGAAGCGACGGCTCGCGCGAGAATTTGAGTTCGGCGGAAGTGCTGGCGCGATTGGCCTGATTTATTTGAGCTTATCCACCGCGCGGCAGGCGGGAACTGGCCCGTCATGACCACAATTAGCCCGAATCGTGTGAAAATCGGACCATGGATGAAACCATGAGCGAACCCCTTCGGACCCGACCTTTCGCGCCCTTCGAGTGGCTGTTGTCTGGGCGCTATTTGCGGGCGCGTCGCAAGGAGGGCTTCATCTCGGTTATCGCGGGCTTCTCCTTTCTCGGCATCATGCTCGGCGTCGCCACGCTGATCATTGTGATGGCGGTGATGAACGGCTTTCGCAAGGAGCTGTTGGACAAGATTCTCGGCCTCAACGGCCATCTCCTGGTTCAGCCGTTGGAATCGCCACTGACCGACTGGAAGGACGTGGCCGACCGGATCAATCAGGTTCAGGGGATCAGGCTTGCCGCTCCCGTCGTGGACGGGCAGGCGCTCGCTTCCTCGCCCTTCAATGCCTCGGGCGTGTTCGTGCGCGGCATTCGCGCCGACGATCTCAACAACCTCACCTCGATCGCCAAGAACATCAGGCAAGGCACGCTGGAAGGGTTTGACGAGGGGCAGGGGGTTGCGATCGGGCGGCGGCTTGCCGACACGCTGTCGCTGCATGCCGGCGACAGCGTCACGCTGGTGGCGCCGCGTGGCGCGGTGACCCCGATGGGCACGACGCCCCGGATCAAACCCTACCGGATCACGGCCGTGTTCGAGATCGGCATGTCGGAATATGACGCCAGTTTCGTGTTCATGCCGCTTGCCGAGGCGCAGGCCTATTTCAACCGCAATAATGACGTCACGGCGATCGAGGTGTTCACGACAAATCCCGACCGGATCGATGCCTTTCGCAAAAGCGTGACGGAGGCGGCGGGACGGCCAGTGTTTCTGGTCGATTGGCGGCAGCGCAATTCGACCTTCTTCAACGCGCTTCAGGTGGAGCGCAACGTGATGTTCTTGATCCTCACCATGATCGTGCTGGTCGCGGCCCTCAATATTATTTCCGGATTGATCATGTTGGTAAAGGACAAGGGCAGCGACATTGCGATCCTGCGCACCATGGGCGCCTCGCAAGGGGCGATCATGCGGATATTCCTGATCACGGGCGCATCGATCGGTGTGATCGGAACCCTGATGGGGTTTCTGGTGGGCATGTTGATTTGTCTGAATATCGAATCGATCCGGCTGTTTCTGTCCTGGGTCACCAACACCGAAATTTTCGATCCCACGATCTATTTTCTCTCCAAACTGCCGGCCGAGATCGATTTCGGAGAGACCAGCGCCGTCGTGATCATGGCCCTCACTTTGTCGTTCTTGGCCACGCTCTATCCATCCTGGCGTGCCGCCCGCCTCGATCCCGTCGAAGCGTTGCGGTACGAGTGAGGGGCTAGTGGAGTGGATTTGACATTCGCTACCCACTAGTGCCGCCTATTTGAAGTTCCTGCACCACAAGCGGCGAATTCGATTCAGGAACTTCAAAGAGAAAAGCGGCACTAGAATCAATAAATTTTCTAGTACCCATAACTTTCCGAAGTTCGTGGAAGTGGGTGCTGAGATGGAGCACGAACTTCGGAAAGTGGATACTCAATGGGTGAGGGGACCGAAGAGGTACCTGTCGTTTATCTCCACGAGATCAAACGCCAGTATATGCAAGGTGCAGCGCCGCTGGTCATTCTCAATGGCGCCAAGCTTGCTTTATGGGCGGGGCAATCGGTCGCTCTTGTCGCGCCCTCGGGCTCGGGCAAATCGACCTTGCTGCATATTGCGGGCCTGCTTGAACATCCCGATGAAGGCGAGGTCTATGTCGGGGGCGCCCCGACATCGGGCCTGTCGGATGTCGATCGCACCCAGATTCGCCGTACCGAAATCGGTTTCGTCTATCAATCGCACCGTCTGTTGCCGGAGTTTTCGGCACTTGAGAATGTGATGCTGCCGCAGATGATCCGCGGATTGAAACGCTCGGAAACCGTCAAGCGCGCCACCGAAATTCTCACCTATCTCGGGCTCGGCGACCGGCTCCAGCACCGGCCGGCGGAACTTTCCGGCGGCGAGCAGCAGCGGGTGGCGATCGCGCGCGCGGTGGCGAATGCGCCGCGGGCGCTGTTTGCCGATGAGCCTACCGGCAATCTCGATCCGCATACCGCCGATCACGTCTTCCAGGCCTTGATGCAACTGGTCAAGGCAACAAGGGTTGCGATGCTGATCGCCACCCACAATATGGAATTGGCCGGCCGCATGGACCGGCGGGTATCGCTGGTTGACGGTCAAGTGGTCGAATTGGATTAACCTCGCCGGACAAGCTCCCGCCGGCTTTCCTCTCACCCTAATATTTTGTGTTCGGCGCGGGCTGGAACGCATTTAACCCCGGCGGCATAATTCAGAATGAAAAAATCCGATGTGACCTGCCCAGCCTGCGGCGCCGGCTATCGCCGCATCGAGCTGACATCTCGTTCCGGAACCAAAGGCGAGTTCCGCTGCGTGCTTTGCAATCACATTCTTGAGACATTCAATGGCTCGACCGAGGTGGCGATACGCTTGACGGTGCAGCCGGAAAAAACCTTCGAAAGCCAAACGAAGCCGCTTTGAGGCTTTGTTCCCTTGCGCGAGGTTGCTCATTGCGCGCGGGAAACCATCTCTATTCGCAAATAAAATCAGAATAACGGGTGATCGGCGGGGTTCCGTCGATTATTTTTTGTCCACATGGAACTTTTTGACAAAC
This sequence comes from Bradyrhizobium sp., assembly GCA_035295025.1. GTDB lineage: Bacteria > Pseudomonadota > Alphaproteobacteria > Rhizobiales > Xanthobacteraceae > Bradyrhizobium. The sequence continues at coordinate 4,752 of DATGJS010000215.1, forward strand.
ATGTGGCGCAGATTTCGTGCTCGAATATTAAGCCCTGGAGCGCCGCTAAACCCTGGGGCGCAGGGGTTTCTTAAATTTATATTAGGGATATTTTTTCCCGAGATGTTGCGGACAGGCTACAGCCAAAAGTAGTCGCTCTGATAAATAGGCGACGGGATTTGGGGCATCGTTTGGAAAGCAGGAATTCAGATATGAAGAGACTTACCATTTTCGTGGCGGCAGCGATCGCGCTTGGCGCGGCAGTTCCCGCGCTCGCCGCCGATCTTCCGGCGCGAACCTACACCAAGGCGCCGACGATCGTTCCCGCGGCCGTGTATGATTGGAGCGGCTTCTACATCGGTCTCAATGGCGGCGGCGGCTTCAGCCACAACAACTGGGATTTGCTCACCGGCGTTACGGGCCCCGAGGGCAGCCATGACGCGAGCGGCGGCACTATCGGTGGACAGATCGGCTACCGCTGGCAGATGACCAATTGGGTGTTCGGGTTGGAAGCGCAGGGCAACTGGGCCGATTTCCGTGGCGACAATGTCAGCTTGGTCATCCCGACCAATCGTAATCAAACGCGCCTCGATGCGTTCGGCTTGTTCACGGGCCAGATCGGTTATGCCTGGAACAACGCGTTGCTCTACGTGAAGGGCGGCGCCGCGGTCACCGACGACCGCTATCGCATCTTCTCGGTTCCGACCGGCGCACTCCTCGCCACCGCCAACGATACCCGCTGGGGCAGCGCGGTCGGCGTTGGTTTTGAATATGGCTTAGCCCCGAACTGGTCGCTCGGCTTCGAATACGACCATTTGTTCTTGGACGGCCGCAACGAGAGCTTCACCACGCCCGCCGGTCTTGCCTTCGGAACCGATCGCATTCGGCAGGATGTCGATCTCTTTACCGCCCGGCTTAATTACAAGTTCGGCGGCCCGGTCGTGGCGCGTTACTGAGCTTTCGCTTCTCGCCAATCTGAAAACCCCGGCCGCTATTTGGCCGGGGTTTTTTCTTTGCCCGGACGCGAAGAAGCGGTTTTGGGTGTTAACCACCGCGATTATTTCCCGAGGGAGCGCGTCGTTGCGGTCTTGCCGAAGAACAAAAAGAGAACTATGTTCTCTTAATGTTCTAGATGGGAGAGCAGTGATGTTGAGGGTTTTTGTCGAGGAAGCAGCCGCTTTGGCGTCGATCGGGCTTTTTGTCGGGATGGTGGCGATCTGGGCGCAGCTCATTCCGCAATGGTGAGGCGCTAACGCGCGGGATTTTCATAAAAGATTGGAACGGCGCGGGAAAAATCCCCACATGGCCGGAAAGAGACGGTTGCGGCTTTGGAAAGCTTGCGGCTTGGGGAAAAGCGGGATGGCGGCGGGGGAAAAGGGCCTCGCACGTGGACTTTTGCCGCTCTGAGGCCTCACCATGACGTGGCGCGAGTCGGCTGATGATGCAGCGGCTCGATTCCCTTCCAAGCCGGTAAATGGCCGATCAAGACATGTCAAAGCCTGTGGCGCCGTCCTCCAATCCTGGATTCGTTCATCTTCACGTTCATTCGGCCTATTCGCTGCTGAAGGGTTCGATCAAGATCGCCAAGCTCGGCGAACTCGCCAAGGCCGACCGCCAGCCGGCATTGGCGCTGACCGATACCGACAACATGTTCGGAGCACTCGAATTTTCCGACAAGATGGCCGGTTACGGCATTCAACCGATCATCGGTTGCGAACTCGCGGTTGATTTCGGCGATCACGATCCCAATGCGCGCAATGCCCTGGCGGGGGTGTCGTCGCGCATCGTGTTGCTGGCGGCGCGCGAGCGCGGCTATCGCAGCTTGATGCGGCTCAATTCCCGCGCGTTTCTTGAGACGCCGGTGCATCAGACGCCGCATGTCAAATTCGATTGGCTGGAGGGCCATGCCGAAGACCTGATCGCGCTGACGGGTGGTCCGGACGGTCCGGTTTCGCTCGCGTTGTCCGCCGATCAATCCGCGCTTGCAACCGCGCGCTGCGAACGGCTCGCCGCTTTGTTCGGTGATCGGCTTTATGTCGAATTGCAGCGTCACGGCATCGAGAAAGAGCGGCGCATCGAGGCGGGATTGATCGATCTGGCTTATGCGAAGGGGCTGCCGCTGGTGGCGACCAACGAGCCTTATTTCGCCACGTCAGAGGATTACGAAGCCCATGACGCGCTGCTTTGCATAGCTGGCGGCCGGCTGATCGCGGAGACCGAGCGCGAACAGCTCACGCCGGATCATCGCTTCAAGACTCGCGCCGAAATGGCGGTGTTGTTTGCCGATATTCCGGAAGCTTTGAGCTCGACCGTCGAAATCGCCGAGCGCTGCTCGTTTCGCCCCGTCACGCGCAAGCCGATCCTGCCGCGTTTCACGGTCGGCGCTGGCACCAACGCGACCGATGCCGCGAGCGAAGAAGCCGATGAATTGCGCCGCCAGGCCGAGGAGGGCTTACGCTATCGCCTGCGCGTTCACGGGCTTTCAGTGGGCAGCACGGAAGATGATTATCGCGCGCGGCTTGCTTTTGAGCTCGATGTCATCAGCCGCATGAATTATGCCGGCTATTTCCTGATCGTTGCCGACTTCATCAAATGGGCCAAGGCGGAAGGAATTCCGGTGGGACCCGGCCGTGGCTCCGGCGCGGGATCGCTGGTCGCCTATGCGCTCACCATTACCGATCTCGATCCGATCCGTTTCGGCCTGCTGTTCGAACGCTTTCTCAATCCGGAACGCGTCTCGATGCCCGACTTCGACATCGATTTCTGTCAGGATCGCCGCGGCGAGGTGATCGACTATGTCCAGCAGCGTTACGGCCGCGATCAAGTCGCCCAGATCATCACCTTCGGCACGCTGCAGGCGCGCGGGGTTTTGCGCGATGTCGGGCGCGTGCTGCAAATGCCTTACGGGCAGGTCGATAAGCTCACCAAACTGGTGCCGCAAAATCCCGCAGCCCCGGTGACGCTGGCGGCCGCGATCGAAGGCGAACCAAAGCTTCAGGCGTTTCGTGACGAGGATCCGGTGGTGGCGCGCGCCTTCGATATCGCGCAGCGTTTGGAGGGGCTGACCCGCCACGCCTCGACCCATGCGGCGGGCATCGTGATTGGCGATCGGCCCCTGAGCGAACTCGTGCCGCTCTACCGCGACCCGAAATCCGACATGCCGGTCACCCAGTTCAACATGAAATGGGTGGAGCCGGCAGGGCTCGTGAAGTTCGACTTCTTGGGTCTGAAGACGCTCACCGTGCTCGATGTCGCGGTGAAGCTTCTCAGGCAGCGCGGAGTGGAGGTCGATCTCGCCACGCTGCCGCTCGACGATGCGCCGAGTTATCAGATGTTGGCGCATGGCGATGTCGTCGGCGTGTTCCAGGTGGAAAGCCAGGGCATGCGGCGCGCGCTGGTCGATATGCGGCCCGACCGCTTCGAGGACATCATCGCACTGGTTGCGCTTTATCGCCCCGGCCCGATGGCGAACATCCCGACCTATTGCATGCGCAAACATGGCGATGAGGAGCCGGAATATCTGCATCCTTTGCTTGAACCGATCCTGAAAGAGACGTTCGGCGTCATCATCTATCAGGAACAGGTGATGCAGATCGCGCAAGTCATGGCCGGCTATTCGCTCGGCGAAGCCGACCTGTTGCGCCGCGCGATGGGCAAGAAAATTCGTTCCGAGATGGAGAAGCAGCGCGAGCGCTTCGTCGCTGGCTCGGTCAAAACAGGCGTGCCGAGGGCACAGGCCGAAACCATTTTCGAATTGCTGGCGAAATTCGCCGATTACGGCTTCAACAAGAGCCACGCTGCGGCCTATGCGCTGGTGTCCTATCATACCGCCTATATGAAGGCGCATTATCCGGTCGAATTCCTCGCCGCGTCGATGACACTCGACCTCAACAATACCGACAAGCTGTCTGAATTCCGTGCCGAGGCGCAGCGGCTCGGAATCAAGGTCGAGGCACCCAATGTCAACCGTTCCGCCGCGACCTTCGAGGTCGGCGACAACACGATCTACTACGCGCTCGCCGCGTTGAAAGGCGTCGGCATTGCAGCCGTCGAACAGATCGTGGAGGAACGCGGGAAAGGCGCCTTCATTTCGCTGGCCGATTTCGCCGCGCGCGTAAATCCGCGTGCCATCAATAAGCGCATTATTGAAAGCCTGGCGGCAGCCGGTGCCTTCGACACGATCGAGCCCAACCGCGCGCGGGTCTTTGCCGGCGCCGATGCCGTGCTCGCCGCTTGTCAGCGCGCGCATGAAGCCGCGACATCAGGCCAGAATGACATGTTCGGCGGCGCGGCGGACGCGCCGACCATCATGCTGCCGCAGGTCGAGCCATGGTTGCCGGCCGAGCGTCTGCGTCACGAATATGACGCGGTCGGTTTTTTCCTGTCGGGCCATCCGCTCGACGATTACGCAACCGTGCTCAAGCGCTTGCGCGTGCAATCCTGGGCGGAATTTTCACGCGCGGTCAAAACCGGCGCCACCGCGGGCAAGGTCGCAGCCACTGTCGTCTCGCGCATGGAGCGGCGCACCAAGACCGGCAACAAGATGGGCATTATGGGCCTGTCCGACCCGACAGGTCATTTCGAGGCGGTGCTGTTCTCAGAAGGCCTCGCGCAATATCGCGACGTGCTTGAACCGGGGACCGCCGTGCTGCTGCAATTGGGCGCGGAGTTGCAGGGCGAGGACGTGCGGGCGAGGGTGTTGCACGCTGAGCCGCTCGACGATGCCGCCGCCAAGACCCAAAAGGGTCTGCGCATCTTCGTTCGCGATACCAAGCCGCTTGAATCGATCGCCAAGCGGCTTTCGCCGCCGGCCGGCCAGTCCGGCAGTGGCGATGTCGCGCTGGTGCTGCGGCTCGACCTACAGACCGAGGTCGAATTCAAACTCGAAGGCCGCTTCCAGGTGTCGCCACAGATCGCGGGCGCGATCAAGGCGGTGGCGGGCGTCGAGATGGTGGAGACGCTTTAAAAAACGGCGAAAATGGCAGAATCAAGCGGCAGTCGGCCGTAACGGACGATTTAGCGCGACGGAATCGGGATCATCCCGAATTTTAGCCGGATTTGACGCCAATCTAGCCCGAAATGCTCGGTATTTCCTTGCTTCTGGTGGAAATCCGGCTATATAGCGCGCCATCTCACACGGAAACATGGCTCGAAAGGCCGTCCGGTGGCAGCCGGGCCATAAGGCTCGTCTGCTCACACGTTTCCGCTAGGACCAACCGGAGAACTCAAACGATGGCACTACCCGATTTTTCCATGCGTCAGCTCCTTGAGGCTGGCGTGCACTTTGGCCACCAGTCGCACCGCTGGAATCCGAAAATGTCGGATTACATTTTCGGTGCCCGCAACAACATCCATATCATCGATCTCGCCCAGACCGTGCCGATGCTGCATCGCGCGCTTCAGGCCGTCAGCGATACCGTTGCCAAAGGCGGCCGTATCCTGTTTGTCGGCACCAAGCGCCAGGCCCAGGATGGGGTTGCGGAAGCCGCTAAGCGTTCGGCGCAATATTTCGTCAATTCGCGCTGGCTCGGCGGAACGCTCACCAATTGGAAGACGATTTCGGGTTCGATCAAGCGGCTGCGCCACCTCGACGAGGTGCTCAGTTCCGCAGATGCCAACGCCTACACCAAGAAGGAACGGCTGACGCTCCAGCGCGAGCGTGACAAGCTCGATCGTTCGCTCGGCGGCATCAAGGAAATGGGCGGTCTTCCGGACATGATCTTCGTGATCGACACCAACAAGGAAGACATCGCGATCCAGGAAGCCCAGCGGCTCAACATTCCCGTGGCGGCCATTGTGGACACCAATTCCGATCCGAAGGGCATCACCTTTGTCGTGCCCGGCAATGACGACGCCGGCCGGGCAATCTCATTGTATTGCGATTTGGTGGCGCGCGCCGCCATTGACGGCATTTCGCGCGCGCAAGGCGAGGCGGGAATCGATGTTGGCGCCTCGGCCCATCCGGTGCGTGAAGACGTTCCGGCCGCCGCGCCCGCTTCCGCTTTCCCGGGCCTGGCCGGACCGCGCGGGGCTCCGGACAATCTGAAGAAGCTCACTGGCGTGTCCGGGACCATCGAGAAGAAGCTCAACGATCTCGGCATTTTCCATTATTGGCAGTTGGCCGAACTCGATCACGACACCGCCCATCAGATCGGCGAAGATGTCGGCCTTCCGAGCCGGGCCGACGCCTGGGTGGCCCAGGCCAAGACCTTAACCGCCGAAGCGGAATGATCCTAGTGCCCACTTTCCGAAGTTCGTGTTATTCCTCAACACGCACTTTCACGAACTTCGGAAAGTTATGGGCACTAGGCCGGCCGGACCACCGGCCGGCGCTTTCCATTTGACGACATTGCTAACGGTGGGTGGCGGCGGGCGCCGAGCCGCGCTGCCAGTCCCGTTACAGGCAGAGGACGAAAAAGACAT
>DATGJS010000216.1:0-16730 GCA_035295025.1 Bradyrhizobium sp.
TCACCATCGGCACGAGCCCTTCTCACGCGGCGAATCGTCGAAATTTCAGATATCCTTGATCCCGCAACGCCCGATTTCACTCGAAGAATCGGCGTTGCCAGCGGTTTCCGATCGATCACCTTCGTGCCGCTCATTCATCAAGCGCGCGGCATCGGCACGATCATCCTCACCCACTCCAAAGCGGGCTTTAAACTCTCGGAAAAGCAACTTGGGCTTCTGCAAACCTTCGCCGACCAAGCCGTGATCGCCATCGAGAACACGCGCCTATTCGACGAGGTGCAGGCGCGCACACAAGACTTAACGGAGTCACTACAGCAGCAGACCGCGACCGCCGAGGTTCTGAAAGCGATCAGCCACTCAGCATTCGATCTGGAGCCGGCGCTGCTCACCGTGTGCGAGACCGCTGCTCGACTTTGTGCCGGGGATCAAGCAGCCATTTACAAACGCGAAGGCGATGTCTACCGATTTGTGGCGTCATTCGGATTTCCTCTGGATTACGAAAACGCATGGCGCGCGGCAGGCCCCATCGCCCACGATCCGCAATCTCCGCTGGTCGGGCACAGGTCAATCACGGAGCGCCGTCCCGTTCAAATTCTCGACGTAACTGCCGACCCGTCTTATTTCTCAGCAATGAGAGGCCAAAGTGAAGCGAGAACAGCCCTTGGCGTGCCGCTGCTGCGTGAGGGAGATCCGGTTGGATATTTCGTGCTCGCACGCCGGCGGATCCTGTCATTCACCGAACGTCAAATCGAGCTTATTCAAACCTTCGCCGATCAGGCCGTGATCGCGATCGAGAACGCACGGTTGTTCGAAGAGGTGCAGGCCCGAACGCACGAGCTTGCCACCTCGCTCGACGAATTGCGTACCGCGCAGGATCGCCTGGTGCAGACCGAGAAGCTCGCTTCGCTCGGTCAACTCACGGCCGGAATCGCGCATGAAATCAAAAATCCGCTCAATTTTGTCAACAATTTCTCCGCGCTCTCAGCGGAACTGACGGACGAGCTGAGCGAGGTGCTCAAACCCGCCGCGCTCGACGACAAAACCCGCGAGGAAGTGGGCGAACTGACGCAGATGCTGAAGGACAATCTTGCGAAGGTTGTCCAGCATGGCAAGCGCGCCGATTCCATCGTCAAGAACATGCTGTTGCATTCGCGCGAGGGTTCCGGCGAACACCGGCCCGCCGATATCAATGCTCTGGTGGACGAGAGCCTCAACCTCGCCTATCACGGCGCGCGCGCCGAGAAGCCGGGGTTCAATGTCACGCTACAGAAGGACTTCGATGAGACAGCCGGGACGATCGAAATGTTCCCGCAGGAAATCACGCGCGTTTTCCTCAATCTGATCTCGAACGGCTTTTATGCGGCAACCAAGCGCAAGATGGAAAACGGCGGTTCCGGCTTCGAACCGATCATCAGCGCGACCACGAAAAACCTTGGTCACGCGGTAGAAATCCGCATTCGCGACAACGGCGCCGGAATTCCGCCGGAAGTGAAAGAAAAGATGTTCAACCCGTTCTTCACGACCAAGCCGGCCGGCGAAGGTACTGGGCTAGGCCTCTCCATGAGTTATGACATCATCGTGAAGCAACATGGGGGCAGGATCGACGTAGAGACAGAGCCCGATCGCTTCACCGAGTTCACCGTTATCTTGCCGCGGACGAACAATCCGGCAAACAAAGAGAAAACCAGAGGTCAGCCGTGAGCGTATTGGTTCTTGTGGTCGACGACGAGCCCGATGTCGAGGCGTTGTTCCGCCAGCAATTCCGCCGCGACCTGCGCGCGCAACGCTTTGTGATGGATTTCGCCCATTCGGCCGCGGACGCGCTGGCGCGCATAGCGTCCACCATCGAACAATCGCTGATCCTGATTTTGTCCGACATCAACATGCCCGGCATGACCGGACTCGAAATGCTGCCGAAAGTGAAGGAAATACGCCCCGAGGTGCCAGTAATCATGATCACCGCCTATGGCGATCCCGACACCATGCGTAAGGCGATGGAGAGCGGCGCCAGCGGCCTGTTGACCAAGCCGATCGATTTCACGCTTCTGCGCGAAGAGATCGACACAAGGCTACAGCAAGCCATCTGATTTTCGCGCCAATAGATCGTCTCGGAAAGACCTCTTGAGCTCGCGCCCTACTCCGCCAGTTCGACCGGTCGTGCGGGTCCCGCCAGCGGCCGCTCTTCCATCCGCGTCATGAAAATCGACGCACCGACCATCATGACGGCGGCGGCACCGAACACGTAGCGAAACGCGGCGATCATGTCGGTTGCGGAAATCGAACTCACTGGGCCGCGATGCTCGCCGGAAAGCGAAATGTCGGCGCCGAGCGCCATCAACAAAATCGCCGAAAATACCGCAACCGTGAAAGAAGCCATCAAGGCGCGAAAGAAGTTGATCGCGCCTGTGATGGTGCCGACCTGCGAACGCGCGACCGCGTTCTGCGCCGAAACGGTCGAGACCGGAAACGCGGTTCCCAATCCCAAAGCGAATATCGAGAGAAAGACCAGCAATAGCCAAAGCGGCATCGCCAGCATCAGTACGACGGCCGCCGATGCCGCCACCAGCGTGCCGATGATGGCAACCCGTTTGTAATGCTTGGCGCGCGCCATGGTACGGCCGGCAATCGCCGCGCCGCCGGTCGAGATCGCCGCCAACGGAATCAACGCCAGTCCAGCTTCGCTGGCGCTCAGCCGATAGACCACCTCATAATAGAGCGGCAAATACACGGTCAGTCCCAGCATCGCTCCCATCGCGCAACTGCCGCAGGCCATGGCGTAAGGCACGACGTTCCCACCCATCAGCGGAAGCGGCAGGAAGGGCTCGCTGGCGCGCGAGGCGTGCCAGACAAAGGCAAGCGCGAGCGCGAGCGACGCGCCGACCATCGCCAGAATCACCGGCGAGAGCCACAGGTAACGGTTCCCACCCCAGGTCAGCACCAGCATGATGACCACGGCGGAGGCCATCAGCAGAACGCCACCGAGCCAGTCGACTTTGCGGCGGCGATGAAAAACGGGAATTTTAGCCATTTTCGGCACGAGCATCGCCAACGACACGAGCCCGAGCGGCACATTGATCCAAAAGATCATCGACCAATGCAGATGTTCGGCGAAGAGGCCGCCGAGGATGGGCCCGCCGATGCCGGCCGCCATCCACACGCCACTGAAATAGGCCTGATACTGGCCCCGCTCGCGCGGCGTGACGACGTCCGCAATCACCGTTTGCACGATCGGCAGAATGCCGCCGCCGCCCAAGCCCTGAAGGCCGCGAGCCACGATCAATACCGTCATGTTCGGTGCGACGGCGCACAGGATCGACCCCGCGACGAAGAGGCTCATCGCCGTAACGATCATGGCGCGGCGGCCATAGATGTCACTCAACGTGCCGAATACCGGCGCGACCGCGGTCGAAGCCAAGAGATAGGCGGTGATTACCCAGGACAGGCTGGCGACATCGCCGAATTGCCGCCCGATGGTCGGCAAGGCGGTTGCGACAATGGTCTGGTCGAGCGCGGCCAGAAACATCGTCAACATCAGGCTTGTGAGAATGGTGCGGACTTCGCCCGGCGTCAGCGGCGCGCGCGGAACCGGCGGCGCGTCGCTGATCTCAACGATATCCGCAGGCACCTGCCTGGGCTCACCGAAGAGCTCTTCGGACAATATCTGCTGGTCGGCCGGTGGACGGCCCTGCCGTTCGAACTTGTTCATGCGGGTGCGGTATCGAAAGCGGCGGTTCGCGCCGGGAATATGTTGGTAATTTAGGTGGCGAATCGAGGCCGCGACAGCGGCTTGAGCGCATGGGTGCATCCCGGTGGGGCACCCGTGCAATCAAATTTCAGGAGGTTGGGCGTTTCTTCAGCCGGGCGCGCTTTGGCAGCAGCTCCGGCCATCGCACGATATGGTCCTCAAGGTCTTCGTCGGGGATCTCGTCTTCGGTTCCCTCAACGCGTCCGCGCACGGACACACCGGCTTCGTGAACCGAATTGGGATCGCCCGAAATGAGCGGATGCCACCAATAGAGGTCGCGACCCTCGGCCACCAACCGATACGCGCAACTTGGCGGCAGCCAATTCAACGTGCGGACATTCGCAGGCGTCAGGCGGACGCAATCGGAAACCTGCTCGGAACGATGCGCATAATCCTTGCACGCGCAAAGGCCTGCATCCAAAAGCTTGCAAGAGACATGCGTGAAGTAGATTTTGCCGGTATCTTCGTCTTCCAGCTTTTCCAGACAGCACCGCGCGCAGCCGTCGCAGAGGCTTTCCCATTCCAGGTTGGACATTTGCTCCAACGTCTTGGTTTTCCAGAAAAATCCCGCCTGGCCGGGATCAGGCTTGGCCTTATTGGTCATAAGCTTCGTTTTTTCCAATATTTTTGCCGATGGCTCTTTCTAGAACATAATCGGCCACTATGCGACGTATCACGAACGTCGGAAAATGGACCCTGGCCATTGGTTTGTGGGCTCTGCTCGGTTAGATAAGATGAGGGGCCTAGGGCCTCCATGCCGCGGCCGTGGCGCCGCGAAATAGAGCGAAGATGCGCAAGATCGTACCGCCCGAATGGAAGCAGAAAATCCGGCATTGGTTGCTGGATTTTGACGCGCGGATCGATTCGACACTGTTCTCGACCGGCAAGGGCGCCCGCGAACTCTATGAGCGGTACTCGACTTTCATGGATCGCTTTCACGTCGGCCGCTGGAAACGCTGGATCTTCATCGAGCCACTGTCGGAAGCCGCCACCATTGGACTGGGTGGCCTGATCCTGATGCTGGCACTGGCGGTGCCGGCCTTCCGCGAAACCGCCGACGAAGACTGGCTGAAGAAATCCGATTTGGCGGTGACCTTCCTCGATCGATACGGCAACCCGATCGGCAGCCGCGGCATCAAGCACAATGATTCGATACCGCTCGAAGATTTCCCCGACGTGCTGATCAAGGCAACGCTCGCCACCGAGGATCGGCGCTTCTACGATCATTTCGGCATCGACATCGCCGGCACGATGCGGGCCATCATGACCAATGCCCAGGCCGGCGGCGTGCGCCAGGGCGGCTCGTCGATCACCCAGCAATTGGCCAAAAACCTGTTCCTGAGCAACGAGCGCACGATCGAACGCAAGGTCAATGAGGCGTTTCTGGCGATCTGGCTGGAGACGCGGCTCACCAAGAACGAAATTCTCAAGCTCTATCTCGATCGCGCCTATATGGGCGGCGGCACTTTCGGCGTCGACGGCGCGGCTCATTTTTATTTCAACAAGTCGGCTCGCGACGTCAATCTCGCGGAAGCAGCGATGCTCGCCGGGCTGTTCAAGGCGCCGACCAAATACGCGCCCCACATCAACTTGCCGGCGGCGCGCGCGCGCGCCAACGTCGTGCTCGACAATCTCGTCGATGCCGGCTTCATGACCGAAGGCCAAGTGTTCGGCGCCAGGCGCAATCCGGCAAACGCCGTCGATCGCCGCGACGAGAATTCGCCGAACTACTATCTCGATTGGGCCTTCGACGAGATGCGCAAACTCGTCGATACCTTCCCGAAATCGTATAATGAGCGCGTCTTCGTCGTGCGCACCGCCATCGACATGAACGTGCAGCGCGCCGCGGAAGATGCCATTGAAAACCAGTTGCGCCAGTTCGGCCGCGATTATCACGCTACCCAAGCCGCCACCGTAGTCGCCGATCTCGACGGCGGTGTGCGCGCCATGGTCGGCGGCCGCGACTATGGCGCCAGCCAATTCAACCGTGCCACCGACGCCTACCGGCAACCCGGTTCTTCGTTCAAGCCTTATGTGTATACGACCGCGCTTCTCAACGGCTTCAAGCCGACCTCGATCATCGTCGATGGCCCGGTCTGTATCGGCAATTGGTGCCCGCAGAATTACGGCCATTCCTATTCCGGCGCGGTTACCCTGACACAGGCGATCACCCGTTCGATCAATGTCGTTCCCGTCAAACTGTCGATCGCGCTCGGCGGCAAATCGCCCAATCCGGCCAAGGCCGGCCGCGTCAAAATCGTCGAGGTCGCGCGCCGCTTCGGCATCAAGGCGCCGCTGCCGGATACGCCTTCGCTGCCGATCGGAGCCGATGAAGTCACCGTGCTCGAACATGCGGTCGCCTATGCGACCTTCCCCAACAAGGGCAAATCAGTCACGCCGCATGCGGTGCTCGAAGTGCGAACCGGCGCCGGCGATCTGGTCTGGCGTTTCGACCGCGACGGCAAGAAACCGCTCCAGGCGATTCCAGCGTCGGTCGCCGCCGACATGGCTGAAATGATGAGCCATGTCGTGAGCGAGGGCACCGCGCGGCGCGCCGCGCTCGATGGCATTCCGACCGCGGGCAAGACCGGTACGACAAATGCTTACCGTGACGCTTGGTTCGTCGGTTATACCGGCAATTTCACCTGCGCGGTCTGGTACGGCAATGACGACTACTCCGCCACTAATCGCATGACCGGCGGATCGCTGCCGGCGCAAACCTGGCACGACATCATGGCCGCCGCGCATCAAGGCGTCGAAATCAAGGAAATCCCGGGAATCGGATTGGGCGCCAAGCCGCCTGCTGCCGCTGGTGCTCCCGCTCTAGCCCGCGTGGCCGCCAATGGCGCCCCGAGGCCTCCAGAGCTCAAGCCGCCGCCGCCGGTTCTTACCAAGCGCGGCGCCGACATCCTGGTTCGCGTCGAAAAGCTGCTCGACGACGCGGCCAAGAGCGCAGGTGAGCCGGCAAAGCCTGCAAAGCCCGTATCGTCCACTTCGGCGGGATTTCCCGACAGCCTTGCATCGGCGCTGCCCGACGATCCGGCATCGCCCGCGGCACGCAAGAATTAACGTGCGGCTGATATTCGTCACCTTGCTGGCGCTGATCCTCGCCACAATCGTCGGTCTCGGCGCAACCTGGGTGACGGCAACGCGTGGCACCAACCTCGGTACACTCACGATCGGCGCGTGGACCGCCCGGCCCAAAACCGGCACCGCGGACATCGACCCTTATTCGCGGGCCTCGATCGCCCGCAGCGGTGAGCTTCCGGTCGGAACCGGCGACGGCGTGACATTTCTGGCCACGCGCGACGACCGCAAGCGGGCGCTCGATGGCCGCTGCGACGTGGTCGTCAGCGGCATCACGCCCGCGGCCCGATTCTGGACGTTGACGCTTTACGATTCGAACGGACAATTAGTGGCGAATTCGCTGCAACGCTACGGCTTCACCAGCCAGGAAATCATACGCGGCGCGGATGGCTCATTCGAGGTAAAGATCGCGGCGAGGTCGCGTGCCGGCAATTGGCTTCCCACGGGTGGGATCGAGCGCTACGTCCTGGTGCTTCGCCTCTACGATACGCCGGTCGGGGTGGCGACACGCACCCAGCGCGACGCGCCGATGCCCGCGATAGCAATGATGGGCTGCCCATGATCCGGCTGTTGTTTACGATCATTGCGGGCATTCTTTTGGGGGGCATCGTGCATCTGGTCAGCGTCCTGGCCTTGCCGCGTATCGCAACCCAAGACGCCTATTCCCGCCTTGCGCCGATCACCCCCTTAAACGCCGTTAGTCCCCTGCCCTCACCGGATCCCAACACCGCGCTGCTGCCATTCATGGATCCGGCCTTTGCCGTTGCGGTCTGCCGCTACGATTTATCCCAAGGGCCGATCAAACTCGCGGTCCCCGTGAGTCAGGCCTATACGTCGGTGTCGTTCTATACCCGCAACGAGGTGGCCTACTACGCCATCAACGACCGTTCCGCCGGACGCAAAGTGATCGAACTCGATCTGATGACCGAGGCACAACATGCCGAATTGCCTGAAGAGGAAGATGTCACAGCCGCCGACCGGCTGATCATCGATTCTCCGACCAGCATCGGATTGATCGTGATGAAAGCTTTGGCGCCGGAGCCCGGCCTGATGCCGCAGGCGCAAGCCTCGCTGGCCGCGGCGCGTTGCACCGTGCAGACCGAGCCTTCCTCGCCGGCCAAACGCTGATTCAAACGCTGTTTTTAAATCCGAGCCCCGCGCTTTAGGCCGGGGCTCCACGCCGGATCGCAACCGGCGGGTTGGCCGTCTGCGCGGCGAGTTCGCCGATCAACCTGTCGGCATCGGAGGCCATGCCGTCAGGGGCCTGAATCACCAAACGCTCCAGGGCCCACCGATATGAGGAAACCCGTTGTTCCAAACAATGCTGGACCCATTGCACGATCAGAGTATTTTCTTCCATGCGCGCAACGGTGTCGGCCCGCTCCCGAGGCGACAATTGCGAGACATGCGCAAGGCTCGCGCTACGCTTGCGGTCAAGGTCGAGCACCCGAACGGCCGAGGCGTAGAACAGTTCGAAGCGCGTGATGTCGTCGCGGACATCGTCGGTGAGTTGCGCGTAACGAGAGGCGTGCGAGCGATGCGGTTCGTCGATTAGCTGGCGCCCATAGGCGGTCCGGTCGAATACGGCTTTGTGCCGCCATGGCGAGGGCAATCCCTGATAATCGCCGAACACACTCTTCCAAGCGGGACGGGAATGCGGCGGTTCGATCAGCGGATAGGCCAGATCGCGAAGCTGCCTTTCGCCGTCGGTGAGCTGAAATTGCGACGCCTGCATGCTGACGCTGCCGGTGGCCTCCGCGCCGATCCAGCGATGCATGTCGTCGTTGCGGAAATCCTCTCGCGTTCGGCCAAAATCGCCGCCGCTGCAACCGCCGAGCAACAGGCTCGCCATGAGCGACATCAGGGCCGAAGCCGGCGGTTTTGACGACGGCCGGACGCGGATCTCACAAGAGGGGTCCGGCATTTTTTTGAATATCCGTTTTTAGCGCCTGCGGCGACGACGGCCTGGAGCCGTACCTTCTTCAGGTCCGCTCCTCCCATTGGTTTCCTCAACCTGGCGCTCAATCCGGATGACGGGAAGGATCAGGATAGTGCCCGTATTTTGGCAAGCGGCGCCTTCCATGGTTGAGCCCAGCCGGCGCGACGCCGCGTCGGTCGGAAATTCAATGATGGTCCCCATGCCGAACTCTCTCCCGTGCCGCGCTGACGCGATTTGCGGGCGACGGCGATTATTAAGAACAGGACGTGGTTAACGGCATCTTAAAACTCCAGAAAGCTCCGCGACGGTCGGCGACGAGAGAACCGACAGGCACAAGACGCTTCCCGTCGTTTTCACCAATTGTTTTCCTTAACGCGGCGTTAAAGCAAGTGAACTAGGTTGCGATGAGATTTTGCAATCAGTCGCGTACCCCAAGATGACCGCTTCACCGCTATTTCCAGGTTTTGACGGGTTGATGAATCTCTCCCGCCGGGAGGGCGTCGATATTCGCCCCACATTGTTGCGCGTGCTCACCGACCTCTATGTTCAAGCGAGCACCCATAGCGACGAAGAGGCGCGCCAATTCGTCGAACTGACGTCCCGCCTGATCGATCAGGTCGACGATGCCACGCGCGCGGCGGTGCGGGCGCGGCTTGCGGTCTATCCGGCAACACCCATCCCGATTCTCAAACAACTTGGCCTCGAATCTTCACGACTCGAACGGCAGGTGCCGTTGGCGCGTGACATTTTCGTGCCCTCCGTTCCGGAGAGTTCCGCCGCACCGACGCAGGTCAAGACACTAAATCAAGCGCCAATGGCTTCGACTTTGTCGATGCAGCCAACCGATGCCGCTGAAGTGAGCGGGCTGTTTTTCGGCGCAAGCTCCAACGACAGAGCCTTGATCCTGCACAACCTCTCTCAAACGCCTTTGAAAGCATCGCCACGAATCCCCACATCGCGTGCCGTGCGCGCCATCGAGACGCTGGAGATGGCGGCGTTTGTCGCAGATGTCGAAAATTTCACGCTCGAATTGAGCGAGACCTTGATCTTACCTTGGAACATTTCCGCGCAGGTGGTCAACGATCCCGGCGGCGAACCGCTCGCCTGCGCGGCCAAGGCGCTCGGTATGCCAAGCGCGGTTTTTCAGCGGGTTCTCCTTTTCCTCATCCCCGAGATCGGCACTTCCGTTTCCGCGGTCTACCGGCTCTCACGCCTCTACGACACACTGCAAGAACGGTCGGCTTTGATCATGCTTGCCGCATGGCGTGGGGCACCCATGGCGACGACGCGCGCGAAGTATCGCTCTTGGCTTTACGACGACGAACGCAACCGTGCGCGGCCGCTGGCAATCCCCCAACCGCGGACAAGCGCGCAGCCTGCTTCCGATATTGTCATTCCGCGCACGGGATCGGCGCAAGGCTCCGCCCGCTGATCCCCGGCCGACGCGCTTTAGTCCCGCGCCAAATCGAGAAAATGCCGGCCGGCGCGGTCCTCGGTCTCCACGATCCAGGCATCGGGATCAAATCGGATCTCCTTCTGGAGACGTTCTTCAACCGACTGTTCCGGCCGCGGCTCTTTGGAAGTCGGCATAAACATCCGCTCGATCGGCCGGCTGTCGTCATACACCGCCTGCGGCGCCGGCACGTAAAGCATGGCGTTGCCGTCGAGCAACGCGACCTTGACGAAGACGGCGCCCGCCTCCTCCGCGCCGCGCCGCCGCACCGCGCCGAAGACGCCCGCGCTCTCGCAGCGGCGCAAATAAGCCGCTACCCATATGCTTGATTTCAATCGCATGAAGCGGACGATAGGCCAGCGGATCGAGCGGCGCCAGATGCAAGAGCGAATGCCAGATTCAATCCCCTACTCGATCGGATGACCGATCGTCGCGGTCAATTCGCGCACCAAGCGATCAGAAATCTGGCCCGTGACCGGAAGCTTTCGCAGCCGCTCGAATTTCTGGATCGCGGCCTGCGTATCCGGTCCAACGACGCCGGTCGGCCTCAATTGGCCATAACCATATTTGGACAATGCGCGCTGCACCGCGGCGACCCGGTGCGACCCGGCGTCTGACATGGGCGCGCCCTCGACGTGAGAGACCGGAACGGGCATTGGCGGCCGGGAAACAGCCGTCGGCGCGACGGAAGTGGTGATGGTGGTGGTTTTGACCAGGCTGCCCAACGGGTCTGCCGCCTTCGGATCATTGGTTTTCGAATCATTGGTCCTGACATCGCCGGTGGGCCTGGGCTCGGAAGGCGACATCTCGGCATCGACAGGGCGCGGCCTCGGCAACGGGTTGGATGCCAATGCCACCGCGGGCAAGGTGGTCACCGAACCAAACATCGGCGCCGGGTGGCGCCCCGCTTGAAGGAACAGCGCGTTGACGATGATGGCGCTGACCGCGATCAGGGCCATCACGCCCGCGGCAACATCCTTAGGGCTATGCAACAGAATGCGCATCGCAAAACCGTGTTCGGTCCCCGCGTCGATCGCGATCGACCTGGAATTGCGCCGGCGCGACCTGTCTCCGTCACGTGAAAGTTTCCTAGGCACTTTTCTTCACCTGGAGAGTTTGCTCGGATATCGCCGGACGCGGCGGCAACGTCGCGACATTGCTCGTGGGTTGTATGGCGCGCGGCGTCAGCGGCAACGCGACCGTCACCAAGGTTCCTTCATCGACTTTGCTCTGCACGGTCATTTCACCGCCATGCAAGCTGACCAGGCTTTTCACGATCGACAGCCCAAGACCCGTACCCTCATGTCGCCGTTGATAGGTTTTGCCGGCCTGAAAGAACGGATCGCCAATCCGCTTGAGATCGTCGGCCGCAATGCCAACGCCGGTATCGGCCACTCGGACAATCAGCCGCTGTTCCTCAACGTTTGCCGACACCGTCACCGTCCCACCCCGCTCGGTAAATTTGATGGCGTTGGAAACGAGATTAAGCGCGATCTGCTTGAAGGCGCGCGGATCTCCGATCATGACCGGCAGATCGTCCGGCGCGCGGGTCACCAGATCGACTCCGCTCTCGCGCGCCTTGAGCGCCAACAGATTGCAGCAATTGACAAGCGCCGTTCGGGGAGCAAACGGCTCCGGCATCAATTCAAAATTACCGGACTCCATTTTGGACATATCGAGAATGCCATTGACGACGGACAACAGATGCTGACCTGAATCGTTGATCAGTTGGGCATATTCCTTGCGGCGCTTCGCATCGAGCATCAAGGCGTCTTCCTGCATGATCATCTCGGAAAAGCCGATAATGGCGTTGAGCGGCGTGCGCAGCTCGTGGCTCATGGTCGCGAGAAAGCGAGTCTTGGATGCATCGGCCTGTTCCGCGGCGTTTCTCGCCATATCAAGTGCTTGCTCCTGATTCTTCCGGTCCGTGACGTCCCGCATCACGGCGACGATTTCGGTTTCCGCAGGCGTCAGCCCTTCCGATGCCCGCTCAAATGGCCGGCAGCGCATCTCCACCCAAATGAAATCGGCATGATGGCCGTGCGGGCGATCCCGGCCGCGGACCACTTCCCGCTTTAAGCGAAATTCGACGCTGTGCACCCCGTCGCCTTGCGTGGCATCCGACAACGCGGTGAGATAGGCGGGACGATCGGCAACATGCACGCGGTCAAACAGGCCATGCCCAAGCAGGCGCGAGACCGGCACCCCCAACATCGTCTCCGACGCGGGCGAGATAAAGCTCACCGCGCCATTGCGATGGTGACGAGAGATCACATCGCTCATATTTTGCGCCAACAAACGGTAGCGGTCTTCTTCGACATAGAGAAGCGAGGCGCTGGTACGTGCCAAAAACTCGGTCCCGAATGCCAGCCCAACGGCATAGAGCGCCGCCGACGCCACGCCGAGCGCGGTGAGAACGGCGCGCTGATCCGCGTCCATCGCCATGGCCGGCAGCAATTGCGATTGTTCAAGAACGATCAATAAGCAAACGCAGCTCAGGGCCAGGGCGGCTGCAAAGGCGACCACGCGGCGCGAAGCCGAAAGGGCGGCTTCCATCGGCACGACCACAAACCAAATCGCCGCAAACGACCCGACGCCGCCGGTCGCCAAAGACAGTGTCATGACGAGACCGGTAAATGCCAAAGACGAAAGAATACAAGCTCCCTCGTACCGACCTGTCCGTGACAAAAACCATGACAGCAAAATCGGAACAATGAGCCACGCGAAGGCCGCCACCCCAAGCGCGGTGGGAGCGCCATGCATGGCAAGATAGACCGGAAACGCCGCAAGGGCGGTGAGGCTTCCCAACAATCGCGGCGCAATGAATGCGTGATGGCGGGCGCGCGTCAGCGCATCATACCGCGCCGAGGGGTGCAGCAGCGCATCAAGGCATTCGTGGATGATACTCAAAACAGTCACGGTTTTAGTGCCCACCTTTTTCTATTGCTACCGCCCGTTTTCACCGTGTCAGAGCGACATTAAACGAACGCTAAGGCTCGCCAGTCGGTGGTCGAAGACCGTATCTTTCCGGTGGTTTCGAACGCCGCCAACACGCGCAATCAACGCGGATGGTGAACAACGGGTTTCTGAAAATCGAGGCGCATGGTTTCCAATTGGTAGATGCCTTTTTCACGCGGCTTGCTTATCAATCGAAAATTTACATCGAATCAAATCGACTGAATTTTTTGACGAGTTTTTCGTGCTTTAACCTCAAAACAAGCACTCAAGATTTATCGACAACCGATAAACCGACGCCTCGATAAGAGGCGATCCGGAGTCGCCAAAGATGTTCTTTTTGCTTCGCCTGACGTTCTGGATTGGGCTGGTTCTCGTTCTGCTTCCACGGGACAAGACACCCAATTCCGAAAAGCTGCCCCAGATCGGAGCATCTGACGCCGTCTCCGCGGCGACGGCGGCGGTCTCGGACATGAGTCAGTTTTGCAAACGGCAACCGGCGGCATGTGAAGTCGGCGGTCAGGCCGCGACCTTGATCGGCCAACGTGCCCAGGCCGGCGCAAAAAAATTGTACCAGATCATCACCGACAAACGTTCAGCCGATCACACCGGTTCGATCGGCGGCATGGAGAATAGCGAGGCCATGCTTGGCGAAGCCCCGCGCGACACGCTGACGCCGGACGACATGCAGATCGAATGGCAAGGCGTCTCGCCGCCCTCGCCTTAATCCCTGGCGACGTCGGAAAACGAAGCTCTTTCGGCTGGTACAATCTCGCTTTCGGCTGCCTCCAAGCCTATATAGGGATAGGGCCGGAGGTCGAACACGACATGACGATTGACGAAATCCGGGAAAATTTCGAACTCCTCGACGACTGGGACGACCGTTACCGGTATGTGATCGAGCTTGGCCGAACGCTGGAGCCGATGCCGGAGGACGACCATTCGGCCGCCAACAAGGTGCAGGGCTGTGCCAGCCAGGTTTGGCTATCCAAACGGGTCGAGCGCGGCGGGGCCGGCGAGGCATTGCTGAAATATCGGGGCGACAGTGACGCCCATATCGTGCGCGGATTGATCGCGATCCTGCTGACGCTCTATTCGGGCCATACTCCGCAGCAAATCCTTTCAACCGACGCAACCGCGGTCTTCAACGAATTTGGATTTCGCGAACATCTCACTCCGCAACGCTCGAACGGTTTGCGCGCGATGATGGATCGCATCCGCGCCGATGCGCGTGAAGTGCTAACCGCCGCCTAACTATTTGCGCCGGCGGCGCGCCTGGCCAAGCCCCATTTGTTTGGCAAGCTGCGATCGCGCCACCGCGTAATTGGGCGCCACCATCGGATAATCGGGCGGAAGTCCCCATTTCTCCCGGTATTGCTCCGGTGTCATGTTATATTGCGAGCGCAGATGCCGCTTGAGCGATTTGAAGCGCTTGCCGTCCTCGAGACAAACCAGATAATCTGACGTCATCGACTTCTTCACGGAAACTGCGGGCCGGGCGGGTTCCATGGGCGTGTCTAGCCTGCCGGTCGAAACCCGCACCAGAGCGGCGTGAATTTGATTGATCAGGCCGGGTATTTCCGACGCCGGGGTCGGATTGTTGCTCAAATAGGCGGATACGATATTTGCGGTCAGGTCGATGAAAGTCTTGCCCGCATTGTCGGTCATAGCCTGAGCCTTATCCAGTTTTTGTCCCGCAAGTCCCGCACCCGCGTCGATTCGCTGTCGCGGCCTTGCGGGCGAACTTATCACGAAGCTCTCAAGGACGCTGGTCGAGATGCGCCCGCAGCTCATCGATCGAGGCAAAGCGCATCATGCCTTCGGGCATTTGGGCTTCGATCGATCCGTCCGAATATAAGGAATAAGCCATTCTATCGACGATACCCGACTTGAGAACCGTCACCGCGGGTTGAACCTCGGTGTCCTCGGCTCGCGGCGGCCGAGCGGCAACCGGCTCGCTGAACGTCGGGGGGGTGCGCCCCCCACGCCATTGGGAAGACGCATCCGCAGATCGTGAGCGTCCTGATTGCCGCCGCGCCTCGTCAAAAGTGGGCGGCGCGACGTCCTCGGTGTCGGGCGCCGGAGCGGCTGCCGGCATCGAAGGTGGCTCGGCAGCGGCCGGCAGATCGGCCAATCGAGTGCGCTCACGCTCGCGGCGGGACGTTGAAGAAAACAGCAAATTGCGCCGCGGTTTGGCGGTAGGCGACACATCGGCCTCGTCGCGCGAACGAACATGCGCCGCCGCCTCGTCTGGCCGGGACACCCCCGAGGATGGCGAGAAATGTTCGCCGCTCTCGGTCGCGGCTGCCCGTTCGCCCCCCGCCATCGAGCCATCTGGGGTGTTCAAGCGCGGAAGCTTCGCTGCGGCTTGCACACCGCCGTTCGGGTTGAGCGCGGCACCCTCTCCCAACCGTTCGGCAATCCGCCTGAGTTCCCTGACGACGACCCACAAGCTCAGGATGATCAACCCCGCGCAGGCCGCGATGGCGCCAGAGAGAATCAGGGTGTTGCCAAAACTGAACTCGTTAACCGGAATACCAAAACCAATCGCCAGGAGACCGGCCAACAGGCAGCCAAGTCCGGCGACCAACATCGCAATCATCATCAAATCTACCTTTAGATCATGATGCGATTCAATGAAATCACATCACGATCTTATCTCTTTGTTTGAGCATGATCCCTTGGGGTCAAGCCCGAGGGCATGCTTCTCGAAAAACCGGTTTCCCCCTGCGCCGACCCGGCCCCTTCGGGTCCGGATCATGCTTTTCACCACGATACCGCCATATGACGCGCCTCGCCAACCGGCAGGGACGAAAAACAGCACCTGATCGCGCCATAATCGCGAAAGTAGAACAGGACCGCCGCTTTTGTTTGCGTTGCAGCGAAGGAGTTACGCCACAATTCGCAATTACTTGGCAACGGAACTGCGCTATAGGGATGCGTGGGGGCGAGGCCCAAAGGCGCCAAGTGCCACTGGGGGATACCGGGTTACCAATAGCCATGTCAGCGATTACGACCTCGGCTCTCGATACGCCTCTTAGGCGTTCGGTGGAGCGGATCTGCGACGATGCCGCGATCATGGTGCTGATCGGGGTCAGTTTGGTCGCCGGTTTCACGTTCCATGATTACGGCCTGGGGTGGGACGATTACACCCACGCCGAATATGCCGATTTGCTGCTGCGGATGTATGGCTCCGGATTCCAGGACACGGCTGCGCTGTCGTTTGCTAATCTTTATATGTATGGCGGCGGCTTCGATATGGCGGCCGCGTTGCTTCACAAAATAATCCCGCTCGAATTATTTGAAACGCGCCGACTGCTCGGCGCCGTCGTCGGCATCATCGGCCTTGCAACGACTTGGCGGCTCGGCCGCCGTGTCGGCGGCCCGCTGGCTGGACTAGCGGCCTTGCTGCTTTTGGCGCTGTGTCCCACCTTCTATGGGCACATGTTCATGAATCCAAAGGATGCGCCGTTTGCCGTGGCGATGGTCATCCTGATGCTCGGTCTGGTACGGCTCGCCGAGGAATATCCGTATCCCTCGCCACGAACCGT
>DATGJS010000217.1:0-3384 GCA_035295025.1 Bradyrhizobium sp.
TGGACATTGGCAGTCGTTCTCGCTTTTGAAAGGAATCGGATCACGCAAAAAGCCCGCGAGGCCGTTTTCGCGGCTTCACGGGCTTTCGAGACTTTTTGCAAGGTTGAACTTATGCGGGTGATTTGCCCGACATGTCAAATAGCACCGGCGGACCAACACGGCGCGGCGGAATCAGCCGACGTCTTCAGTCGCCGATAAACGCCCGCCAGCGCTGCCACAACTCGTTATCCTCGGGCGGTGATTGATCCTTGGTCTGAAAGATCGGCGGCGGCACCGGCCAATCCGGCATCGGTTGCCCGCTGAATAGGCCGAGCAGGGGCGATGTCGATGCGGCCTGGTTCGGCACGAGCGGCGGCGCGCCGGATGAGGCGGGCGCGGAAAGATTGACGACGCGCCCCACCAGACGCCGCTCCGGCACATTGTCGTCGCCCGCACTTCCCGATAGCGGCAGACCTGGTGCATCGGGATCAGGCGGCGGCAACCCCGCCTCTGATCCATTTGGCGCTGCATATTTCGACACACCGCCAAAACCGCTCGCATCGGCCGCGAGAAACGGCCACACGCTCGGCGTCGGCCGCGCCGAGGTCGGCGTGACGTTGTCTGGAATGTCCGATCGCTTGCCTGGATTGGGTGTCGGCTGCGAAGCCGGAGCGCCGACATTGCCGAGTGCGCCTGCGGGTGACGATGCCCATTTTTCGAAACGGCCAGCGAAATTCTGGAGGTCGTCGGATGTAACGCGCATTGGCAGTTGGCGCAGAACCCCATTGGCCAAAGCGGTCAACGAGCCCCGGGGCAGGAAGCGGTTTGCCGAATGGACTACCCGCGACGCGGACTATCCAAAGCTCTTAGGAAGTCCGGCCTGCTTCAAGACAGCGTTGGCCGTGTGCCGAGATTTGATCTTGTTGTCGACGGTAAACTTAATGCCAGAGATTGGGCTTTCCCAAATTTCGTGATCGCCTCGCCCTTGCCGAACAAAATAGCAGCCAGCTTTCTCCAAAAGTTTTTTCAACTCCGGAGTAAAGTTATTCATGCCGCTTCAGCAGCGCCTACTCTGATTCGCTTGGAGAAGGTGGCGATCACCTCAACGGGCACGTCGTAACCGCCATCCCTATCGTCCTCGTCCTCCAATAGATCGCGTATGAGATCAGGAAGCTTCGCGTCCAACTCATCTAAGCTGGAAGCTTCTGTTACGAGACCGGGAAGGTCTGGACTTTCGGCAGTCCACACACGTATCTCGCTATCCCAAGTCGCTCTAACGACGATGAGATGGCCCATTTTTGCCGTGCCTCCTTCGGAAAGATGTTTCATCAAAGCAGCCCTCGCGATTCATGGCAACCGCAGGCGACCAGCTTGGCTGACAACGCTTTAAGTCTTAGTTAGTCGCATTCGGGCGCTAAAATAAGAGCCATCTCGCGCATAACGCATTGATTTAATGTGAATTTTTATGAGCTGAATTTCGTAGGCCCCTCCTGCAAATCCAGGATTTTTCCGGCCCCGGCTGGCGAAATTTCTACCTCAAGTGTGATTTTTTGCCTCACGCTGGCCGATGCCTCTGCCGACATCCTGTGAATCAACCTGCTTTCCGCGCCTCCAGGCGAGTGTCGCAGTCACGATTCACCTGATCGCCATTGAGACAGGGGAGCTATCTTCAATAAGGCTCCTCACACCCACCCCTGCTCGCGATACTGAATCACCCGGTTAAAGGCCCCCGCTCGCCCCGGCGCCTCCCAGCACACCGCCATCAGCCCCAGCGCATCGGCGGCGTGTGACGACCAATCGTGCTCGGGGCCAAGGCCGACCTGGCGCCCATCGTCACGCTTCTCGTGATAGAAGCCGAGCGCCTCGCGGCCGGCCTCCGTGGTTGCCTCGTTGAACCAGAGCTGCGCGTTCAAGCGCCGCAGCGCCTCGATCCGCATCATCGCCGCACCCTTGCCTTGATTTTTCACCGGCGGCTCGACGGAAAAACCCGCCTCGCGCCAGTGATCGGCATAGGTCTTGCCGGTGATGGTGTTGGCGTTTGAGCCGTCATGCGGGAGGAAGTTGATCGCCTTGGAATAGCCCTTCTCGCGCATCCAGTTGACGTGAAAGGCAAGCACCTGGCCGACCGATTCATAATAATCGAGGACGCGGATTTCGTGCCCGACCCATTGCACAATCCAGATCGCGTAGGCGTCCGCAAGTCCGCCCGAGCCGCCGATGTCATGAAAGGCGCGTAACGGCAGCAACGGATCGGCGGTGACTTTTCCGATGCGGCCTTGCGCGCGCGCATCACTGAGCATCCGCGCAAAGTATGCGCCTTCGAACGCCATCACGTAATCGCCCTCCCATGTGTGCGCATACCGATCAGGATAGAGCGCCAGATCCGTCTTGCGCTCGTCGTCGAGCACGGAGGGAAACCAGGGATTGTCGCGCCAATTGGCATTGACCAGGATCGCGCCATCGGGCTTCCTGCCACGGAAGAAATCGTCAATGGCATCGCTTCGCCGGCGCGGATTCCATGACGCCCAGAGCTCGGAGGCTTCGCTGCGAATGGTGGGACGCAACAGCGCCAGCGAACGCGCGCTCAAGGTTTGCGCCTCGTCGATCCAGGCGATGCGAAAGCCTTCTAGACTTTTGATCGAGGCGGCGGTGTGATCGGCCATCCCCCTAAAGATGATGAGGCCGTCGCCGGGCGCGCCGATCCGATCACTATAGACTTTGAAGCGATGTGACAGACCAAGTTTTTCGATTTTGCTCTCGATCAGCCGCTTGGAGGAATGCGCCAGCGTCTTTTGCGATTCACGAATGCACACCGCAAGCGTGCCGCGCTCGGCCTCGCAGAGCTCGACCAGAAGCTCGCCGAAGAAATGCGACTTGCCCGAACCGCGTCCGCCATAAATCCCCTTATACCTGGCGGGGGCGAGCAGCGGCTCAAAGATTTTCGCTGTCGGAATTTTCAAGATCGACATTTTCTGGCCGGACAATGATGCGTTCGATGCGATGGATCAATTCAAGCGCGCCTTCGTCATTGCCGATCGCTTGCGTCGGCTTGCCCCAACCGCGATCGAGGATCGCATTGGCGGCCGCTACGCGCGCCGGTGGCGTCGCCTTGGTGTTGCGCATCACGGCGACCAGCACGTTCAGCGCCGTGCGGGTGTGGCTGCGCGCCATCGAGCGGATTTCGGTGATAGATTTAGACATTTTGAATATTTCGACCTCCAGAGTTTCTCGGGTGAAAAAACGTAAAACGGGTGGCGCGGCGGAGCGTTTCGTCGGATAAAGAGAATTCGCATCGCCGGATAAACGAAATGACCGAAATGCTCGTCAATCGCCGCATGGATCGGCATGAATGGCTGGCGCTGGTGCTGCTATCGCTTCTATGGGGCGGCTCGTTTCTCTTTGTAG
>DATGJS010000218.1:0-16424 GCA_035295025.1 Bradyrhizobium sp.
CTCCGATCGCGCGGTGGAAAGCAGTGTCAGCGCCTGAGGCCCTTAGAGGTATCTCAAAGCGGAACGGCTGGGAGAGCTTCCGGCGGCGTTCTTTGCGCCGATCGGGTTTCGCGTTTCGCTTGTCGTGACGGGCGCTGTCCCGCGACTTGACACCCCCATGGTCGATAGCCACCTAATGTCATTGGCGGCGTGAAATCAGCTTGAGATTCGCGCTGTCAACAAGCCGGAAAGCGAGGGCCTCGTCAGGCCTTTAATATTCCGGCATATTTGGCACCTTGTGGCCGTTGCGTGTGTTGCGGATGGCGTGCAAGGGGGCACAACATAAGGAAGAGGCCATGACTAGCCCAAAACCCCGGCCATCGATCGTCCACGGCGAAATCCATTCTTATCCGGTGTTGCCGCTGCGTGACATCGTGGTTTTCCCTCACATGATCGTGCCGCTTTTCGTCGGCCGCGAGAAGTCGATCCGCGCGCTCGAAGAGGTGATGAAAAACGACGCGCTGATCATGTTGGCGACGCAAAAGAATGCGTCGGATGATGATCCTGCGCCGGATGCGATTTACGAGACCGGCACGCTGGCGAGCGTATTGCAACTGCTCAAATTGCCCGACGGCACCGTCAAGGTGCTGGTGGAGGGGCTTGAGCGCGCGCGCGTACAAAAATATACGCCCCGGATCGAATATTACGAGGCGACCGCCACCGCGCTGGCCGATACGGACGCGACCTCGGTGGAAGCCGAAGCGTTGGCGCGTTCGGTCGTCTCCGATTTCGAAAGCTATGTGAAGCTCAACAAGAAGATTTCCGCCGAGGTCGTCGGCGTCGTGCAGGCGATCACCGATTTCGCCAAGCTCGGCGATACCGTGGCGTCGCATCTTGCGGTGAAGATCGCCGACCGTCAGGCGATTTTGGAGACGCTGTCGGTAACCGCGCGGCTTGAGAAAGTGCTTGGGCTGATGGAGAGCGAGATCTCCGTGCTTCAAGTCGAAAAACGTATCCGCTCGCGCGTCAAGCGGCAGATGGAGAAGACCCAGCGCGAATATTATCTCAACGAACAGATGAAGGCGATCCAGAAGGAACTCGGCGACGACGAGGGTCGCGATGAGCTCGCCGATCTCGAAGAGAAGATCGCCAAGACCAAGCTTTCCAAGGAAGCGCGCGAGAAGGCCCAGCACGAATTGAAGAAGCTGCGCCAAATGTCGCCGATGTCCGCGGAAGCAACCGTCGTGCGCAATTATCTCGACTGGCTGCTTTCGATCCCGTGGAACAAGAAGTCCAAGGTCAAGAAGGATCTGGTCGCCGCGCAAGAGGTGCTCGACAACGATCATTACGGGCTTGAGAAGGTCAAGGATCGTATCGTCGAATATCTGGCGGTGCAGTCGCGGGCCAACAAATTGACCGGGCCGATCCTGTGCCTGGTCGGCCCCCCGGGCGTCGGCAAGACCTCGCTCGGCAAATCGATCGCGAAGGCGACGGGGCGCGAGTTCGTCCGCGTGTCGCTCGGGGGCGTGCGGGACGAGGCCGAAATTCGCGGTCACCGCCGGACCTATATCGGTTCGATGCCGGGTAAGATCATCCAGTCGATGCGCAAAGCCAAGACCTCTAATCCGCTGTTTCTTCTGGACGAGATCGACAAAATGGGCGCCGATTTCCGCGGCGACCCTTCCTCGGCTTTGCTTGAGGTTCTCGACCCTGAGCAGAACTCGACCTTCAACGACCATTATCTGGAGGTCGATTACGATCTCTCCAATGTAATGTTCATCACGACCGCGAATACGCTCAATATTCCGGGACCGCTGATGGACCGTATGGAGATCATCCGGATCGCGGGCTACACCGAAAATGAAAAGGTCGAGATCGCGCGCAAGCATCTGATCCCGAACGCGATCTCCAAGCATGGCCTCGACTCCAAGGAATGGTCGATCGACGATGGCGCGTTGCTGCTGATGATCCGCCGCTACACCCGCGAGGCGGGGGTGCGTAATCTCGAACGTGAGCTTTCGACACTCGCCCGCAAAGCGGTGAAGGAGTTGATGATCTCGAAGAAGAAATCGGTGAAGGTCACCGAAAAAACGCTGGAAGATTTTCTTGGCGTTCCGAAATACCGCTTCGGCGAGATCGAGAGCGACGATCAGGTCGGCATCGTGACGGGGTTGGCCTGGACCGATGTAGGCGGCGAGTTACTCACGATCGAAGGCGTCATGATGCCCGGCAAGGGCAAGATGACGGTCACGGGCAATTTGCGTGACGTGATGAAGGAGTCGATTTCGGCGGCGGCGTCTTTCGTCCGCTCGCGCGCCGTTGGCTTCGGCATCGAGCCGCCTTTGTTCGACAGGCGCGACATCCACGTCCACGTGCCGGAAGGCGCGACGCCGAAGGACGGACCTTCGGCCGGCGTTGCCATGGCGACCGCCATCGTCTCCGTCATGACGGGAATCCCGGTGCATCATGATGTCGCCATGACCGGCGAGATCACGCTGCGGGGACGGGTATTGCCGATCGGCGGCTTGAAGGAAAAGCTCTTGGCGGCCGCGCGCGGCGGCATCAAGACGGTGCTGATCCCGGAAGACAACGCCAAGGATCTCACGGAGATTTCCGATGCGATCAAGGGCGGAATGAACATCATCCCGGTCGCCCGGCTCGACGAAGTCATTTCCAGGGCTCTGGTGCGGCCTCCTGTCCCGATTGTCTGGGAAGAGGATACCACCAAGGTTCCGCCAGTTGCGTCTGACGGTGGCGACGAAGCCTCCGGCGGACTGACCGCGCACTGAACCGGCGAATGCTAAAAACGGCGCCTTCGGGCACCGTTTTTTGCGCGTCATCCGAGGAGGAGAGTGCCTGCCGGATCGGAGCTTGCGTCAAAGGGGCCGGCGAGGCTAAACACGTGGACAGAGGGCGGCTAGCTCAGCTGGTTAGAGCATCTCGTTTACACCGAGAGGGTCTGCGGTTCGAATCCGTAGCCGCCCACCACCATCATCGAATTTTTGAAAAGCGGCGGTGGGATAGCCCCGCTTAACCCCGTGATGATTATCCGGTCGCGGAGCTGCCCGGGTTTTCAAAAGCTGCGGCTGCAATCGCCACCAGAAATCCAAATCCGGCGAAAACGAGCAGCATGATCAAAACGATCTGCGCTCTCCCGGAGATTGAGGGAGGCCAGCGCTCTGTCTTGTCGTCGGCCCAGAGATTGTGAGCGAAGTAGTTGAAGGTCGCCCGCCAAGCGGCCATTACGCCGGCCAATCCAAGCCAAGCGCCAAATAGGATAATGCCGATCAAGATCCAATCGGAGTGTGAGGGATCGAGAACGTTCGAAATCGGACCGACGACCATCAAGGGAGGGACAATGATGGCCGTTCCAAATAAAATGGCGGGATAAAGTGAGCCTATCACCGCGCACCCCGCCGCCAAATGCGCCAGAACTAATTTTGCAAGCCGTGATTTTAGCCAATGGCTGTTTTCAGGTGTCACGCGTTTCCCATCGACCTCTATGACGGTTGATTTCTCGTTTGCGAACAATTCGGATTTCCTCGGAACGACATGGAAGAGGGGCCATACTCTAACAATGATACCCCAACAACCATGCTATAGGGTGGAGGCGAATTTATTTGACATCGAAACGCGGCCGCGCGCTGATCATGCGGGGTATCGCATGATGCGTGCCGAAGTCATGGGATGGACGGGCTTTTGTCGATGCCGACGTTTCTTGCCCGCATCGAGTGTTTGAGGGACGAAGACGACAGAAACGGGTTTTCAGCCATGGATACACCTCAAGGCCATGTCCAAAATGCCGACCAGATCGCCTATTGGAACGGGGCCGGCGGCCGGCGCTGGGCTGAACGTCAGCCGGTCCAGGACATCCTGCTTCAGCCGGTCGCCGATCTTCTGATCGAGCGCGCCCATATCAAAACCGGCGAGCGCATTCTCGATGTTGGCTGCGGCAGCGGCGCCACCACCTTCGCATTCGCGAAAGCCACGGGCCGAGGCGGCTATGTGACGGGCATCGATATTTCCGCTCCCATGCTGGCGCGCGCCCGGGAAGTAATGCCACCGGACGCCCCGATCGATTTCATTTTGGCGGACGCGACCATCCATCCGTTTACGCCGGACCATTTCGACCTGCTGGCCTCGCGGTTCGGGGTGATGTTCTTCGCCGATCCCGCCTTGTCCTTTGCCAATCTGCGGCGAGCATTGCGACAATCGGGTCGGCTCGCCTTTGCCTGCTGGCGCGAGCCGCGCGAGAACCCGTTTTTCATGACGCCCTTGCAGGCGGTCTATCGGCATGCTCCCAAAATGCCGCCGGTTGGGCCGGAGGATCCGAGCCCGTTCGCGTTTGCATCCGATGCGAGGGTCAAGTGCATCCTGGGCACGGCGGGCTTTTCGAACGTCGCGATGGAGCCGTGTAACCTTGCGCTGGATATCGCGGTTGGGCGGGGGATGGATGTCGCGGTCAAGAGTGCGCTGGAACTCGGGCCGGCGGCGCGGGCGCTTGCGGACCAGCCGCCGGAGGTGGTTGCGGCCGCCACCCAATCGATGCGCGAGGTGCTGGCGCCTCACCTGAAGGGTGAGAGCGTGCCGCTGGAAGCGGCGGTCTGGATCGTGACGGCCAAGGCGTGACGAACTATCACCGTCATTGCGAGGAGCGTGAGCGACGAAGCAATCCAGAATCTTCACTCGGTACTGGATTGCTTCGATTCGCTCGCAATGACGGATGGTGAGCGCACATTTCGCGCGACCCGGTGGCTCGCAATGACGGATGCGGAGAAACCTTACGCCCGCTCCTCCCAGATCATCGCGAGATGAACGATGGTTTGCACGGCCTTTTCCATGTCCTGCCGGCTGACCCATTCGAGCCGCGAGTGAAAGGCGTGTTCGCCGGCGAAGATGTTGGGGCAGGGCAGTCCCATGAACGACAGGCGCGCGCCGTCGGTGCCGCCGCGGATCGCGCTTTTCACCGGCGCGAGGCCGGCGCGGCGGATCGCTTCGATCGCGTGTTCGATCATCTGCGGATGGCGGTCGATCACCTGTTTCATGTTGCGATATTGCGGTTTGATCTCGATCCGGTACGTCGAGCGCGGGTGGTCCCGCATCACGTCCTGGACGATGGTCTCCAGCAACACTTCCTTTTCTCGCAAGCCTTCCTCGGTGAAATCCCGCACGATGAAACCGAGATTGGCGGCTTCCAGCGTGCCTGAAATATTGGTGGGGTGCAGGAAGCCCTCTCGGCCATCAGTGGTTTCCGGCGAGCAGGTATCTTTGGGCAAGCGCTCGACGATTGCGGCTGCGATCTTGATCGCGTGCTCCATCTTGCCCTTGGCAAATCCCGGATGGGTCGGGACGCCCTCGATGAGGAGCGTGACGCCGTCGGCGGAGAAGGTTTCGTCTTCGATGTGACCGGCGGTTTCGCCGTCAATGGTGTAGGCGAATTCGGCGCCAAGTTTCTTTAAGTCCACCCTGTCGACGCCGCGGCCGATTTCCTCATCCGGCGTGAACAGAATCTTGATCGCGCCGTGCTTGATGTGTGGGTTCGAGGTGAGGAATTCCGCCGCATCCATGATTTCGGCGATGCCGGCTTTATTGTCGGCCCCAAGCAACGTGGTGCCGTCTGAGGTGATGATGTCGTGGCCGATCTGGTGGGCGAGCGGTGGATGTTCGGCCGCGCGGATCACCTGCGCGGGGTCGGCCGGCAGCGCGATGTCACCGCCTCGGTAGTTTTTCCACAACTGGGGCCGGACACCGGCGCCGCTGCAATCGGGAGAGGTGTCCATATGCGAGCAGAAACAAATGACCGGCACCCGTTTCTCGGTATTGGCGGGGATCGTGGCGTAGACGTAACCATGTTCGTCGAGATGGGCGTCTGAAAGCCCCATGGTCCGAAGTTCGCCCACCAGCAGGCGGCCTAAATTCTTCTGCTTTTCGGTCGAGGGGCAGGTCGGCGAGGCCGGATCGGATTGGGTGTCGATCACCACATAGCGCAAAAAGCGCTCGGTCACGCCATGGGTGAAGGTGATGGAGGGGCACGCGGTCATCGCCCGCGAGTATCAGAAAATGCCGCGCTGGGGTAGCGCCACTCCGGGGCGCAGACGGTGCCTGCCCCGAAATGACATCAAAGGTTCCAAAACGGCTGGCTTAGTTCAATCAAACCGCTTCCTTGAGTTCCTTGGCGGCGCGGAAGGCGACCTTCTTGCTCGCCTTGATCTGGATCTGCTCGCCGGTGGCGGGATTGCGCCCGATGCGGGCCGCGCGCTTACGGACCTGGAGGATGCCGAGGCCAACGAGGCGGATGCGCTCACCCTTCTTCAGATGCTTGGTGATCCGGGTCACCAGGTCGGTCAGGATGGTTTCCGCCTGCTTTTTGGACAATTCCTGATCCTCGGCGATGGCCGCGGCCAGATGCTTGAGCGTGATGGTCGCCGGGGTTGCTGCCTTCTTTGCCATGTTGGACCCTCCTCATTGTTGATCACTTCTTAAGAAGCTCTGAATTACCAGCCCTTAAACGATTCGCTGCGGTGGAGCCTACGCCGTTTTGCCTGAAAACAGCCTATTTTTTGCAACGGCCTTGCAAAAAGGCCTGGAGTATAAGGGGATTCGCAACAACCTTGACTAACGGGGAGTGCGCCTTTAATCCCTCTTTTTGCGCGGATCGGTCTTAGGATCGCTGCATCCGCGGGAGTAGCTCAGTTGGTTAGAGCGCCGCCCTGTCACGGCGGAGGCCGCGGGTTCGAGTCCCGTCTCTCGCGCCATTTTTTTCGGGCCGCCCCTCGATGGCACGCCTATTTTCCCGTCAAATAACGATCATCCGCCTGCCCCGCCATAGGCGGAGCACAGGTGAAACCTGAGACTCCCGTTCTCAGGCTGGCAACCAAGACGGCCGCCACCGGGCGCCACAATCACGATCTTGAGGTGGGGCCTGCGCGGTCCCGCGGAATGGGTCCCGCGTGATTGATGAAAGCGGCCCTCGCGCGCTGGACGGCCGGCCTGATTTGGACCTCGGCAAGTTTTCCCGCCTCGCTTCGGGGCCCCGCCGAGCCGTCAAGATAGCTTGTCTTGCGCCCCCTGAGACGCTGCGCTAAGCCTCGCAACAATTCCAATGAACGAATCTGCGGACGGCCGAAATCCGCAGGAAAAGGTCGCAGCCGATGACCGGAATTTTGCAGAATTACCTTCCGTTGGTGGTGTTTATCGCCGTGGCCGGCCTGATCGGCGCCGTACTTTTGATCGCACCGTTCCTTGTGGCCTTTCAACAGCCCGACCCCGAAAAACTCTCCGCCTATGAATGCGGCTTCAACGCATTCGACGACGCGCGCATGAAGTTCGACGTGCGCTTTTATCTGGTGGCCATTCTCTTCATCATCTTCGATCTGGAAGTGGCCTTCCTGTTTCCGTGGGCGGTGACGTTCGGAAAATTGGGCGCGACCGGATTCTGGTCGATGTTGGTATTTCTCGCGGTGCTCACCATCGGCTTTGCTTATGAATGGAAGAAAGGTGCCCTCGAATGGGATTGAACCCAGCACCCACAAGGCCGGGGTTCGCACCTGTCGTTGCCCCCGCCGCCACCGGAATTATCGATCCCTCCACCGGACGGCCGGTGGGCGCGAATGATCCATACTTTCTCGAAGTCAACCGTGAGCTGTCCGACAAGGGATTCTTCGTCGCCGCCACTGACGATCTGATCACCTGGGCGCGCACCGGCTCCTTGATGTGGATGACGTTCGGCTTGGCGTGCTGCGCGGTCGAGATGATGCAGATGTCGATGCCGCGCTATGATGCCGAGCGTTTCGGTTTTGCGCCGCGTGCTTCGCCGCGGCAATCGGACGTGATGATCGTGGCGGGCACGCTGACCAACAAGATGGCGCCTGCGCTGCGCAAGGTCTACGATCAGATGCCCGAGCCGCGTTACGTGATCTCGATGGGATCGTGTGCCAATGGCGGCGGCTATTATCACTATTCATATTCGGTGGTGCGCGGCTGCGACCGTATCGTGCCCATCGATATCTATGTGCCCGGCTGCCCGCCCACGGCGGAGGCGCTGCTTTACGGCGTCATGCTGTTGCAGAAGAAAATCCGGCGCACCGGCACCATCGAACGCTAGGGCTTTTTGGCATGGACGACGGCAGGCTTGACGCTCTGGGGCAGACGATCGTTGGCGCGATGGGTGACGCGGCGACGGGCCATTCCGTGGCGTTCGGCCAGCTCACGGTGGATGTGGCGGCGGCGCGGATCGTCGATGTCGTCCGTCACCTTCGCGATGATCCGGCGTGCCGCTTCGTCAGCCTGATCGATGTTACCGCGGTGGATTACCCCGGTCGCGAGAAGCGTTTCGACGTGATCTACCATTTCCTGTCGCCGACGCTGAATGCGCGGATCCGCTTGCGGGCGGAAGCCGGGGAGGACACCCAGGTGCCCTCCATTATCGAGGTCTTTCCCGGCGCGGACTGGTTCGAACGGGAAACCTACGATCTCTACGGCGTGATTTTTGTCGGTCATCCCGACATGCGGCGGCTTCTCACCGATTACGGCTTTGACGGCCATCCGCTGCGGAAAGATTTCCCGCTCACCGGCTTCGTCGAGGTGCGCTACGACGACCAGGAAAAACGGGTGCTCTACGAGCCGGTGCGTCTCAACCAGGAATTCCGGAAATTCGATTTTCTCTCGCCCTGGGAAGGCGCCGATTACCCGCTGCCGGGTGATGAGAAGGCGAAGGTAGAGCCCAAATGACATCAGCTATTCGCTACTCGCTACTCGCTACTCGCCAGCAAGCGGGAGCCGCACAATGAACCAGCAGCCGCAAAACCTCCGCAACTTCACCATCAATTTCGGTCCGCAACATCCGGCGGCCCACGGCGTGTTGCGCCTTGTGCTGGAGCTTGACGGCGAAGTCGTCGAGCGCGTCGATCCGCATATCGGGCTGCTTCATCGCGGCACCGAAAAACTGATCGAGCACAAGACCTATTTGCAGGCGATTCCTTATTTCGACCGGCTCGACTACGTCGCGCCGATGAATCAGGAGCACGCCTTTTGTCTCGCGGCCGAGAAACTTCTCGGCATCGATGTGCCGCGGCGCGGCCAATTGATCCGCGTTCTCTATTGCGAAATCGGTCGCATTCTGTCGCATCTTCTCAACGTCACGACGCAGGCGATGGATGTCGGCGCGCTCACCCCGCCGCTATGGGGTTTTGAAGAACGCGAAAAGCTGATGGTGTTTTACGAACGCGCCTCGGGTTCGCGCATGCATGCGGCTTATTTCCGCATCGGCGGCGTGCATCAGGATCTTCCGCCTCGGCTGATCGGCGATATTGATGCCTGGTGCGATTCTTTTCCGAGCGTGATCGACGATCTTGAAACGCTGCTCACCGGAAACCGTATCTTCAAACAGCGCAACGTCGATATCGGTGTCGTTACGCTCAAGCAGGCCTGGGAGTGGGGCTTTTCGGGCGTGATGGTGCGTGGCTCGGGCGCTGCATGGGACCTTCGCAAGGCGCAACCTTACGAATGCTACGCCGAGATGGATTTCGACATCCCGATCGGAAAGAATGGCGACTGCTACGATCGTTATTGCCTCCGCATGGAGGAGATGCGGCAATCCGTTCGCATCATGAAGCAATGCATCGCCAAGCTGCGGGCCGCGGATGGCCAAGGGCCGGTGGCGGTGCAGGACAACAAGATTTTCCCGCCGCGCCGCGGTGAGATGAAGCGTTCGATGGAAGCCCTCATCCATCATTTCAAGCTTTATACCGAAGGATTCCACGTGCCCGCCGGGCAAATCTATGCGGCGGTCGAGGCGCCCAAGGGCGAGTTCGGCGTCTATCTCGTCGCCGATGGCAGCAATAAGCCTTACAAATGCAAGATTCGCGCGCCCGGTTTTGCGCATTTGCAGGCGATGGATTTTCTCTGCAAGGGCCACCTTTTGGCCGACGTTTCCGCCATCCTGGGGTCGCTCGACATCGTGTTCGGCGAGGTCGATCGGTGATGGCATCGCCACCCATACAGTTCGACCGGGCGTCGGGGGCTCTTGATGGAGCCAATTTGTGGGAGCGGACGGCCGCCCTGGCGCTGGTGACGGGCTC
Source organism: Bradyrhizobium sp. (assembly GCA_035295025.1). Taxonomy (GTDB): domain Bacteria; phylum Pseudomonadota; class Alphaproteobacteria; order Rhizobiales; family Xanthobacteraceae; genus Bradyrhizobium. Next base: position 10,059 of record DATGJS010000218.1, read on the forward strand.
GAAAATATCGTCCCATTTCTCGCATCGCGGCTATATCGGCTGTGCCAATCTTTTGCGCAAGATGCTGCCCGAACGCAACATCGCAATCAAGCTCGATGAAGATGCGACGTTCGAATTTCCCTATGGCGACGGCTATTGGAGCAAACTGCTCGACCGCTCGTATCGTTACGAGGGCGAGTTGGAATTGCTGTTCCGCCATTCCATCGATATCGATTATACGCTGCTCGATTGCGGTGCCAATTACGGCTATTGGTCGGTGTTGGTGACGAGCCGGCCGTTCGGCGCGCACAAGGCGATCGCGATCGAACCGTCGTCGGAAAATTTCGCCAAGCTCGCCAATAACGCGAAGGTCAATGGCAATCGCTTCGAAACCTTGAAATGCGCGATTGGCGCCGCAAAGGGAACGGCGTGGCTGTCGGGGACCAAGCACGAGGCGTTCAGCATTGCGGGCGATGCGGCGAGCGACGGCGAGGAAGTTCCGGTCGTGGCGCTCGACGATCTTCTCACCGAAGGTAAAATCTCGCCGAACGGCAAATATCTCATCAAGCTCGATGTCGAAGGTGTTGAGATCGAAGCCATCAGAGGCGGGACGCGGCTGTTGCAGGCCGACAGCGTGATCATGTGCGAAGAGCACGGCAATGACCCCCATCATACGGTGTCGCGCTATATTCTCGACCAGACACCGCTCAAGCTCATTGTCTATGATCCCCGGTCGAATCGTTTGGAGACCGTGACGGAGCTTTCGATTCTCGATCGGATCAAGGTTTCGACCCACATTGGCTACAACGTGTTCGGCACCGCTAGTCGCTTCTGGCAAGAGCGGATTGACGCCTTGAACGCCAATGCGGCGCACCGCATGCAATGAGAGACTGAATACGATGTCCGTTCGCCGCCTTGCACCGAAAGAGCTTCAACCCGCGAGCTTCGCGTTTACGCCGGAGAATTTGGCGTGGGCCAAGCAACAAATCGCAAAATATCCGGAAGGCCGTCAGGCCTCGGCCGTGATTGCGATCCTGTGGCGCGTTCAGGAGCAGAGCGAGGGTTGGGTATCGGAGGCCGCGATCCGCGCGGTCGCTGAGTTGTTGGACATGCCCTATATCCGCGTGCTGGAAGTCGCGACCTTTTACACCATGTTCCAGCTTCAGCCGGTGGGGAAGAAAGCCCATGTTCAAGTGTGCGGCACGACGCCGTGCCGGCTGCGTGGAGCGGGCGATCTCATTGAGGTCTGCCAGAGCCGCATCCATCACGAGCCATTTCATTTGTCCAAGGACGGAAATTTTAGCTGGGAAGAAGTCGAGTGCCTGGGCGCCTGCGTGAACGCCCCGATGGTTTTGATCTGGAAGGACACGTATGAGGATTTGACCAAGGAAAGCTTCGGCAAGGTGCTCGACGGTTTTGCCTCGGGCCAACCGCCGAAGCCGGGACCGCAGATCAATCGCCAATTCTCCGCGCCCGTGGGCGGACCGACAACGCTGAAGGAAACCACGTGATGCGCGATCTTCAATCCCGGGAAGCCTGATCATGCTCGACGACAAGGACCGCATCTTCAAGAACCTTTACGGCCTGCACGATTGGGGCCTTGAAGGCGCGCGGCGCCGTGGCGCTTGGGATGGCACGAAATCGATCATCGACAAGGGCCGCGATTGGATCATCGGTGAGATGAAGGCTTCGGGCTTGCGCGGCCGGGGTGGGGCGGGATTTCCGACCGGGTTGAAATGGTCGTTCATGCCGAAGGAATCGACCGACGGGCGGCCGAGCTATCTGGTGGTGAACGCGGACGAGTCCGAACCCGGCACCTGCAAGGATCGCGAGATCATGCGGCACGATCCGCATCTGTTGGTCGAAGGCTGCCTGATTGCGAGCTTCGCGATGGGCGCGCATGCCTGCTACATCTATGTGCGCGGCGAATTCATCCGTGAGCGCGAGCATTTGCAGGCCGCGGTCGATCAAGCCTATGAGGCGAAGCTGATCGGCAAGGACAACGTCAATGGCTGGCCGTTCGACCTTTATGTGACGCATGGCGCTGGCGCTTATATTTGTGGCGAAGAAACCGCGCTCTTGGAAAGTCTCGAAGGCAAGAAGGGCCAACCGCGGTTAAAGCCGCCGTTTCCGGCCAATGTCGGTCTGTATGGCTGTCCGACCACCGTCAACAATGTCGAATCGATCGCGGTCGCCCCGGATATTTTACGGCGTGGCGCGGGCTGGTTTGCTGCAATCGGCCGGCCCAACAATGTCGGTACCAAACTGTTTTGCATCTCCGGCCATGTCGAGCGCCCCTGCAACGTCGAGGAGGCGATGGGCATTCCGTTTCGCGAATTGATCGAGCGCCATTGCGGCGGGATTCGCGGCGGCTGGGGTAACCTCAAGGCCGTCATTCCCGGCGGCTCGTCGGTGCGAATGGTGCCGGCTGACCAAATCATCGACACGCCGATGGATTTCGACAGCCTCGGCAAATTGCGCTCGGGCCTCGGCACCGCGGCCGTGATCGTGATGGATAAATCGACCGATCTGATCCGGGCGATAGCGCGGATTTCCTATTTCTACAAGCACGAGAGCTGTGGTCAATGCACGCCGTGCCGCGAGGGTACCGGGTGGATGTGGCGGGTGCTGACGCGGATGGCGGAGGGCCGCGCCCATAAGCGCGAAATCGATATGCTCTTGGAAGTGACCAAGCAGGTCGAGGGCCACACCATTTGCGCGCTCGGCGATGCGGCCGCCTGGCCGATCCAGGGCCTGATCGCGCATTTCCGTCATGAGATCGAAGCGCGCATCGACCAATATTCGCACAAGGCGGACATTGACGATGCCGGCGTGCTGGACCCCGCGCGTATGGTCGCGGCGGAGTAACGGTGATGTCTCAGCCCGCCACATTTTGGCAGAAATTCGGAACGCTGGCGCAAATGGCGCAGGCGACCGTGGCGCTGCTCGGCTTCGTGGCGGTGCTGTTTCAAATCAACGAAATCCGCTCCAACAACCGCGAGGTCAGCGCGCGGCAAGCGTTTTTGGCCTATACCGATCTGGCGGTTAAGAATCCGAAATTCTCGGCTCCGGACTATGATGCCATCAAAGCCGACGGTCATGACGGGCTCACTCAATATGAGAGCTTTGTGTCGTATTTCCTCTATGCCTGCGAGGAAGCGACGACCGCATTCGCCGACCGTCGCGAGTGGCGTGCGTCATGCGACTATGATCTCAAGCCACATCTGCCGTTCCTGTGCGAAAAAAACCAGGCGGAGCCCACTTACCTTGAAACCTATGGCGCCATCACCCAGGAATGGGTGAAGGCCTCCTTGAAAAGCGCCGGCGTCACCCCGCCCGACTGCAAGCTGCGAAAGACTTGAGACAGCAATGACCAAACTCATCGTCGATGGCAAAGAGATCGAGGTTCCAGCGGAATACACGCTGTTGCAGGCCTGCGAAGCCGCGGGCGCCGAGATTCCGCGTTTTTGCTATCATGAGCGGCTTTCGATCGCCGGCAACTGCCGGATGTGTCTTGTCGAGGTGAAGGGTGGTCCTAAGCCCGTGGCGAGTTGTGCCTGGGGCGTGCGCGATTGCCGGCCGGGCCCGAACGGCGAACCGCCGGAGATTTCGACCCGTTCGCCGATGGTGAAAAAGGCGCGCGAAGGCGTGATGGAATTTTTGCTGATCAACCATCCGCTCGATTGCCCGATTTGCGACCAGGGTGGCGAGTGCGACCTTCAAGATCAGGCGATGGGATATGGCGTCGATACGTCCCGCTTCGCCGAGAACAAGCGCGCGGTCGAGGACAAATATCTCGGCGCGCTGGTCAAGACCTCGATGAATCGTTGCATTCAGTGCACGCGTTGTGTCCGCTTTGCCGCCGAAGTCTGCGGCGTGCCGGAGATGGGCGCGACCGGCCGTGGCGAGGACATGGAAATCACGACCTATCTCGAGACGGCGCTGACCTCGGAGTTGCAGGGCAATCTCGTCGATATCTGTCCGGTCGGCGCGTTGACCTCGAAACCTTACGCGTTTGCCGCGCGTCCCTGGGAGCTCGGCAAGACCCAATCGATCGATGTGATGGATGGGGTGGGTTCGGCGATTCGCGTCGATACCAGGGGCCGCGAGGTGATGCGGATTCTGCCGCGGGTTAATGAGGCGGTAAACGAGGAATGGATTTCCGACAAAGCCCGCCATGTTGTCGATGGTCTGCGCACGCAGCGGCTCGACCGTCCCTATATCAGGGAAGGCGGCAAGCTTCAGCCGGCGTCGTGGCCTCAGGCCTTTGAGGCAATTGCGGCGAAGATGACCCGTACCGACGGCAAACGGATTGGCGCCGTCGCCGGCGATCTGGCGGCGATCGAAGAGATGTTCGCGCTTAGGGAGCTCCTGGCCAAGTTCGGTTCGGTCAATCTGGCCGTACAAGGCGGCGACGCTTTTGACGTCAAAGCCGGCCGTGCGTCTTATATTTTCAATCCGACGATTTCGGGGATCGAACAGGCCGACGCGCTTTTGATCGTGGGGTCTAACCCCCGCAAAGAGGCGGCCGTTCTCAATGCGCGGATTCGTAAGCGCTGGCGCACCGGTCAACTCAAGGTCGGCGTGATCGGCACCAAGGCCGATTTGACCTACACTTACGATTATCTCGGGGCGGGCGTTGACTCCCTGAATGATGTCGCCGCCGGCAAACATTCATTCGCCGAGGTACTGAAGAAGGCCAAAAATCCGATCGTGTTGGTCGGCGCGGACGCGACTACGCGGCATGATGGTGCCGCCGTGCTGTCGGCGGCTGTCAAGCTTGCGCTCGATGTCGGTGCCGTCAAGGAGGGTTGGAACGGCTTTGCGGTGTTGCAAAACACGGCTTCCCGCGTCGGCGCGCTCGATATCGGCTTTGCCACCGGCGCCGGTGGATTGAATGTCGCGCAGATGACGACCTTCGGTACGCTCGATGTGCTGTTTTCGCTCGGGGCCGACGAGATCAAGGTGCCGGATGGCACCTTCGTGGTCTATATCGGCACCCATGGCGATGCGGGCGCTCACCGCGCCGATGTGATCCTGCCGGGCGCGGCTTACACCGAAAAATCCGGCCTTTTCGTCAATACCGAGGGCCGCGTGCAGATGGCCAATCGGGCGGGCTTTCCGCCTGGTGATGCGCGCGAGGATTGGGCGATCATTCGCGCGCTGTCGGAGGTGCTGGCTAAGAAATTGCCGTTCGATTCATTGGCCGCGCTGCGGCAAGCGATCTTCAAGGCGGCGCCGCATATGATCCGGATCGATCAGATCGCGTCGGGAAATGCCGCCGATCTCAAGGCGCTCGCCGCGCGGGGTGGCACGATCGAAAAGGTTCCGTTCAAGGCTTCGGTTGTGGATTTTTACCTGACCAACCCGATCGCGCGGGCATCCGCCGTCATGGCCGAATGTTCGCGTTTGGCGTCGGGTCAAATGCTGACGGCTGCGGAGTGAACGGGACCCAATGATGGAATTTTTCGCAAGCGCGTTCTGGACCGGCTTCCTCTGGCCGCTGATCGTTATGGTCGCCGAAAGCCTGTTGTTGCTGGTCGTTCTCCTGATCGCGATCGCCTATATCCTGCTCGCCGATCGCAAGATCTGGGCGGCGGTGCAGATCCGCCGCGGCCCGAACGTGGTGGGGCCATGGGGTCTCCTGCAATCCTTTGCCGATCTTTTGAAGTTCGTGCTGAAGGAGCCGATCATTCCCGCCGGCGCCAACAAGGGCGTGTTCCTGCTGGCGCCGCTGGTGTCTTGCGTGCTTGCGCTCGCCGCTTGGGCGGTGATTCCGACCAATCTCGGTTGGGCGATCGCCGATATCAATGTCGGCATTCTCTATATTTTCGCGATTTCGTCGCTGTCGATCTACGGCATCATCATGGCCGGCTGGTCGTCGAATTCGAAATATCCTTTCCTCGCAGCCTTGCGCTCGGCGGCGCAGATGGTGAGCTATGAGGTATCGATCGGTTTTGTGATCATCACGGTTTTGTTGTGCGCGGGTTCGCTCAACCTTTCCGCCGTGGTCGAAGCACAGAATACGCGCGGATTTGCCAATTTGATCGGTTTGCCGCAGCTCACCATCCTGAATTGGTATGTGTGGCCGTTGTTTCCGATGTTCGTGGTGTTTTACGTTTCCGCGCTCGCCGAAACCAATCGCCCGCCATTCGATCTGGTCGAGGCGGAATCGGAATTGGTGGCCGGCTTCATGGTTGAATATGGCTCGACGCCGTATCTGTTGTTCATGCTCGGCGAATATGTCGCGATTGCCACGATGTGCGCGATGGCGACGATCCTGTTTCTCGGCGGCTGGTTGCCGCCGGTGAATTTTCCGCCGTTCACCTGGGTGCCGGGTGTGGTTTGGTTCGGCTTAAAACTGTTTTTCATGTTCTTCCTGTTTGC
>DATGJS010000219.1:0-4759 GCA_035295025.1 Bradyrhizobium sp.
GCGTACATCTCGGCGGCGATCATCGAAGGCGCACGCGAAGGCCGCACCGTCGCCGATCTGATGAGCGCCGGCGCGGAGCTCTTGCGCGCCGACGACGTCATGGACGGGATCGCCGAGCTGATCACCGAGGTCCAGGTCGAGGCGACGTTCCCCGACGGCACGAAGCTGGTCACCGTGCATCATCCCATCCGCGGGGCGAAGCCGATGGGCATCGGCGCCATCGAGGTCGCCGCCGGCAGCATCACGCTGAACGAAAAACGCCCGACGGTACGCCTGGAGGTGTCGAACACCGGCGATCGCCCCATCCAGGTCGGCTCGCACTATCACTTCTTCGAGACCAACCCGGCGCTGCATTTCGATCGCGCGCTGGCCCGCGGATTTCGCCTGGACATCCCGGCCGGCACGGCCGTGCGCTTCGAGCCGGGGCAGACGCGCGAGGTGCGGCTCGTGGCATTGGCGGGCAAATGCATCGTCTACGGTTTCCGCGGCGATGTGATGGGGAAGCTGTGAACGGCATTCCTGTAAACCCTCGCCGCACGCACCGGCGTCATCCTGAGGTGCGCGCGCTTTCTTGCGCGCCTCGAAGGATGGGCCAGGTGTACGAATCCAATCATCCTTCGAGGCTCGCCCCAGAGGGCTCGCGCCTCAGGATGACGACCTGAAATCGGGAGCCAGATCATGTCCGTGAAAATCAAGCGTTCCGTCTATGCCGACATGTTCGGCCCGACCACGGGCGATCGAGTTCGGCTCGCCGACACCGATCTCATCATCGAGGTCGAAAAGGATTTCACGACCTATGGCGAGGAAGTGAAATTCGGCGGCGGCAAGGTGATCCGCGACGGCATGGGCCAATCCCAAGTCACCAACAAGCAAGGTGCCGCCGACACCGTCATCACCAACGCGCTGATCGTCGATCACTGGGGCATCGTGAAGGCCGACGTCGCGATCAAGGACGGCATGATCGCCGGCATCGGCAAGGCCGGTAACCCCGACATCCAGCCAAATGTGACGATCGTGATCGGTCCCGGCACCGACATCATCGCCGGCGAAGGCAAGATTCTCACCGCCGGTGGCTTCGACAGCCATATTCATTTCATCTGCCCGCAACAGATCGAGCACGCGCTGATGTCGGGCGTCACCTCGATGTTAGGGGGCGGCACCGGGCCTTCGCATGGCACTTATGCGACGACCTGCACGCCCGGCCCATGGCACATCGCGCGGATGATTCAGTCGTTCGACGCGTTTCCGGTCAATCTCGGCATTTCCGGCAAGGGCAATGCGGCGCGACCGGCCGCGTTGGTGGAGATGATCAAGGCTGGCGCCTGTGCGCTCAAGCTGCACGAGGATTGGGGCACGACGCCGGCCGCGATTGATAACTGCCTGTCCGTCGCCGATGACTATGACGTTCAGGTGATGTTGCATTCAGATACGCTCAACGAATCCGGTTTCGTCGAGGACACCGTAAAGGCGTTCAAGGGCCGCACCATCCACGCCTTCCACACCGAAGGCGCCGGCGGCGGCCACGCGCCCGACATCATCAAGATCGCGGGCCTAAAGAACGTGTTGCCGTCTTCCACCAATCCGACTCGCCCGTTCACCCGCAACACCATCGACGAGCATCTGGACATGTTGATGGTGTGCCACCATCTCGATCCCTCGATCGCGGAAGACCTGGCGTTCGCCGAAAGCCGCATCCGCAAAGAGACGATCGCGGCGGAAGATATTTTGCACGATCTCGGCGCGCTCTCGATGATGTCGTCAGATTCGCAAGCCATGGGCCGGCTCGGTGAGGTCATCATCCGCACCTGGCAGACCGCCGACAAGATGAAGAAGCAGCGCGGCGCGCTTGCCGAAGACAAGGGCAGGGACAACGACAATTTGCGCGTCAAGCGCTACATCGCCAAATACACCATCAACCCCGCGATCGCCCATGGCGTCTCCAAGCTGATCGGATCAGTGGAAAAAGGCAAGCTCGCCGATCTCGTGCTGTGGCAGCCGGCGTTCTTTGGCGTCAAGCCCGAATGCATCATCAAGGGCGGCTCGATCGTGGCCGCGCCCATGGGCGATCCCAACGCCTCGATCCCGACCCCGCAACCGGTGCATTACCAGCCGATGTTTGCCGCCTTCGGAAAATCGCTGACCGCCTCTTCGGTGGTGTTCGCCTCCAAGGCCGCGGTGTCGTCGGGACTGGCGCGAAAGCTCGGCATCAATAAAAAACTTTACGCCGTGCAGAATACCCGCGGCGGCATTTCCAAAAAGAGCATGATCCATAATAGCGCCACGCCCAGGGTCGAGGTCGATCCCGAGACTTACGAAGTGCGCGCCGACGGTGAGCTTCTCACTTGTGCGCCCGCCGACGTGCTGCCGATGGCGCAGCGCTATTTCATGTATTGAGGCGATATTCATGATGATGCCGGGAGATCGAATTTCGAAACCGGATCCACGGAGCTTTCGGTTATGATCCGCGCGGTGCAGGTGCGCGGACAATATCGCTGGAACGAATCTCCGGCCGATACGGTCGTGCTCGATTTCGACGATCGTCACCGCCGGCGCGTGGCGATGACGGGCACGCGCGGGCTTGAATTCCTGCTCGATTTGGAAAATGCGATTGCGTTGCGTGGCGGGGATGCGCTGGTGCTTGAAGATGGCCGGCTGATCGAGGTCGTGGCGGCGCCGGAGCCCTTGGTGGAAATTCGCTGCAAGGACCCGCAACATCTGGTGCAGATCGCCTGGCATCTCGGCAACCGTCATTTGCCGACCCAGATCATGGCGAGGGGATTGCGCATCCGGCGCGATCACGTGATCGAAGCGATGGTGCACGGGCTGGGCGCGCGGATCGTCGAGATCGAAGCGCCGTTCGATCCCGAGGGCGGCGCCTATGCGGCCGTCACGCCGCACGCTCATGCCGATCAAGATCACGCCGCGCATGACCACACCGCCCATCATCATCACGATCACCATCACCATGATGATCATTGCGGCCATGACCATCATCACGACCATTCCCATGCTCATGACCGCAAATAAGCCGCCCCGGTTGTGGCGGAGCGCGGCAGGGGAAATGCCGAGAGCAAACGCGGGAGCAGCGGACGAGGGACCGCCGCTTGATGTAGTGGGAATGCGTGAAAGTGAAGCCGCCGCGCTCTACCGGTTGATGACATGGCTGTCACCGTCATTTCCGGTCGGTGCCTTTTCCTATTCGAGCGGCATCGAATGGGCGGTGGAAGCCGGCGATATCTCGGATGCCGCGTCGCTGCAAGCCTGGCTCGCCTCGCTTCTGGTGGACGGCGCGGGAATCTGCGACGGCATTTTCCTGGCGCAGACGCATCTGGCCGCATCGGCCAACGATACCGCGCGTTTGGCTGAGATCGCCGAGCTCGCTTTCGCATGGGCGCCCTCGCGCGAACGCCAGCTCGAAACCATGGCGCAAGGCAAAGCCTTTATCGAGATCGCGCGTGCCGCCTGGCATGCGGCCTCGCTCGATCGGTCGATGGCGGCTTGTCAAGGCGCCTTCGCCTATCCGGTCGCGGTCGGCCTCGTCGGCGCCGCGCATCATGTTCCGCAGGCACCATTGGTCCACGCCTTTCTTCATGCGCTGACCTCGAACTGGATATCGGCCGGCGCGCGTCTCATCCCACTCGGACAGACCGATAGCCAGCGTCTGTTGGCGCGGTTGGAGGGGATCGTGGCGGCGACCGCAAAGCGCGCGTTGTCGGCCTCGCTCGACGATCTCGGCAGCGCGACCTTTCGCGCCGATCTCGCCGGCATGCGGCACGAGACGCAATATACGAGGTTGTTCCGATCATGATGTTGTCGGTCAAACAAGGGAAAGAGCGATAGGCATGTCTAAATCACACGGCCCGCTTCGCGTCGGCATCGGAGGTCCCGTGGGATCGGGAAAAACCGCGCTGATGGATTTGCTATGCAAGTCGATGCGCGAGCGTTACGACATCGCCGCGATCACCAACGACATCTACACCAAATGGGATGCCGAATTTCTGGTCCGCTCGGGGTCGTTGACGGCGGATCGGATTGCCGGTGTCGAGACCGGCGGTTGCCCGCACACCGCCATCCGCGAGGATGCCTCGATGAATCTGGCGGCGGTTGCCGATATGCGCGCCAAATTCCCTGGCCTCGACGTGGTGTTGATCGAGTCCGGCGGCGATAATTTGGCCGCGACATTTTCGCCGGAGCTCGCGGATTTGACGATCTATGTGATCGACGTTGCCGCCGGCGACAAAATTCCGTCCAAGGGAGGGCCCGGCATCACCCGGTCGGATTTGCTGGTGATCAACAAGATCGACCTCGCCCCTTATGTCGGAGCGTCGCTGGAGAAGATGGAGATGGATGCCAAGCGGATGCGCGGCGAGCGGCCCTTTGTGATGACCAATCTGAAAAAAAGCGAGGGCTTGGTTCGCATCATTGGCTTCATCGAGGCCAAGGGTGGCCTCGACCCGAAGGGTGGGACATCGTGAAAGACGCAAGCCCGTTAACCTTGTTCGCCGGTTGGAGCATGATCCGGACCCTAGAGCATGATCCGGAAAAGTGTGAAGCGGTTTTCCGAAAAGATCATGCTCAAACAAAGAATTAAAGCGCGATGACGATTCGACTAAATCTCATCGCGCTTTAGAAGAATCTCGGACGCATTTTGGCGCCGTGGGTGGGAGCAAAATTCGGTCGACTTTGAGACACAAGACTGGTACACACGACGCCATCGGGCTTGCAATAAATGCCTGATTTTATTGGGTTTCTGTGAACG
>DATGJS010000220.1:0-19602 GCA_035295025.1 Bradyrhizobium sp.
GTTCGAGCGACTCGCGAAGGTCGATGTCCCCGCCGAGGGGACCGATCTTTGGGCGCTCGCCTCGCGTTACGTATCGGTCACGCCGCTGCGGCTCGACCGCACCGATGACGTATTTTCACAAGCGCTGAAGTCCACGCTGAAATAAAGCTAAAAACCGGGGATCAGGCGCCGTGCCGTTAAGCCGCCGTGTGGTTGAGCGTGTGTTCAATGACGCGCGCCAGCGTTTCGATCTGGAAAGGCTTTTGCAGCGCCGGCCGGTCGCGGTATTCTGCGGGCAGCCCCGATGACCCATAGCCGGTCGCAAAGATGAAGGGGCGGTTGCGTGCCGTGATGAGATCGGCAACCGGAGAAATTACCTTACCGTTCACATTGACGTCGAGAATGGCAAAATCAAATTCGGCCGATTGCGCAAGCGTGATGGCCTCGGTGATGTCGCCGGATTCCGCGGCAATGTCGTAGCCAAGCTCCCTAAGCATGTCGGCGACCATCATTCTGATCATGACCTCGTCCTCGACGAGGAACACCGAACCGCCTGATCGCGTCGCAATCATTCAAAAAACCTTGTCCACCCTTCGTGGAGGATCGCAAATATTGGCATGAGGCGCAATCTCGACCTGTGGCGGAACATCAAAGGGTTTTGCGGCGGAGCTTCTGATGGGCGCAAACGGGTCCCGTCCCGCTTGAAGGGGTGGGGGAAGGATCATCACTGTGAGGGATGAGAAAAAGATTTAAATGCTGACGCATGATCCGGACCCAAAGGGCCACGTTAGCGTAAAGTGTGAAGCGGTTTTTTCGAAAAGATCATGCTCAACCAAAGAGTTAAAGCGTGGTGACGATTTATCCAAATTGCACCCGCGCCTTGCCATTTGAGCGATTTTCGTCACGCAAACCCCACTCCCGAATGTCCGGGGCAGGCTTTCGCTCGAAAATGCTCTATGTTTCCTAAAATCTGGACGTTTGTGGCATCAGATGCCACATCGCCTGTATCCCTCTTGAGCCCGCGCGTGGACCTTCATGCCCGATAGCCCAAATCCGCCCCAAAAAATGATGTTCCAGCTCAATTTGCGGCGGCGCGGGATTAGCGACCAGACGGTGCTGCGCGCCATGGAGGATGTTCCCCGCGAAATGTTTGTCGAGCCAGACGACCGCGCGGACGCTTATCACGATACGGCGCTGGGAATCGCATGCGGGCAAACCATCAGCCAGCCCTTTGTGGTGGCCTACATGACCGAACAACTGAATTTGCACAAGCGCCACCGGGTCCTCGAAATCGGCACCGGTTCCGGATATCAGGCCGCCATCCTGTCGCATCTCTGCGGTCATGTCTTAAGCGTCGAGCGGTACCGGACTTTGGCGGAGCAAGCCCGAGCGAGGCTTGCAAAACTAGGCTGCGATAATGTCGAAGTGATGCTGGGAGACGGCTTTAACCTACCGCCGGAAGTGGGTGATTTCGATCGCATTATCGCCACCGCCGCGTTGGCGCAGATTCCCGATGCGCTCGTCCAAAGGCTCACGCCCGACGGCGTGTTGATCGCCCCGGTCGGCCCCCATCACGGCACCCAAACGCTTATCCGTCTTGCAAGAACAGGTGACGGTTTCGAGCGCAGGGAGCTCGTGACGGTGCGGTTCGTGCCGGCACTGCCTGGTATTGCGGGCGAGCTGTAAAAACCCGGATCGGCTTTCCCCGCCAACGTCTTAATCCAACTTTAAGCGGTTGTTTACTCGGTACGTGTTTACTCAAAACAGCGTTTTGTTGTGTTCGAGTGAGTAACCATGTCTGGGGTATTTGAGTTGCTTTGCTCGCGTCGCGTGCCGTCTGTTGCGGTGCTGACGCTCATGTCGATTGGCTTTGCCGGCTGTAGCGCCGACATGACGTCCCGCCTTTCGCAAAATCCCTTCGCTTCCCAGCCCGACACCACCGCTGCTGTCTCGACCCCGCCGGTGGAGCGCCGCGAACTGCCGCAATATGCGCGGCCGCAATCGCAAAATAATCCGCCAGTGATTTCTTCGCCGCAATCTTATCCAGCGGCGAGCCGTGGGGTTTCCGGAGGCGGCCGTGGACTGGCTTCCTATACCCCGCCGTCCCACCCCATCGAAGCGACCGGCAGTGTCCCGAATTCGGTTGCCGCCGCGCATGGTCCGACCCAAGGCACCACCATCATTGTCGGTACCAGCGATTCGCTCGAAATCCTGGCGCGCCGTTACAATGTGACGCCGGCGGCAATCTTACAGGCCAATGGGTATAAGGGCCCACGTGTCCTGTCCCCGGGCCAACAACTGATCATTCCCCGTTCCAGTGCCGCGATGGCGGTTCCGGCGATGACGGCACCCGCGACCAAACCCGTTGCCGTCACTTCGGTGCCGGTGATCCATGTCGTCAATCGCGGCGAAACGCTCGCCGGTATTGCGCGGCGTAACCACATGTCCGTGGCCGAACTTGCCAAAGCCAACGGTATCGAACCGACCGCCAAACTTGCCCTCGGCATGAAGCTCACAGTGCCCTTGAAATCGGCAGCGTCCGCTGGGTTGTCCGCTCAGGCGGCGCCAACATCGTGGGGGTCCGCTACTAAAGTGGCGGCGGGATCTGCCGATTCGTCGCAAAAGGCACGGCTGGCGCAAACGACAAATGTTGAAGACGGCCCAGGGGCGGAGACCTCGGTTAAGGCGGCGGAAGCCACTGGCGCCTTGCCGACCTTCCGTTGGCCGGTTCGCGGCAAGGTCATCACGAGTTACGGCGCCAAGACCAATGGCAAGGCCAATGATGGTATTAATCTGGCGGTGCCGGAAGGCACCCCGGTCAAGGCCGCGGAAGATGGCGTGGTCGCTTATTCCGGCAATGAACTCAAGGGATATGGCAATCTGGTTCTTATCCGTCATCCGAACGGTTATGTGACGGCCTATGCCCATGCCAGCGAGCTTCTGGTGAAGCGTGGCGACACCATTAAACGAGGCCAGGTTATCGCCAAATCCGGACAATCAGGCGAGGTGGGCTCGCCCCAGCTTCATTTCGAAATCCGGAAAAATTCGGCGCCCGTTGATCCCTTGCAGTTCCTCAATGGGGCTTGATTCGCACGCCGAGCCGTCCCGCGAGCTCTTGCGTGAATTGCCAGGCTACACGGCCTGAGCGCGAGCCGCGCGTGGTGGACCATTCGAGCGCCTCGCGTTCAAGCTCTTCACTGGGGAGCTTGATGCCGAAATGGCTACAATAGCCGCTCACCATCGCCAGATATTCGTCCTGGCTGCATCGGTGGAAGCCAAGCCACAAGCCGAACCGATCCGAGAGTGAAACCTTTTCTTCCACCGCTTCGCCCGGATTGATCGCGGTGGAGCGTTCGTTTTCGATCATCTCGCGCGAGAGAAGATGCCGGCGGTTAGAGGTCGCGTAAAGGATCACGTTATCCGGGCGGCCCTCGATTCCACCTTCGAGCACCGCTTTCAATGATTTGTAGGAGGCGTCGTTGCCATCGAAGGAGAGGTCGTCACAAAAGACGATGAAATGGAATGGTGAATTGCGCAGAATATCCATGAGGGCGGGAAGGCTCTCGATATCCTCGCGGTGAATTTCGATCAGCTTCAGCCGCTCGGCGGGCTTGCGGTTGAAATTGATGCTGGCATGCGCCGCTTTGACCAGGGACGATTTGCCCATGCCGCGCGCGCCCCACAACAGCGCGTTGTTGGCCGGCAATCCCCGGGCGAAGCGCTCGGTATTCTCGATCAGGATGTCACGCATCCGGTCGATGCCCTTGAGCAGTCCGATATCGACGCGGGCGACTTGGGAAACAGGCGCGAGCCGCCCGTTCGGGTGCCAGATGAAGGCGTCGGCGCGGTGCAGAGTCGCACCGCTGTCGGACGCCGGCGCGGCCATAGTGAGGTGGGTGGCGATGGCTTCGAGCGCCCGCGCAATCCGCTCGGCCGTCTCAGGTTGGGGGGACGATGTGGGACGGTTTTTTGTCACCACACGCGGCCTTTCTTTCCGCACCGGCTTTGCCGCGAGGCGTGGGGCTTTTTTTGACGGTTTTTTCGACATTTTGGCGTTCCTGACCGCGAACCCTTAACGGGCCTTGCACGGGCCTGCAAGCGGTCCAAATGAAGGTTTGGGCGGCGTTGCAATTAGGACCGCGGCCGCTATAGTCCCGCGCGAATTATCCGGACCGGCGCGAAGGCGTGACCGGTTCATTCCCGTTTCACAAGGATTGTCCGAATGCTGATTACCCCTGCGTTTGCCCAGGCCGCGGGCGGCGGTGATGCCAACGGCATGTTGATGTCGCTTCTGCCCTTCGCGCTGATCTTTGTGATCATGTATTTCCTGATTTTGCGCCCGCAGCAGAAGAAGGTGAAGGATCACGCGGAGTTGGTGAAGAACATCCGCCGTGGCGACACGGTCGTCACGTCGGGCGGGTTGGTCGGCAAGGTCACGAAAGTCGTCGATGACGATCAGATCGAATTCGAAATCTCCGACGGCGTCCGCGTGCGGCAGATGCGGCAAATGATCTCCGGCGTGCGCGCCAAGGGCGAGCCGGCCAAAGAAAAGGCCGATTCAGTTAAGGAAGATAGCGCGGCGAGCTGACGCGAAAATCGCGTTCCTTTTCGATATCTGACACAGGCCAAGTCGATGCTGTATTTCACGCGGTGGAAAGCGCTCGCGATCATCCTGACGGCGTTCGTCGTGTGCCTCTGCGCGGTTCCGAATTTTTTCCCGGAAGCGACCGTCAAGACCTGGCCGACCTGGGCTCAGCGCCACCTTGTGTTGGGTCTCGATCTTCAGGGCGGTTCGTACCTGTTGCTGGAGGTCGATTCCAACTACGTCAAAAAAGAAAAGCTCGATCAGATTCGCGACGACGCACGTAAGGTGCTGCGCGAAGCCAGGATCGTTTATACCGGTCTTAATGTGCGTAACGACGCCGTCGAGGTACGCATCACCAAGGATACCGATCATGCGGCCGCTTTGAGCAAGTTGCGCGAACTGTCGCAGCCGCTCGGCGGCCTGCTCGGTTCGAATGGCCAGCGCAGCCTTGAAGTGGCGGACACGGGAAGCGGAACGATCCGCTTGACCATCCCTCCGGCGGCAATCACCGACCGGGTGCGGCAGGCGGTCGAGCAATCGATCCAGATCGTCGAGAAGCGCGTCAATGAACTCGGCACCGTGGAGCCGCTGATCCAGCGCCAGGGCGCGGACCGCATTCTTGTGCAGGTGCCGGGCTTGCAGGACCCGTCGCACCTCAAGGATATCCTGGGCAAGACCGCCAAGATGGAATTCCGTATGGTTGATCTGACGGTGTCGCCGGATCAGGCCCAACGGAGTGGCGTGCCGCCCGATTCGGAATTGCTTCCGAGCGCCGATCCGTCGAATCCACAGCCTTATGTCATCAAGAAGCAGGTGTTGGTCTCCGGTGGGGAGCTCATTGACGCGCAGCCTGGATTCGATCAGCGCAACGGCCAGCCGATCGTGTCGTTCAAGTTCAATACATCGGGCTCGCGGAAATTCGCGCAGGCCACCGATGAACACGTGAAGGAGCCGTTCGCCATTGTGCTTGACGGCAAGGTGATTTCGGCGCCAGTGATTCAAGAGCGGATCCCAGGCGGGCAGGGGCAAATTTCGGGCAATTTCACCGTTCAACAGGCCAACGATCTCGCCATCCTGTTGCGCGCCGGCGCACTGCCTGCTCCGCTCACGATCATCGAGGAGCGCACGGTCGGCCCAGGTCTTGGCCAGGATTCGATCGAAAAGGGCGAACTCGCCGCCTATGTCGGCTCGATCATGGTCATCGTGTTCATGCTGGTGACGTATCGTCTCTTTGGCGTGTTCGCCAATATCGCGGTCGCCATCAACGTCGCCATGATCTTCGGCGTCTTGTCACTTCTCAATGCGACGCTGACGTTACCGGGAATCGCTGGCATCGTGCTGACGGTCGGCATCGCAGTCGACTCCAACGTGCTGATTTATGAACGCATTCGTGAAGAATTACGCGGAGGTCGCAACGCGATTTCGGCGATCGATGCTGGCTTCAAGCGGGCGTTGGCAACCATTCTCGATTCCAACATCACGACCTTCATTGCCGCCGCCGTCCTGTTTTATATCGGTACCGGGCCGGTGCGCGGTTTTGCCGTCACGCTCGGTATCGGCATCATCACCACGGTCTTTACCGCTTTCGAACTGACGCGTCTCATCGTCTCCGCCTGGGTCAGGTGGCGGCGGCCGCAGAATGTGCCGATCTAAAGGGAATGCGGCTTTGACTCATTTCGTTCTTATCGCCCTGGGCGTCCTGATTACCGTGCTGACCGTGGTCAGCGTATTCGGCCTTCTGCCGTCGCTGCGGATTGTGCCCGATAACACCCATTTCGACTTCACGCGCTTTCGCCGCATCAGTTTTCCGATTTCGGCCCTGTTGTCGATCGTCGCGATTACGTTGTTTTTCACCAATGGCTTGAATTTCGGCATCGACTTCAAAGGTGGCACGCTTTTGGAAGTGCAGGCCAAATCGGGCAACGCCGATATTGCATCGATGCGCGCCACCTTGAGCGGTCTTGGTCTTGGCGACATCCAGTTGCAGCAATTCGGCGGGCCCGCCGACGTTCTGATCCGGGTGGCCGAACAGCCCGGTGGCGATGCGGCTCAGCAGGAAGCGGTCCGGAAGGTTCGTGGCGCGCTGGGGGAAGCTGTCGATTACCGGCGTGTCGAAGTTGTGGGGCCGCGGGTCTCCGGGGAATTGCTCGCTTATGGCATGCTCGGCCTGATGCTCGCTATTCTGGCGATCCTGATCTATCTCTGGTTCCGGTTTGAGTGGCAGTTCGCGCTCGGCGCCATGATCGCCAACGTCCACGATATCGTGCTCACGATCGGATTTATGTCGATCTCGCAGGTCGATTTCGACCTCACCAGTATCGCCGCGCTTTTGACCATCCTCGGTTATTCCTTGAACGACACGGTTGTCATCTATGACCGTATTCGCGAAATGCTGCGCCGTTACAAGAAAATGCCGATGCCCGCACTCCTCAACGAGTCCATCAATTCGACTTTATCGCGCTCCATCATCACGCACTTTACCGTGACGCTGGCCCTTCTCGCGCTGCTGTTGTTCGGCGGGAACGCAATTCACAGCTTCACGGCGGTGATGATGTTCGGCGTGGTGTTGGTCGGCACATACACCTCGATCTTCATTGCCGCCCCGATCCTGATCTATCTTGGCGTCGGCACCAACCGTGCCGATGCACCGGACACGCCGCAAAAGAAGTGATGCGCGGGCATGATCCCGAAAAGTGGGAACCGGTTTTCGGACAAGACATGCCCAAACAGACAACCACGCCGTCGGACGCCCCACATTTTCCGAGGTCGGCACCGATCGATGCTTACGGCAAAGGCGGCTTTGCTTTCTCCGGCATGTCGCATCGCGGTTCGCTGCTGTGTTTGCCTCGGGGAGTTTGGGCTTGGCCAGTGACAAACCCCGCCGAGATCGACGAGCACTCGCTTGCGCGTGTTCTGGCGTTCGCCGATGAAATCGATACCTTGATCGTTGGCAGCGGAGCCGACATTTGGATTCCTCCGCGGAGCTTGCGTGACGCATTACGGACGGCTCAAATCGGGCTCGACGTCATGCAGACAGGACCGGCGATCCGCACCTACAACATCATGGTGGGCGAGCGGCGGCGCGTAGCGGCCGCGCTGATTGCGGTCCCATGAATAATTCGATGGTCGAAAAGGAGGCAGCCGGATTTTGCGTGGATCTCGTTCGTTCGCACGACTTTACCCGCTATGTTTCCACGCTGTTCGCACCGACCCCGCGACGGCGCGCTCTTCTGGCGCTTTATGCCTTCAATGTTGAGGTTTGCCGGGTCCATACCCAGGTCACTCAACCTCTTCCGGGAGAGGTCCGCTTGCAATGGTGGACCGATATGTTGGAAGGCCGGGGGCACGGTGGCGTTGAGGGTCATCCCGTCGCGGCCGAACTGCTGCTGGCCATCCAAACCTGGCGATTGCCGGTCGAGCGGCTGTTGCGCCTGATCGAGGAACACCAATTCGATCTCTACAACGATCCGATGCCCACGATGGCAGCGCTCGAAGGCTATCTCAACGACACCTCATCGGCCTTGTTTTCACTGGCTTCGCAGGTAGGCGGATCGGCGTCGGGTGAAGCCGAACATCTGGCCCGCCATGCGGGGCTGGCGCAGGGGATTGTGCAGCTTATGTCGTCGCTTGCGCGCGATGCCTCGCAACGCCGCTTGTTCGTGCCGGTTCAGATTTTGGCGAAGCATGGCAGCGAGGCCGACGAATTATTTGCCGGCAAAGATACGCCGAATCTTCGCGCGGCCCTTGATGAAATGCTCGCTCAAGCTCGAACGCATTTGAATACGGCTTTCTCCTTGCTGACGTCGGTGCCGCCGGAAACGAGAGCGGTTTTCCTGCCGCTGACGCAAACGCATCGCGATTTGCAGCGGCTATCGCGGGCCGATCATGATCCCTTTGGATCGCGGTCCACGTCGCGTTTAAGGACATTGTGGACGCTTTGGAGAGCGTCGCATTCACGGGCATTCTCGGCTTGAAAATTCATCAGACGCTCACGCCGCCGCGGCCAAGCGTAAATGGTCGGTAATCCAGCGGTCGATATCCGAAAGCGCACGGGCGCTGATGGCCTGCCGTTTGGCGATTGTTTTTTCATTGCCGCGCAGGCGCTTTCCGTCCGGATTCCTGGTCGGCGGATCGGCAAGGGGCGGAAACAATCCGAAATTGATATTCATCGGCTGAAACGACCGAGGACCGTTGTCGATGGTTTCGAGGTGACCGCCGGTGATGTGACCGAGCAGAGAGCCGAGCGCCGTCGTTGGCGGCGGCGGTGACAACTCCCGGCCGCGCGCATTCGCGGCGGCATAAAGGCCGGCGATCAAGCCGATGCTGGCGGATTCGACATAGCCCTCGCAACCCGTCATCTGGCCGGCAAAGCGCAGGCATGGCGCCGCCCACAACCGCAATTGCCCATCCAGCAGTTTGGGTGAGTTCAAGAAAGTATTGCGATGCAAGCCGCCAAGCCGGGCGAACTCCGCGTTCTCCAACCCCGGAATCTGGCGGAAGATGCGCTGCTGCGCGCCATATTTCAGTTTGGTCTGAAAGCCGACCATGTTGTAGAGCGTGCCGAGCTTATTGTCCTGGCGCAGTTGCACGATCGCATGGGCTTTGACCGTCGGATTGTGCGGATTGGTCAAGCCGACGGGCTTCATGGGGCCATGGCGCAGCGTCTCGGGACCGCGCGCGGCCATCACCTCAATCGGCAAGCAACCGTCGAAATAGGGGGTGTTCGCTTCCCATTCTTTGAAGTCGGTCTTCTCGCCTGCCAACAGCGCTTCGACGAAGCCGTCATATTGCGGCTTCGTCATTGGGCAATTGATGTAGTCGGCGCCGGTGCCGCCCGGGCCGACTTTGTCGTAGCGCGATTGAAACCACGCCTGCGACATGTCGATGGAATCCCGGTGCACGATGGGGGCGATCGCATCGAAAAACGCCAATGCATTTTCCCCAGTGAGCCGGCGGATCGCTTCAGCCAGGGGCGCGGAGGTGAGGGGGCCGGTCGCGACAATGATGTTGCTCCAACTGGCCGGCGGCAAATCGACGATCTCGCTCCGTTGCACCTCAATTAAGGGGTGATCGTGCAATGCCTGGGTGACGGCGGCCGAAAATCCGTCGCGGTCGACAGCCAAGGCGCCACCGGCAGGAACCTGGTTGGCGTCGGCGGCACGCATGATCAGCGAGCTGAGGCGGCGCATTTCGGCATGAAGCAGGCCCACCGCATTATTGGCGGCATCGTCGGAGCGGAAGGAATTCGAACAGACGAGTTCGGCAAGCCCCTCCGTGCGATGGGCTTCCGTGCCGCGGTGAGGACGCATCTCATGGAGGAGAACGCGAACGCCAGCATTCGCAATCTGCCAGGCGGCTTCCGAGCCCGCCAGGCCCCCGCCGATGACATGGACCGGTTCAGTGGAAGAAGTGCCTGTCATGGGACATGAGTTAGCAGCGTTTCGCGGCGAAGTGAAATGCGCGCAAGATAGACCTTCACGAACGAAAACGCCCGCCGGGCGGGCGGGCGTTTCATTCAAACGAGGGGTTTGATCTTAGGCGGCGTGGCCGGCCGCCACGCGTGGAATGTCCGAACGATCGAGGCCAATATCGGCCAATTCGCGATCGCTGAGCTGGGACAATTCCGAGACATTGCGCTGATAATCGCGGAAGGCCTGGATCATGCGAATGAGCGAGAGCAACATGGAAATCTCCTTGCGACGGTGATGCACCCCTTGAGCGGTGGGGAAGCTGAGCGTGAATCTCTGAAAGCAAAGATAGATCTCTTTATTGCATTGCAGTAGATCGAATGTTGCGTTGCAGCTAATCGATATGTGCATGGCTCGGTAAGGATTGATTAAATATCCGGCGGCCGTGGAGGGCTAAGCGCGGGATTTCTGAAACAAAATAGGCTAATTTTGATAGGTTTATGAACAAAAAATGGAAAAATATGGACATCTTAGGATAGAAGCCACCTCAATGCCTTTATTTGACTGTCATATTTATGCATAGCGAATCGATGGCGAATGTAGACTCGTTCTTGTCCCGAAAAGCTCAGGGCGCATGTGCAAGCTGACTGGCGAAATAAGCGATGGTCCGCGCATAGACCTCGCTTTTGTTCCATTGCTGGAGCACAGGAAAATTCGGGCCGCCCGGCTGCCAGTCCTTGCCGCGCTGCCAGCCATAGCCGACCAGGAAGTTGGCGGTGGAGGCGAGCACATCGGGCGCGCTGCGCAAGAGATCCCGGCGGCCATTGGCGTCGAAATCGACCGCGTATTTGATGTAGTTCGACGGCATGAATTGGGTCTGGCCGATTTCGCCGGCCCAGGCGCCGCGCATTTCCGAGGGGTTCAAGTCGCCGCGCTCGATGATGCGAAGCGCATCCAGCAATTCGCCACGGAATAGTTCGGAGCGCCGGCAGTCATAGGCGAGCGTCGCGAGCGAGCGCATGGTCGGAAACTTACCGGTGTTGACGCCGAAATCGGTCTCAAGTCCCCAGATCGCCACCAAGACCTCGCCGGGCACTCCGTAGGTTTCTTCGATCCGCGACAGCAACGAGCCATACTGCTTGAGCATGTTGGCGCCACGCGAAAGCCGTGGCGGTACCATGCGTCCGGAAAATTCCTCAAAGCTTTGGCTGAAAACCTTTTGCGAGCGATCCCGTG
The DNA here is from genome assembly GCA_035295025.1 of Bradyrhizobium sp. Lineage (GTDB taxonomy): Bacteria > Pseudomonadota > Alphaproteobacteria > Rhizobiales > Xanthobacteraceae > Bradyrhizobium. The sequence continues at coordinate 11,209 of DATGJS010000220.1, forward strand.
TAAGGACCGCCTGGTCGAGCGTCATGCCGTTCAAGCCGGCGGCAAGCGTGGCCTGAGAGATACCCTTGGCGGTGGCCTCCGCCTTGAAATCATCGAGCCAAGCCTGAAAGCTGCCGGTGCCGCATGGTGCCGCCTCGGCCAAGGTCATTGAGAATGTTAGAATGAATCCTGCCGCAAAGGCGGATTTAAAAATCAGAGAAAGCCGCAACCCGTGTCCTCATCGAAATTATAGATCAGCGATATGGTGGCTAACCGCGGCCAAAACAAGGCTTCACGCACCGGCGGCCGGGGGTGCCGCCGGCCGCCATAGGGTGGGATTATCGCTCAGTCCTTGCGCTGCCAGGGAAACAAATTGGCGGGAAAATCCACGGCCGAGCGTCGCGGGCGGGGCGGCCGCGGCGGAATGGGTCGTTGGAACGGATCGGGCGCGATCACCTTGCGATAAAGATGCCAAGTGGCGTGGCCGAGCAGGGGGATCACCACTGCAAGGCCGAGGAAGAACGGGATCGATCCCACCACCAGAAGGACAGCCACGATCAACCCCCACATCGCCATCGGCATTGGGTTTGCCACGACGACGCGCAGCGAGGTCACCATCGCGTCACCCGCGCCGGCATGACGATCGAGCATCAGCGGGAAGGAAACCACACTGATGCACAATGCGACGAGCGCAAAGAGGAAGCCGACGCCACAGCCGACCGTGATGAGCCACCAGCCCTGCGGACTACTCAGCACACGTCGGATGAAATGGGGGATTTCGGCGGCCGCCTCGTAACCGAAGGCCGCGACATAGATCGCCTGAGCGGTCGCGATCCAGGTGACGAACAGCGCGAATAGCAGCGTGCCGAGCCCCAACATGGCGCCGAACGACGGCGAACTGAAGACTTCAAGGGCATCCCAGGCCGAAGGTTCCTCGCCGAGCTCGCGGCGGCGGCTGAGTTCGTAAAGGCCGAGAGCCGCGAACGGACCGAGCAGCGCGAAGCCGGCGGCCAGCGGAAACAGCAGCGGCAACACCGAATAGCCGAGCACCGCGCGCGCCAGCGCAAGACCGAGAACCGGATAGATGACGCAAAGGATGATGGCGTGACTCGGGACCGTCTTGAAATCTTCCCATCCGCGCCGCAGCGCGTCGTGCAGGTCGGACAAACCGATCCGGCGAATGACAGGACCTGCGTTATCTTGAGCCGGTTGAGCGAGCGGCGGGGCATTGCCCGGGTATGGATTGGCCATGGTCGCTATCTCCCTTGACGCGGGCGGTCCGTCCTGACGTCGAGAGGGACGCGCGAAGGCCGTCCGCTAAACGATCACGATCAGGCCAGACGCGAAGAGCTAAGGAAACCAACTGGCCATGCCGCGAACTGAACTTCCATGCTACGCCGATTTGCAGCTCTTGTCCCTCACGCTTGAGTGAAAAATGCGCGCGTTAACGTTTTGCGATGCAACCGGTTGCGCTTCTGTCATGACGCCGGCGGTATCGGCTTGCCGGGATCAGGGGTGAAGCGGTAGACAAAACATTATCTCATGAAATCACCCAAGATGGAGACAACGCATGAATACCGTCGATCGCAGGGCTGTTTTGGCGTCAGGTGCGTTGGCGCTCGCCGGCGGCGCGGCCCTATCGAGCACCGCGGATGCGCAAACCGGACCGCGGCCGATCTTCGATATTCCCGCTGTGAACGTTCCGATCGCCGGCGAGAAGGACGTGTTTCCAGTGCGCCGGATCTATTGCATCGGGCGCAACTATGCGGCGCATGCGCTGGAGCGGGGCTCCGATCCGACCCGCGAGCCGCCGTTCTTTTTCCAGAAGCCGACCGATGCGATCCAATATGTCGCCCCTAGCGCGGTCGTGGATCATCCCTATCCCTCGCTCACCAAGAATTATCATCACGAGGTTGAACTGGTCGCAGCGCTGAAATCCGGCGGCATCAACATCGCGCCTGATAAGGCGCTCGATCATGTCTATGGCTACGCGCTCGGGCTCGACATGACGCGGCGCGATTTGCAGAACGGCATGGCGGCGGAGAAGAAGCCGTGGGAGATCGGCAAGAGTTTCGACCATGCCGCCGTGATCGGACCGATCCATCCTGTAAGCAAGACCGGGCATTTCACGAAGGGTGCGATCTCGCTTTCGGTCAATGGCAATGTGCGGCAGGCCTCCGACCTTGACAAGATGATCTGGAGCGTCGCCGAGCAGATCGTGAAACTGTCGGAAGCCTTTGAGCTCAAGGCCGGCGACATCATCTATTCCGGTACGCCGGAAAATGTCGGGCCGGTGGTGAAAGGCGACGTGCTGCTCGGCAAGCTCGCCGGCTTGCCTGATTTGTCGATCCGGATTGTGTGAGTTGGTCACGTCATTGCGGGGCGCGCGTTAGCGTGAACCCGGAATCTCGATCGATAATCTCCAGATTCCGGGTTCGACGCCTCGCCCGGAACGACTATGGATCAATCACCCCACCATGTCGGCATATTCCGGATGCTTGTCGATATAGGCTTTGACGAAGGGGCATTGCGGAATCACTTTCAGGCCGTCGGCCCGCACCTGATCCAGCGCGTCTTTCACCAGCGCCGAACCGACCCCTTTGCCGCCGAGTTCCGGCGGAACTTCGGTATGGATGAAGGTGATGACGCCACCTTCGATTTTGTAATAGGTGGCGGCAAGATGACCTTCGACGGTGAGTTCAAAACGATGATGGGCTTTGTTGTTAATGATTTCAGCCATGGTTTTTCTCATCGCGCGGTTTTTCAGATTTTCCATTAACAAAATGACGTGAATCTGGTTCAAGCTCAAGGCGTCTAATCAATGATCCGATTCTTACCCGCGGGAAATCTCTCATGAAAATCATACTCACGCTGCTCGGTATCGTTCTTCTCATTATGGCCGGTTTCTATTTCGTTTTTCCCGCGGATCAATTGCCGGCTTTCTTTCCCGGACATGAGGCCGGCGTGGCACGCATTCATTATAAGCATGGCATTGTCGCGGGCGCGGCCGGCGTGGTGCTGCTGGCGGCGGGCTGGTGGGTCGGACAGAAGTGAGGGCGCTTTCGCTGCTGCCTTTCTCTATTTAAATATCAAACAGCTATTTCCAACGTCGTCGCCGGGCAAATCACCTCGCCGTTTTGGAAGCCGCCGCTGCTGTCACGTGCGCGGCGGCCCACGCGACGAAGCTCGCTTGCGCCGCGGCGTCGCTAAAAACGCGCGCGGGAATAACAAATCCTTGGGTCAGATCGTACCAGAAGGCCGCGATCGGACCTGCATCCTGAACCATGGATATCGCGTCCCATGTCGCCCGTGTCTCCAGCGCTCCCTTTTTAACGATGATACCCTTGTCATCAAAGGTGCAGTCGAAATTTATATCGGCGGTCTTGATGGTTATCAGCAGGTCGCGATACAGGCGATGCGCGGCCAATTTGGCGGAAATCAGCAATCCAAGATATCCGACGGCGAAGGCCAATTCGGCGACCAGAACAGCGGAGACTGATAACGCCCCAGCATATTGCGCGATCAGAATCGGGATCATGAGGCCGGCAAAGCCAAGGAGGGGAAGGCCGATCGTCAGGCTGCGGCGAATGTAGCGCTTTTGATTGTTGATCAAAAGTCGCCGAAATGCCATGGCCTCGTCTTCATTGACTTGGAAGACGTAGCGGGCTCCGTCGTGGTTGATTGCGTCGTTCAAGTTTTGTCTCCGGGTTGGTTACGCTCAACCCATCCTATGCGGGGTTGACAAATTCAGCCTCGGAAGATTTCCCCCAATTTGAAGCTTTAAAAAACCATCGGCATAAATAGGGGATAGACAGCACGTAGTAGTTGCAGCGTCATCTATTCCGACGCCTCGCTCGCGCGGCCGCTCTTGCGCCGCTTGCCAACCTTCGCCAGCACCGGGGCTAAAAACTTCCCGGTATAACTGCGCGGCGCTTTGGCGATGTCTTCCGGCGGGCCCCAGGCGACGATTTCCCCGCCGCCGTCGCCGCCTTCGGGCCCCAAATCGATCACCCAATCGGCGGTCTTGATGACTTCGAGATTGTGCTCGATTACGACCACCGTATTGCCTTGGGATACCAGCTCGTGCAGCACTTCCAAGAGTTTCTTCACGTCGTGGAAGTGCAAGCCCGTGGTCGGCTCGTCGAGGATGTAAAGCGTGCGGCCCGTGGCGCGCTTGGAGAGTTCTTTCGCGAGCTTGACGCGCTGGGCTTCGCCGCCGGAGAGCGTGGTCGCCTGCTGGCCGACATGGATGTAATCGAGACCGACGCGGTGCAGCGTCTTGAAAGTCTCGCGCACGCGTGGCACAGCTTTAAAGAATTCGGCGGCTTCTTCCACCGTCATGTCGAGCACATCCGCGATCGACTTGCCCTTGAACAGCACCTCCAGCGTTTCGCGGTTATAGCGTTTGCCCTTGCAGACATCGCAGGTGACGTACACGTCGGGTAAAAAATGCATCTCGATCTTGATGACGCCGTCGCCCTCGCAGGCCTCGCAGCGGCCGCCCTTGACGTTGAAGGAAAACCGCCCGGGCTCGTAGCCGCGCGCTTTGGCCTCAGGCAGGCCCGCAAACCATTCGCGGATCGGTGTGAACGCGCCGGTATAGGTGGCCGGATTCGAGCGCGGCGTGCGGCCGATCGGGGATTGGTCGATGTCGATGATCTTGTCGATATGCTCCAACCCCTCGATGCGGTCGTGGGGGGCCGCGCCTTCGCTGGCGCCATTGAGCTTGCGCGCGATCGATTTATAGAGCGTGTCGATCAACAATGTCGATTTTCCGCCGCCGGAAACGCCGGTGACGCAGGTAAAGAGCCCGAGCGGAATTTCCGCCGAGACGTTTTTCAAGTTATTGCCGCGCGCGTTCACCACCTTGATGGTGCGGCGATGGTTCGGCGGTCGGCGCTCGGGAATATCGACCTGGAGTTCGCCGGTGAGATATTTCCCGGTCAGCGAATTCGGATCGCGCATGATGTCGGCGGGTGCGCCTTGGGCGACGATCTCGCCGCCATGCATGCCGGCGCCGGGGCCGATATCGAGTACGTGATCGGCCAACCGAATCGCGTCTTCATCATGCTCGACCACGATCACGGTGTTGCCGAGATCGCGCAGCCGTTTCAACGTATCGAGCAACCGCGCGTTGTCGCGCTGGTGCAGCCCGATCGAGGGTTCGTCCAGCACATAAAGCACGCCGGTCAGCCCCGAGCCGATTTGCGACGCCAGGCGAATGCGTTGGCTTTCGCCGCCGGAGAGCGTACCCGAGGCGCGCGACAACGTCAGATAATTGAGGCCGACATCGAGCAAAAACGACAACCGCTCGCGAATCTCTTTCAGCACGCGCGCTGCGATCTCGTTTTGTTGCGCGTTGAGCGCCTTCGGCACGGTCTCGAACCATTCACCGGCCGCCCGCACCGACATTTCCGAAATGTCGCCGATATGTTTGCCGCCGATCTTGACACACAGCGCCTCGGGCTTGAGGCGATGGCCGTGACAGGCCTCGCAGGGCACGTCGGAGAAATATTTCGCGAGCTCCTCGCGCGCCCATTCGCTTTCGGTTTCGCGGTAGCGACGGTTGATATTGGTGATCACGCCCTCGAACGGTTTTTTGGTGTCGTAGGAGCGCACGCCGTCTTCGTAGGAGAATTTGATTTCGTCCTCGCCCGAGCCGTGGAGGATCGCGGCCTGCGTTTTCTTCGGCAGATCCTTCCATTTGGTGTCGAGGGTGAATTTGTAGAATTTGCCGAGCGCGGTGAGCGTCTGGATGTAATAGGGCGAGGACGATTTGGCCCAGGGCGCGATCGCGCCCTTGCGCAGCGTCATCTCCTTGTCGGGAATGACGAGGTCTTCGTCGATATGCTGCTCGACGCCGAGCCCACCGCAGGCCGGGCAGGCGCCATAGGGGTTATTGAAGGAAAAGAGTCTGGGTTCGATTTCTGGAATCGTGAAGCCGGAGACGGGGCAGGCGAATTTTTCCGAAAACAGAATCCGCTCCGGTCCGCTTTTGTCGTGGATCTTGGCGATTTTTTTTATGGCAGGCTCGCTATGCTCCCTCCTCCCTTGTGGGGGAGAGTTGGGGTGGGGGCTGCCTGCGAATTCAACGACCGCCAACCCTTCGGCGAGTTTCAGCGCGGTTTCGAAACTTTCCGCGAGGCGCTGGCCAATATCCCCCCGCACTACGATACGGTCCACCACCACATCGATGTCATGGGGGAATTTCTTATCGAGCACGGGCGCTTCCGAGAGTTCATGGAAAATGCCGTCGATCTTGACGCGCTGGAATCCCTTCTTGAGATATTCGGCGAGCTCTTTCTTGTATTCGCCCTTGCGCCCGCGCACGACCGGCGCCAGCAGATAAAGCCGCGTTCCTTCCGGCAGGGCCAGCACGCGATCGACCATTTGCGACACGATCTGGCTTTCGATCGGCAAGCCCGTGGCCGGCGAATAGGGTACGCCGACGCGTGCCCATAAAAGGCGCATATAGTCGTAAATTTCGGTGACGGTGCCGACGGTGGAGCGAGGGTTTTTCGACGTGGTCTTTTGCTCGATCGAAATCGCCGGCGACAACCCGTCGATCTGATCGACATCGGGCTTTTGCATCATCTCCAGGAATTGCCGCGCATAGGCCGAGAGCGATTCGACATAACGCCGCTGGCCCTCGGCATAGATCGTATCGAAGGCGAGTGAGGATTTTCCGGAACCCGACAGGCCGGTGAAGACCACGAGCTTGTCGCGGGGAATTTCGACGTCGATATTCTTGAGATTGTGCTCGCGCGCGCCGCGAATGATGATCGCGCGCAGGCTGCTCGCATTCTGATGGCGTCGCGCTTTCAGGATTTCATCCATCGCGGCAGTTCCAGGCGCGACAAGCCGCGCAGATTGAACGCGCCGCCTTGCTGGAAAGCGGACGCTAGGGGATTATGCTTTAGAACGTAGGAAGAACGGAGGCGGATTTCCAGTGTTCTGTGCAAGCCATCAACGGAATTGATTCGAGGGTGGAACCCGGTTGTGCCACGCGCTCTGATCCTCCCCACACCTTGTCCCCGGTCTTAACAGCTTACGCGGGGCAGGGATCAGGAAGCGCTCATCCAATTCCCGCGCAACAAAAAGGCCGGCGTAAAGCCGGCCTTTTCGAAATCGATGTTTTATGTCGCGATCAGTATTTCGCGACCACAGGGCCGCCCCAGCGGTAGTTCACCCGCACCGACACCAAATCGGCATCGCCATGAATGCGGTCACTGCTGACAAAGGCGCCGGTTGGGCTCGTGAAGGTCGTATTGTTGCTGGTGATGAACAGATGGTCGTATTCGACCCCGGCCGACCAGTTCGGCGCGAAGGAGAATTCGAGGCCGGCACCAAGCGCACCACCCCAGCGGTTGTCGCCCGCGGAGGTCGCCGCCACAGCGCCGCCGGCAAGGATGTCGTTACGATCGGCGATTACGGCGGCGCCGCCCTTCACATAGAGCAAAGCGGTGTTCCAGGCGTATCCGATCTGGCCGGTGAACAGACCAAACGCATCGACGCGGGAACGGTTGGTGTTGGCCGGGGTGAGAAGGCTGACATTGTTGCCACGCAAATCGGCCCAATCGCCTTGGGCCTCGAAGCCGAAGACCCAGGACGCCATCTGCCAGCGATAACCGGCCTGCGCGCCGGCAAAGCCGCCCGACGTGTCATGGCATCCTTCAGGACCAACCGCCACAGCGGTCCGGTCGAAGCAACGGCTTGCATTGCCCCATCCGCCGTTGAGACCGACGTAAACGCCGCTCCAATCATAGGCCGCGGGCACCACCGCCGGCGCCTTGCTATATGCCGGTGCACGGGCCGGGAGGTCCGCCGCCACGGCGGGAGCCGCAGCCCCCAGCGTGATCAATGCCACCGCGCCCAACAACAAGCCCTTCATCATCGCCTCAATCTTCTTTTCAGGCGCTTGGTTTTTTCAACCAAAGCGCGACCCCTGTTCTGCATGCCGATGGACCCGGGCCCACCTGCCCCAATTTGGAAGCCATCCTAGCCCATTTGAGAAGCCATGGCAGTCTCTTAAATGCAACAGTCAGAGGCGAATTGACGCCCCGCGAAGCTGATGAGTTTTCACGCTTTTCCTGTCTCGTCCGGGCGTTGGGGCGATCGCAAAAGGCGGTTCGGCTAAATCTGTTGGGTAAATCCAGAACAAAACTGGAACATTGCCGCCGATGATGCTATATGTGGATAACTTGGTGGAGGAGATTTGACATTCGCTCCCCGTGACCGCGAATTCAGCAAGCGAATGTCAAATCTAAAACTCCACTAGAAACCTATATTTCGGCTTGCCTATCGAATGAACGTATAGGGTTGGTCGGATTTGGAAGCATGGACGGCCATGCCCGTGCCGAGGGTATGGCGTGGTGGTTTGGTGGCGATGAGCAGAGTGGAGAGCGGCGATGGCAG
>DATGJS010000221.1:0-3825 GCA_035295025.1 Bradyrhizobium sp.
CCTTCAGGCGGCGTACCGATTTTCGAACGATGCGGCGCTTGATATAAGCGCCATCGTATAAACTCATATCGACGGCTTCAACATGCCGCTTCGCATGATCCCCTGCAACGGTATTGGCCCATGATCTCCGATCTTCTCTTCGTTTATGGCACGCTGATGCGTGGCTATGCCCACCCGATGGCGCGGCTGTTGTCGGCGAATGCCGACTTCCTTGACGAGGCGAGCTGTCTGGGACGGCTTTATCAGGTGAAGCATTATCCCGGCCTTGTCCTCTCGAACGAGGCGACCGAGACGGTTTATGGTGAGCTTTATCGCTTGCGTGCGCCGGAAGACCTGTTGCGCGAGTTCGATATGTATGAGGCCTGCGGCGAGGGATTTGCCGAGCCGACGCAATATGTGCGACGGATGCTGAGCGTGACCCTTGCGGGTGGGGCGGCGCGGCAAGCCTGGACTTATGTGTACAACTGGCCGGTCGAGCATTTACCTCGCATTGAATCGGGAAGGTTTTTGGCGAGGTAAATCGCGTGACCGGGCGCATTGCGACGCAAGGCGCCCCGGAATGACGGCGGTTGGGCTGTGAATAGCGGCGAGAAGGCCAACTATTCTCGTATTTCCCTCGGCTATCGCTATATCGATGATCGGTTAGTCACGACTCAAGCCGCAAACTCCAAAAGCCATGCGCTTTACGCCCCAATTTCTCGACGAATTGCGTGCCCGGCTTCCGGTCTCCGAAGTCGTGGGCCGGCGTGTGAAGCTCAAGAAAGCGGGCCGCGAATGGAAGGGGTTGTCGCCGTTTCAACAGGAGAAGACGCCCTCCTTCTTTGTCAATGACCAGAAGCAGGCGTGGTTCGATTTCTCCTCCGGCAAGAACGGCAATATTTTTGATTTTCTGGTTCAAACCGAAGGCCTCTCCTTTCCCGAAGCCGTCGAGCGCCTTGCCGCGATGGCCGGCCTGCCGCTGCCGGCGGCAACCCCTGACGCCGCGCGCCACGAGGCGCGGCGCAAGACGCTTTATGATGTGATGGAGTGTGCCGCGAAATTTTTCGCCGACACGCTCGCCTCGCGCGGCGGCGCCAAAGCGCGCGGCTATCTCGCCGATCGCGCGATTTCGCCGGCCACCCAATTGCAATTCCGCTTGGGCTACGCGCCGCCCGATCGCTTCGCGCTGAAGGAGCATCTCGGCGGCCAGGGTATCCCGGTCGAGGACATGGTCGAAGCCGGCCTTCTGATCGGCGGCGAGGACATTCCTGTCCCCTATGACCGTTTTCGCGATCGGGTGATGTTTCCGATCACGGATGCGCGCGCACGCGTAATCGCCTTTGGCGGCCGCGCGCTCGAAAAGGACGTGCCGGCGAAATATCTCAATTCGCCGGAAACGCCGCTATTTCACAAGGGCGACAATCTCTACAACCTTAGCTCCGCGCGACAGGCCGCGCATAACGGCAGTCCTATTGTGGTGGTCGAAGGTTATGTCGATGTCATCGCCATGGTGACGGCGGGTTTTCCGGCAACCGTGGCCCCGCTCGGCACCGCGCTCACCGAAAACCAGCTCGCCTTGCTCTGGAAGATGGCGGACGAGCCGACTTTGTGTTTTGACGGCGACCGCGCCGGACAAAAGGCGGCGTGGCGCGCCGCGGACCTGGCGCTGCCGCAGCTCTTGCCGGGAAAAAGCCTTCGCTTCGCGCTGTTGCCGGAAGGGCAAGACCCCGACGATCTCGCGCGTACCGGGGGACGCGCGGCAATCGAGGAGGTGATCGCGTCCTCGCGCGGACTTGCCGACATGATCTGGTCGCGCGAAATCGAAGGTGGCGCGTTCTCGACGCCGGAGCGGCGCGCGGCGCTGGAAAAGCGGGTCGGTGAACTCTCTAACGCCATCCGCGACGAAGTCGTGCGGCGTTATTATCGCCAGGATCTGGCCAAGCGTTTGCAACAGAGCTTTGCGCCGGAAACGCCGCGCGGCGGCTATCCCTATGCCGGCAATGGAAGAGGTGGATTCCGGGGCGGGCAGGGTGGCGCCTATGGCCGCGAATCAGGCCGGCCTTTTGGCGCCCGGGCGACGGGGCGCATCGCCGGCCAGGGTGGCCGCGCAGCCGGTCCGGCGTTCGGCCTGGCCGGAGGCGCCTATCAGCCGGCGAGTTCGCAATTGGCGGCAAGTCCGCTGTTGCGCGGCCAGCGCAGCGCGATGTCGCGCCGGGAGGCGTTGATTCTGCAATGCCTGCTCAACCATCCCTGGCTCTTGCACGACCATCTGGAGGAGGTCGCCGCCCTCGAACTCGCCCATGGCGAGGCGCATAAGCTCCGCGCCGGTATCATCGCGGCCTTCGCCCATGAACATCACCATCATTCAGAACCCTCCGAACAGAGCGATAAGCTCCGGGCGGATCTAGCAATGAGTGGATTTTCGAAAGAAATTCAAAGGGTTGAAGGGGCGATCACGACGGTTGCGGTGTGGGGCGCGCGTGCGGGGGCGGCGCGGGAAGACGTTCTTGCCACTTGGCACCAGCTCGTCTCCTTGCATCGCCAATACCACTCCTTACTTAGGGAGCTGAAGGACGCCGAACTCGCTCTGGGCGAGGAGGCCAGTGAGGCCCATCTGGCCTGGTTGCGTGACATCAAGGCCCGCCTGTCGGAAATCGATGGCACGGAGGCCCTGATCGAGGGATTTGGCGAATCTTCGGGCCGGCTCCAGCGCAGCCTGTGAAGGGCTGTGAGGGGGCTAAAATATAATGCGGACAAATCCGCCGCGCCGGCGCGGGAACCGCAAAAAGACTCGCCAAACCCATGGTTTGGCTGCAAAAACAGGGTTAAGCGAAGCTTAATGGCTTTGAGGCATTCTCGGGGTTGAGCGGGCCCGTCGGGTCTTTGTCGAAAAGGGGGGCGTCCGGAATAAACGGAAGCGCGCTCTGTTCGACTATCCGACACCGCTTTTTCCGCATGATGCGTCCAAGTCATTGTGTGAAATCCGGAAGAAGGGCTTTAGGGGGTGGCGAGGATATGGCGCCGCCCTTTCGCGTCATGTGTGAGTTTTGAGTTTTAAAAAAGAGCACGCGGGTCTTTGCGCCTCTTTTGAAAGCGCGTTTGGGAGCATTGAATGGCCAGCAAGGCAAAGACGCTGCAGGTGAAGGACAAGGAAAAGGACGACAAGGCAGCGGACGCGCCCGAAAAGGATTCGCCCGACGCTCCCTCGCCGTTGCTCGACCTGTCGGACGCCGCCGTCAAGAAGATGATCAAGCAGGCCAAGAAGCGCGGCTTCGTGACCTTCGATCAGCTCAACGAAGTGCTTCCGCCCGACACCACCTCGCCCGAACAGATTGAAGACATCATGTCGATGCTTTCCGACATGGGCATCAACGTCACCGAGGCTGACGAGGGCGACAGCGAGGAAGACAAGGACGAGGCCGACGACGAAACCGACAACGAGCTTGTCGAGGTCACACAGAAGGCCGTCACCGAGGTCAAGAAGTCCGAGCCCGGCGAGCGCACCGACGATCCGGTGCGCATGTATCTGCGCGAGATGGGCACGGTGGAATTGCTTTCGCGCGAGGGCGAAATCGCGATCGCCAAGCGCATCGAGGCCGGCCGCGAGGCGATGATCGCGGGGCTGTGCGAAAGCCCGCTCACCTTCCAGGCCATCATCATCTGGCGCGACGAGCTCAACGAAGGCAAGATCTTCCTCCGCGACATCATCGATCTTGAAGCGACCTATGCCGGTCCGGACGCCAAGGCCAATCCGGGCATCGTCGGCGCGCCGGTCGGTCCCGACGGCCAGCCGGTCGTGGAAGCAGCGGGCGCCGCGGTGCCGGCAGCCGCGGCGCCTCCGGCCGC
>DATGJS010000222.1:0-4174 GCA_035295025.1 Bradyrhizobium sp.
GGTCCCGGCTCTGCGGAGCAGCGCTGCGCGCCGCACCGCGTCCGGGACATGCGCGATCACAGCCCCAGATACGCCTTCCTGACATCCGGATTGGTCTTGATCTCGCTCGAGGTGCCCTGCATCTGCAGGCGTCCGGTTTGCAGGATGTAGGCGCGGTCGGCGATGTCCAGGCACTCGGCGATGCGCTGCTCGACGATCAAGACCGTCATGCCGGCGTCGCGGATTCGTTTGACGGCCTGGAAGATCTCGTCGACCAGCTTGGGCATGATGCCCTGCGACGGCTCGTCCAGCATCAGAAGCCGCGGGCGCGTCATCAAGGCGCGGCCGATCGCAAGCATCTGCTGCTCGCCGCCCGACAGCGTCTCGGCGCGCTGGTCGAGCCGTTCGGACAGCCGCGGAAACAGCTTGAACACCAATTCGAGCGGCCCCTCGCGATCGGTTTGGCCGCGATAGAGGTAGCTGCCGAGCCGCAAATTGTCGCGCACCGAAAGCCGTGGAAACAGGCGGCGATTTTCCGGCACATAGGCGATGCCGCGCGCCGTAATCAAATGCTGCGCCATGCCGTCGATGCGTGCACCATCGAACGTGACGCTGCCCGAGCGCGGCCGCTCAGCACCCGCGATGGTCTTGAGCAGCGTCGATTTGCCGGCGCCGTTGGCACCGGCGACGCAAACGATCTCGCTCTTCTCGACCTCGATCGACACTGAGGAGATCGCCACCAGCCCCTGATAGGCGGTCGTGACTTCATGCACCGACAGCATGACGATCCCCAAGATAGGCGCTGATGACTTTCGGATCGCGAACGACCTCCGTGGGCTTGCCCTCGACCAGAACCTTGCCGAGATCGAGCACGATCGCACGATCGACCAGCGGCATCACGATCTCCATGACGTGCTCGACCATCAAGACGGTGACGCCGGTGGCGCGCACTTTCCGAACGAGTTCAACCCCCGTCTGCGCCTCCATTGGGGTCAGGCCGGTGAGCACCTCGTCGAGCAACAGGAGTTTTGGATTGGTCGCAAGTGCCCGCGCCACTTCAAGGCGGCGCTTTTCCGATGGGATCAATTGGCTTGCGAGAATGTCGGCGCGGCCGGCAAGGCCACAGAATTCCAGCACCTCATGGGCTTTGCGGCGGGCCTCACGCATCACGGTGGTGCGGATCAGCGCGCCGACGATGACGTTGTCGATCACCGTCATGGTCTCGAAACTTTTGACCACCTGGAAGGTGCGCGCGATCCCCCGTTCGCAGCGCTCCGCCGCGGGCAGCGCCGTGACATCTTCACCGTCGAAGATGATCGCGCCTTGGCTCGGCGTGTACACACCCGCGATCAAATTGAACAAGGTCGATTTGCCGGCGCCGTTGGGGCCGATCAAACCGACGATCTCGCCGCGCCCGACCGAGATCGAGACATCGCTGTTGGCGGTGAGGCCGCCGAAACGCTGCCAGAGGCCTTTGGTCTCAAGCAGCGCCGTCATCGGTGGGCTTCCTTGCGGCGGAAGGCGAACAAGCCGACCAACCCTTGCGGGCGCGCCAGCGAAATCAGCACGATCAACGTGCCGTAAACGATCAGATCGACGCCGCGCCCCGAACCGCCGATGAAAGAACGCGTCAATTCGGTGAGCGGAATGAGAATGACCGCCCCCAATACCGGCCCCCATAGTGTACCGATACCGCCCAGCACCGCCGGCAGCGCCATCAAAAGCGAGAACTGAAAGCCCATCACGCTTTCGGGATCGATATAGGAGACGAATTGCGCGTAAAAACCGCCGCCGATCGCGGTGAGGAAGGCCGAGACCGCGGCCGCGCCCATTTTCGAGTTGAACACCACGACGCCGAGGCTTTCGGCCGCATCCGGATTGTCCTTCACCGCCCGCCACCAATAGCCCCATTTGGAATCCTCTAACCACCAGGTCACGAGCCATGCGACGCAAGCGAGCCCCAGTGCGAAATAGAAGTAAGGCAATTTGCTGCGGGTGAATTGAAATTTGAGCCAGCTATCGCCGCGCACGGGAATATCGATGCCGAGCGCGGCACCCGCCCAATCCCAGTTCTGAAACAGCAACAGAGCGGTCTCGGCGATCACGATAGTCGCGATGACGAAATAATGGCCGCGCAGGCGAAAGCAGGGATAACCGAGCGCCATCGCTATTGCGGCCGAAACCAACCCGCCACCGAGCATGCCGAACCACGGCAGCACACCGAATTTCGTGAACAGGAGCGCGGTCGTATAAGCCCCTAACCCAAAATAGAGCGCATGCCCGAGCGAGATTTGCCCGCAATAGCCGGAGAGAATATTCCAGCTTTGCGACAGCGCCGCATACATCAAGGTCAGGACCATGATGTTCTGGACGTAGACATCCTTCACGAACAGCGGCGCCAGCGCCGCGATCGCGGCCAACAACGCGGCGACAACGAGGTCGCGGCGGCGGCGCTGTGCAAAGGCATTATCCATCAGAGCGACCCAAACAGGCCACGCGGCCGGATGAAAACCACGAGCAGATAGACCGCGTAAATGCCGATCGACTTCAGCGACGGCGGCAAGATCAAGGCGGTCGATGCCTCGACGAGACCGACGATGATACCGCCAGCGAAGGCGCCGAACACGCTGCCGAAACCGCCGAGCGCCACCGTGACATAAGCGATCAACGCGAATGACGCACCGACATCGGGGTAAATATAAAAGAAGATCGCCATGATCGCGCCGGCGAGCCCGACCAGGGCCGCCCCCAAACCCCATCCGAGCGCGAACACTTTGTTTTTGTCGATGCCTACCAGCGCGACCGCGCCGGCATCCTCGCGCGTGGCCTCAAGCGCGCGGCCGAAATCGGTGCGGTTGATGAAAAAATAAAGGACGACGAAGGCTAACATCGCCACCAACGCGCCGAAGAGTTGCGGCACGGGCAAGAAAATGCCCGCGATCGAAATGGTTTTCCCGCCAAGCCATGAATGGGTGACGCTGCGATAATCGGGGGTAAAGAAATATTGCGCGAGCCCGCGCATGACGATCGCAAGCCCAAAGGTCGAAAAGATCTGCACCATGCCGGCATTGGCCTTGGCGCGAACGGCAAACCGCACGACCAAGAGATAGACCACAGCGCCGAACATGAAGAGCGCGGCGGCCACCAAAGGCGCCGACAACAGCGGATCGATCGCGAAAAACGCGAACAGAAAGAACGTCGCATACATCGCGATCATCAGGAATTCACCGTGGGCGAAGTTCACCACATCCATCAGACCGAAGATCAACGCCAGCCCCACGGCGATCAGGCCGTAGAGCAGCCCCATCAAAAGGCCGCTGGCGAGGCTTTGGATGATGGTTTCAGCGGTCAAAGGGATGTCCCCATCGCACGTCGTCCCTGCGAACGCAGGGCAATCGCATATGAACGCGCATTCTTTCTCATCCCTCCCCCGCGAAAACGTGGGGCAATCGCATATGACGATGCATCTTTCTTATCCCTCCCCCGCGAGCGTCAGCGAGTGTGGGGAGGGTGGCCGGCCGAAGGCCGGTCGGGTGGGGGTGCTGATGTTACCGAGAAAAATCCGACGTTGATATTGGCTTTTTGAATACCCCCACCCGGCTCATCGTTCGCTTTCGCTCACGATGATCCACCCTCCCCACTGCTCGCTTCGCTCGCGGGGGAGGGATGAGAAGCGCCGTCATCGCGAGGAGTGAAACGACGAAGCGATCCAGCCTAGATAAAAAAGACTAGATTGCTTCGTCGCTGGCGCTCCTCGCAATGACGGTAGGCTTTATTCGATCAAAACTTAACCTGAAACCCGCCGCGCGCGGAGCCGACCAAACTTGAATCCGACAGCGCCTGGCCTTCCAGGCTCACAAACGCATTGACGTTTTGTTTGATCTTGTAATCGAATTGCACGCCGCTGAAGATTCCGGCCGCATTGTCGCGGCCGGGCGTCGTGAAGGACAGGCCCTGGCCGATCAGGTTGATGTCGATGGTGCGGTCGCCCAATCGCGCCAGCCCGATCACGCCGCCTTTGAGTTGCAGGCCGATCTGGCCTGAACCGAACGGCCTGGTGGTGGCCAGCGCCATCTCAAGACGGCCTTCGAGGTCTTGCACAGTGCGGGCGTTCACCGTGAGGTTCTGCGCCGAACCAGCCTCGGTGAAGCCATCGAACCAGCCGGCGACGTAACGAAGCCGCGCGGCCGGGGTC
>DATGJS010000223.1:0-4877 GCA_035295025.1 Bradyrhizobium sp.
ATCTCGTCGGTCACGAGTTTCGATCCACTCGCGACCGCGCCGAGCCCAACACCCGGGAAGATGTAGGAATTGTTACCCTGACGCGGCACGAAGGTCTTGCCGTTAAGCTGCACTGGATCGTAAGGGCTGCCGCAAGCGAACAGCGCTCGTCCGCCGGTGTGACGATAGGCTTCTTCCGCCGAACATTCGGCTTTCGACGTAGGATTGGACAGCGCAAATACGATCGGCCGATCGTTGATTTCGGCCATGGCTTTGAGCACCTCGGGCGTAAAGGCGCCGCCAACGGCGGCAACGCCGATGATCGCGGTGGGTTTGAGGGTGCGGATCGCGGTGAGGAAATCCTCGACCGGCGCGTGCGCGTGCGCGTAACGCAATTTGTGCTCGGTGAGGCCGGCGCGATTCTCGACGACGAGGCCGCGTGAATCCACCAGCCAGTTGCGGCGGATGGCATCCGCCTCAGAAAGACCCTCGGCCATCATCGCCGAAACAATGAGGTCGGCGATGCCGGTCGCGGCCTCGCCGGCGCCCAGGAACAGCACCCGTTGATCGGAAAGCTTGCCGCCGCTGACGCGCAGCGCGGAAAATAACCCGGCCAGCGCCACCGCCGCCGTTCCCTGGATGTCGTCGTTGAACACCGGAATGTCGTCGCGGTATTTATGCAAGAGGCGGAACGCGGAATGATTGGCGAAATCCTCGAACTGGATCAATACGCCCGGGAAGGCCGCGCGCGCCGCGGTGATGAATTCATCGATGAAGGCGTCATAAGCCTCCCCGCTCAGGCGTTTCTGCCGCAGCCCGATATAATAGCGGTCGTTCAACAAATCCTGATTATTGGTGCCGACATCGAGCATGATGGGCAGGCAATTCTCCGGATGGATTCCGGCGCATGCCGAATAGAGCGAGAGCTTGCCGACCGGAATCCCCATGCCGTGCGCGCCAAGGTCGCCAAGCCCCAGGATGCGCTCGCCATCGGTGACGACGATGAGTTTGGCCTGATAGGGCCAATTGCCGAGCAATTCGGCGATGCGGCCACGGTCATTGGCGTTGATGAACATGCCGCGCGGCCGTTGGAAAATCAGGCCGAAACGCTGGCAGGCCAATCCCACCGTCGGGGTGTAAATCAGCGGCTGGATTTCATCGATATTGTCGCAGACGACGCGGAAGAACAGCGCCTCATTGCGGTCATGCAGCGAATTGAGCGCGATATATTTTTCGAGATCGTTGGGAAGCGAGCGCAAATTGGTCAAAACGCGCGCCGCCTGCTCTTCCATCGAGAGCACATGGGCCGGGAGAAACCCCCGCAGTCCGAAAGCATCCCGTTCGGCTTCCGTAAAGGCCGTTCCCCTGTTGAGCAACGGGTCGCGCAACAGCGCCAAGCCGCGCGGGCGGTCCGATGGTTGCGATTTCGGTGTTGCCCGGACTGGTGCGGTCATGTGTTTCCCCCAGGGGTTTTTCTTAATTGAGGGCTTCCGGGCTAAAGCGGGGAAGCCGTTAGCGGACGTCAAAATTTACGAGGCGGCCTTCCGGCGCAACCGCCTGCATTGACCAGAATTTCTCGTCGAAAGCAACAGCCGGGGACCGCAAGGCGATGCGATCTGACGCCGTTGCGCGGGGCGTTTTCGGATCGGCATGATTATAAGTCGCCTACCGCCAAATAGGGACCTGCCATGACGGAAGGCGTTTGCCATCGATCCGAATTGACTCCCGACCCAACAGAAATTCTATTAGCCGGATCGTGACCCGGACGGCAATCGAAACATTCATTCTCGGTTGGCTCGGTTTTCGATTAGTGCAGCGCAAAATGAAGGTCACCGAAAACCCCATCCAGGCTTGCCGGACAATTGCCAAGACCGCTCCGCCTGTCGAAAGCGGACGAGGTCGCTTTTTTATCGAGAGCCAATCAACATGACCTTTGCCCTCGACCATGCCGTGATCAACGTGCTGTTCGATATGGAGCGTGCCGCCGCGATAATGACGCAGCTTGGATTTACGTTGACGCCGCGCGGCTTTCATTCGCTCGGTTCGATCAATCATTTGATGATGTTCGAGGGTCATTATCTGGAGCTGGTTGGATTGCCGCTGGGCACCGACATATTGCGCAAGGACGTTCTCGAAAGCCCGCGCGGCATCAATGGG
This sequence comes from Bradyrhizobium sp., assembly GCA_035295025.1. Taxonomy (GTDB): domain Bacteria; phylum Pseudomonadota; class Alphaproteobacteria; order Rhizobiales; family Xanthobacteraceae; genus Bradyrhizobium. The sequence continues at coordinate 2,137 of DATGJS010000223.1, forward strand.
CTGGTGTTTCAGGCCGACGATATCGACAAGTGTCTTGGCCGGTTGCGCGAGCGCGGTTTGGCCATGCTCGATCCACAAAGCTTTTCAAGGCCGGTCACCATTGACGGCGTCGAACATCTCGCGCGTTTTCGTACCGCGCGTACCGCGCCGGAATTGTTCGACGCCGGGCGAGTCTATTATTGTCAGCATTTCACGCCGGAATGGGTTTGGCATCGCCCATGGATGTCGCATCCCAATGGCTGCCGGGGTTTGAGCGAATTGGTGGTCGTCTCAAGCGCGATCGAGGCGGATGTTTCGAATTATGCCAAGGCCGCTCAGGCTTCCGCGCAAAATTTGGCGGAAGAGACTTTGGCGGAAGAGACTTGGGCGATTGACTTGGCGGATGGCTTTCGTATCACGCTGATCTCGCCCGCGCGTTACCGCGAGTGCTACGGCGAACGGGGGGTGAAGGCGGAGGGCCGGCGCGGTTTCTTTGGCGCGCTCATATTTGACGGATCGGACGTGGCGCGCATCCGCGAACTCGCTTTGGCGATACCGGACGTGCGCATCGGAACGGGAGAAAGCTCGCTTACCGTATCGGTGCCATTCCTCAACACCCTATTGGAATTTCGCGGTGATCGCTAAGTCAGCCGTCGCCCGGATCATTATCGCCGAGCGCCTGCCAGATCGCGGCGGTGTAAGCGGCGAAGTCGGGGTTTGCGCGCAGCTTCCGCAAGTCGCGCGGCCGCGGTAATTCAATCCGATGCTCGGCAACGATGCGGGCCGGACGCGGCGAAAACACCAAAACGCGGTCGGCCAGCGCTACCGCCTCTTCGATGTCATGGGTGACGAACAGAATGCTGCGTCGCTCCGCTTCCCAGATGCGCAGGAGTTCGCGCCCCATCGCCGCCTTGGTTTGGAAATCGAGCGCGCCGAACGGCTCGTCCATCAGCATGACGGCCGGTTGATAGGCGAGCATGCGGCCGAGCGAAACGCGGTGCCGCATGCCGCCGGAAAGCTGCGCCGGATAGGCGTCGTGAAATTCGGAAAGCCGCAGCAGCGCCAGCAATTCAGCGACACGCGAAGCGCGTTGCACGGCCGCAACCCCGGCAAGATCGAGGCCGACCTCGATATTCTGGCGCACATTAAGCCATGGCAACAGCGTGTCCCGCTGGAACATGAATCCGATATGTTCCGGCGGGCCATCGACTTTCCTACCATCGACCGAAATGAGGCCGCTTTCGGCGGCGGTGAGGCCGGCGATGGCCCGCAGAATCGTCGATTTGCCGCAGCCGCTCGGCCCCACGAGAACCAAGAATTCAGCGCGCTCCACCGCGAAGCTGACCTGGTCCACGACCGCCAAGCGGCCGCGTGGCGTGGCATAAGCGAGCGACACCTTGTCGAGACGAATGCGTGGAATTTCGGCCGTATCCGTCATCTCGCCGTGACCCGCCAATGCAGGATCTTCCGCTCGATCCGGGAAATGATCTGGTTGGCGATCATCGCCACCAGCATGAGGACAAGAAGCCCGGTGAAGACGCCCGTTGTGTCGAGTTGACCGCCGGCGCGCAACACATACCAGCCGAGCCCACGATTGGCGCCGATCAATTCGCCGACCACGGCGCCGACCAGGGATAAACCGATGCCGATCCGAAACGAAGCGAGCAGCCAGGGGACGATCGAGGGGATCGTGACTTTGCGCAGAATGTAGGACTTCGGGGCGCGCATCGTGCGCATCAGGTCGACCATGTCGGAATCGATGGCGCGAATTCCCTCGGTGACATTGAGGATAAAAACGAACACCACCATGGAAAACGACATCATGATTTTGGCAAACAGGCTGATGCCGAACCAAAGGATGAACATCGGAGCGAGCGCCACGCGGGGAAGGCCATAGAGTCCCATGACGAGGGGGTCGAGAATGTCGGCGGCGCGCCGATAGCGCGCCAGCGCCATTCCAATCGGTGTGCCCACCAGCGCGCCGAGCAGCAGCCCGAGCAGGGCTTCGGTGACCGTGGCGTCGAGGTGCCGCCAAATCTCGCCGCTCCGGAATAAAATCAGGAGCCGCTCGCCGATCAGGCTCGGCCGGCTGCTCCAGAACTCGTTGAACAAATGACCGGCGGCGAATTCCCAGACGAGCAGCAGCCCGCCGATCAGGCCAAGCCGCCAGAGCCAGTTTGACGTGCCGTCCTGCGAAATATCCCGAGCGTTGTCTCCCGGCCGGCCGGCCGGGGTCATCTCATCAGCAGCGACAGGCTCGGTCATCGGCGGGGTCACGTCACGGCAAATAACGGAGAGCGACGACGTCGGTGTAAGATACTTCCTTCACCGTGGGGTCGGCGATCCGCAGCATTTCAAGCGCGGTTTTGAAGCCGGCCTCCTGCGCGCGGCCGTCGCGGGAGAGGCTCTTTTCCATGGCATCGCGGGCGACAGCGGCCACAAGCTCCGGCGGCAGGGTGGGAAAGCGTTCATGCAATGCGGCCTCCACCGCTTTCGGATCGGTTTGAATGATTTGTTCAGCCCTGATGACGGCGCGTGCCACGGCGCGCGCGGTCGCTTCGTGGGCTTTGAGCCAGCTTCCGACGGCGATCAGATCGAGCGACATATAGTCGAGATCGCGGAAATCGGCGACGAACTTATATTTCCCGCTCGCGATAGAGATTTGAACGTCGGGCGTGGTGAACATGCCGGCCGTCACCGATCCGTGCTCGATCGCCGCGCGCATCGACGCGCCGGTCCCGGCCGCGATGATTTCATAGTCG
>DATGJS010000224.1:0-5660 GCA_035295025.1 Bradyrhizobium sp.
CCCTGGGCCTCGCGGCTGAAGACGCCCTTCATCACCCCGGGCGCCGCCTCCAACGAAATCACCAAGAGCATTCACGCCGATTATGAGAAGAACAAATACACCTTCCACGGCTATCTGACCTCGGCGGCGCTGGCGCAGTCGGTGTGCGACGCGGCCAAGGAGTTGCTTGTCGACCAGAAGCACATGAAGACCGCGGTCATCATGAGCGAGGACGCCGCCTGGACCAAGCCGCTCGACATCGGTTACGAGGAATGCCTGCCCAAGATCGGGCTGAAAGTGCTCGACCACATCCGCTTCTCGCCCGACACCACCGACTTCACGCCGATCTTCAACAAGATCGAAGGCGCCAAGCCCGACGTGATGATCACGGGCATTTCGCATGTCGGCGTGCAGCCGACCGTGCAATGGAAGAACCAGCAGGTTCCGATCGCGATGTTCGGTATCTCCTCGCAAGCCACCAACGAAACCTTCGGCAAAGACACCAATGAAGCCTCCGACGGCGTGCTCTATCAGGGCGTGTCGGGACCGAACGTGCCGGTAACGGAAAAGAGCGTGCCTTTTGCCAACGCCTTCAGGGCGAAATTCGGCAACTTCCCCTCTTATGCCGGCTACACGTCTTATGACGAAGTCTACTTCATCGCCGACGCCGTGAAGCGCGCCGGCTCGACGGACGCCGACAAGCTGGTCGAGGCACTGGAAAAGACCGATTGGATCGGCACCATCGGCCGCGTCCAGTTTTACGGCAAGGACGATCCGTTCACCCATTCGATCAAATACGGCAAAGGCCTGATCACCGGGTTGATGCTGCAATGGCAGGATGGCAAGCAGGTCGCCGTGTGGCCGCCGGAAATTGCCAAGGCCAAGTTGAAGTTCCCAAGCTTCATCAAGGTGACCTCGAACTGATTTCATTGGAGCGCGATGAGATTTGATTGAATCGTCATCGCGCTTGAGGCTCCCGAGCAATCTTCGGGAGCCTTTACACTTTCCAGACGTTGCGATTTCAAGAGGAGGCAGCGGGGGCTGCCGCGGGCAGTGCCGTCTATTTGAAGTTCCTGCATCACTCGCCGCGGGTCCAACCAGGAACTTCAAATAGAACACGGCACTGAAATCACAATAGATTTGCGAGTACCCTTTGCTTTCCGAAGTTCGTGCAAGAGGGTGCCGCGACGTATCACGAACTTCGGAAAACGGGCACTCGTATAAATGCTTGCGTTTCAGATTCTGATCGACGGTTTTGCCATCAGCGCGTTGTATGCGCTCGGGGCAACCGGTTTCACCCTCATCTTCGGCGTTTCCGGCGTGCTCAACCTGTCGCACGGCGCCATCATGGTGCTGGCGGCGGTGGCCGCATGGGCGGCCGCGAGCGTGCTCCATCTCGACACCTATTCCGGCGCGCTGGTCGGCGTGGCGGTGGCGCTGGTGTCGGCGCTGATCACCTATTTCGCGGTGGTGCAGCCGATCCAGAAATCAAGCCGCATTCCCAATGAGGAGAAGGAAATCTTCGTCCTCACCGGCACCCTGCTCTGGGGCATCATGATCCAGGAGCTGATCGCCTATTTCTTCACCAACAACGCCAAGACGGTGCTGCCGATCGTCGAAGGCGTCGTCGATATTCTCGGCGTGCGCACGCCACAAAACGAAATCTTCACGGCGCTCGTCTGCTGCCTCGTCATCGCACTGCTCTGGCTGCTCGTGAACCGCACCCGCACCGGCAAGGCGGTACTGGCGGCCTCGATGAACCCGCGCGGCGTGACCCTGCTCGGCCTTGAATTGCGCAGCATCTATGTCGTGGTCTGGGCGATTTACGGCATCCTCGCTGGCATCGCCGGCGTTCTACTCGGCATGTTCTTAGGGGTCAGCTCCTACAGCGTCGGACCTTTGACCGCGAGCGCGTTTTCGATCGTGGTGCTGGGTGGGTTGGGCAGCGTATCCGGCTCGTTGATCGCCGCTTTCGTCGTCGGCTATCTCGAAACCGTCACCGCCTATCTGATCTCGCCGGCCTACCGCACCATCCCGGCGCTGTTGCTGCTTGTCGCCGTGATGTATGTACGGCCGCAAGGCCTGCTCGGGAGGCGTTGAACGTGGGCGGTTTCTTCAAATCACGGCTGTTCTTCATCTCGCTCGCGATCGTCATCATCGCCTCGACGCTGCCGCTTTATGTTTCCGGCTATATCCTGGGGCTTCTCACCGTCGCGTATTATTTCGGCGTGTTTGCGATGGCCTGGGACCTGTTGTTCGGATTTGCCGGCGAGGTCAATTTCGGCCCGACCTTCCTGATCGGGGTGGGCGCCTACACGTCGGGCATTCTCAACAACCAATATGGCTGGTCGGTTTATCTTTGCATCGTGCTTGGCGCGCTCGCCTCGGTGATCGCGGGCGTCGTGCTGGCTTTGCCCGCGCTGCGCGTGCGCGGCCCCTATTTCGGCCTGACCACGCTGGTGGCCGTGTTGATGTTGCAGAATTTCATCGTGGTTTTCGCCGACCTCACCGGCGGCGAGATCGGGCTCACCATCCCCGACGTCATCACGATCGACGCCGGCGTGAATTACTGGATCGCGCTCGGCTTCATGACGATCAGCGCGCTGATCCTGTATGGCCTGTCGCAATCGCCGATCGGCCTGGTCTTGCAGGCGAGCGGCCAGGACCCGGTTCAAGCCGGCGCGCTCGGCTTTAATATCGTCAAGCACAAGCTCGCCGCGTTCATCGTCTCCGCCTTTTTCTCCGGCCTTTCCGGCGCGCTTCTGGTGTTTTATTTCGGCACCGCCTCGGTCGGCACCGTGGTCGATGTCGCGGTCGGGGTGAATGTCATCGTCTCGGCGGTGCTGGGCGGACGCCGCACGGTGCTGGGCGCCGCCCTCGGCGCCATCTTCCTGATCGTTGCCGGCGAATTCTTAAGGCCGACCGGCGAGCTTGCGACCTTCATCGTCTCGGCGGTAGCGCTCCTCGTCGTATTGTTCTTCCCCGGCGGCTTCTTGGGCGCGGCCCTCTCGCATGAGGGACGCTCGTGATGAACAATCCGCCTGTTCTCGAAGTCCGCGGTCTCACCAAACGCTTCGGCGGTCTCACCGCGGTGAAGAATCTCAACCTCCATGTACATGCCGGCGAGATTTTCGGCCTGATCGGCCCGAACGGCTCCGGCAAATCGACCGCGATGAAGTCGATCATGGGGATCGAACGGCCGAGCGCCGGCGAAGTCATCTTCCAGGGCAAGAATGTCGCGGGCCTGCCGGCGCATCAGATCGCGCGCCAAGGCTTTGGCATGGTGTTCCAGCATTCGCGGCCGCTTAACCGGCAGACCGTGCTGGAGAACATCATGGTCGCGCTGTTGCCCGACAGCCTGTTCATGCTGTTTCCGGACAAGGCGCTGACCGAACGCGCCAAGTGGATTGCGGGTCGCGTAGGCTTAGGCTCGGTGATGGACCGCCGCCCGCCGACATTACCTTTCGCCGATTTGCGGCGGCTCGAACTCGCCAAAGCCATCGCGCGGGATCCCAAAGTGGTGCTGGTCGACGAGCCCTTCGCCGGGTTGACGCTTGCCGAAGTCGGTACCTTCTCCGAGCTGATCAAAAGCTTCCGCGACGAAGGCCGCGCGGTGCTGCTCGTGGACCACAACGTCAAGAGCGTCGCGGCACTGGTCGATCGGGTGCTGGCGATGTATCTCGGCGAGGAAATCATCACCGGCCGCGCCGACGAAGTGATGCGCAACGAAACGGTGCGGCGCGTCTATCTCGGTGGGGCGATCGAAACTTCGGCGCGCCCCGAAGCGAGCTTCAAGGACAAGATCCCGCTTCTGCAAGTCGAGAATGTCAGCGTGTTCTACGGCAAGGCGCAGGCGCTGGAGAACGTGTCGATCCACGTGCATCAAGGCGAATTCGTCTCGGTGGTCGGCCTCAATGGCGCCGGCAAAACCACGCTGTTCAACACGATTTCCGGCTTTTTGCCTTATAGCGGCGACATCATCCGCGATGGCGAGAAATTGCGTGGCACGAGCCCGGCAAAGATCGCGCGAAGCGGCGTCGTACAATGTCCGGAATCGCGCGAATTGTTCGGCGAGATGACGGTGCGCGAAAACCTCGATCTCGGCGGCCAGCATTTGACCGATGAGGAGCGAAACAAGCAGCTCGCCTGGCTGTTTGAGCTTTTCCCCATCCTCAAGGAGCGCCAGGGCCAGATGGCGCAAACGCTCTCCGGCGGCGAACAGCAGATGCTCGCGATCGGCCGTGCGCTGATGATGCAGCCCAAGATATTGATCTTGGACGAGCCGACGCTCGGGCTTGCTCCGGTCATTCTCGAACAACTCTCCAAGGCGCTCGAACGGCTGCGTCAGACCACGCCGATCACCGTGCTGCTCGGCGAGCAGAACGTCACCTTCGCGCTTCCGCATGCCGACCGCGTCTATGTGCTCGAACACGCGCGGATCGTCTGGGAAGGCGATCCCGGCCGCTTCGCCACCGAGGCCGGCGAAGGTTATCTCTGACGCCCACCCGCAGCGAAAGCCGATCGGCTCGGGACAAGCTCTGTTGTCAATGAGGGGAGAGCGAGGCAATTTGTTCCGATGAACGCGCCGATACCGCCAAAATCGCCGATCAGCCTGTCCCCGCCGCTTCAGGACGGGATGACATGCGAGGTGGCCTTTCGGACGATGGCGATGCATTACCTGCATCAGCTCACGGCGCGGCATCTCGCGGCATTGGCGGGCGGACTCGATGCCGTGCACGCCATGCGGGTCGCGCTGACCCGGTTGCGGACAAGCATCTTATTCTTCGCGCCGATGCTGGCGGGCGCCGAGCAGGTCCAGCTCATCGCGGAATTGAAGTGGCTGAATGCGCATCTGGGCATGGTTCGCGATCTCGACGTCGCGCTCGAACGTTTGGCGAAAAGCAAAAAGCGTCAAACGAAGGTTAGGAAGACCTGGATCCAGGAGCGCACCGCCTGTCACCGGCTTCTCGCCCGCGCGCTCCGCTCCGCGCGATATCGGCGGCTTATTGGGGATGTCACCGCCTGGGTCGCGCAAGGCGATTGGACGCGATCAAGCCATAGCAAGGACCGCGAACAACGCGCGCAGCCGGTCACGAGCTACAGCACGCGCAAATTGAAGGACTGGCGCAAGAAGCTTCTGAAGAAAAGCCGAAAGCTCGAAGACGTCGGTGCCAAGAAACGTCACCGCTTGCGCTTGATCAACAAAAGAATGAGTTATGCGACCGAATCGGTCACCTATCTGATCCCGGCTGCCGAAGTGGCGATCCAGAAAGCCACGCTGAAGCTATTGCGCAAAGCCCAGAGGTCGCTCGGCCGACTGAACGACGATGAGCGCTTCCACTCATTGGTCGCCACCCTTGGCGAGAGCAAGGCGACCGGAGGTGGTCTGCTTCTTGGCTTGAGGCAAAAAAAGCGGCTGCTGCGCAGGGCAGCCAGTGCTTACGACGAACTCTCTGAGCTTGAGCCTTTACGAATTTCGAACCCACAACTGCCTTTGCGCCTGTTGGACGACGACACCGGCCATTGAATTAACCTCCCGCCAACTCCTTCAAACGCAGGGTCATCGGCGAGGCGGGGTCCGAAAGCGGCGCAATCGCGGTGAAATGATTGGCGGCCGCGACAGTCCCGAACGTGGTGGCGACACCGGCGTTTGCCCAAAGCTCCACGATGCTTCGGCTCTG
>DATGJS010000225.1:0-12033 GCA_035295025.1 Bradyrhizobium sp.
CGGGGCCGGTCTTTATGATCTCGCCAGCGAGGAGGCCGCGCGCGGCGGCGAATGGCGCACGGGCATCGCCCGCATCATGCAGGCGCGATTTTCCGAACACGTGCTGCCGCTGTTGAAGCCCTATCTCGACATCGTCCGCTCGTTCAATCCGCAACGCGGCGAACTTCAGACCTATCCGGGCTCGCCCTTGATCGCGCGGGCGCTGCTGCGGCCGCAGGATCGCCTGACCGCCTGCGAAGTCGAGCCAGGCGCGCGAAAGGCCTTGATCGATGCGCTGCGCCGCGACACCCAAGCCCGCGTGGTCGATCTCGACGGATGGATCGCCTTGCCCGCTTTCGTGCCGCCAAAGGAGCGGCGCGGCCTCGTCCTGATCGATCCGCCCTATGAGCGAAAGGACGAATTCGAACAAATGGCGGCGGGCTTTATCGAAGCCTTCGCGAAATGGCCGACCGGCAGTTACCTTCTTTGGTATCCCGCCAAAAGCCGGCGCGCCACCGACGAACTCGCCCGGCAGGTCGCACAAGCCATTGGCGATGCAACGCCGCCGGGAAAATGCCTGCGCATCGAATTCAGCATAGCCCCACAAGCCACGGGGTCCGGGCTCGTCTCGGCCGGCCTTTTGATCGTCAATCCGCCCTGGACCCTGGCGGGCGAACTCAAGGCGATCCTGTCCGAACTGGAAAAGCCGCTCGGCCAAGGCGGTGCCGGCCGTTATCGGATCGATCTCCCCAAACCTTAGGGCCGCGCACTCCGCTCCGCTTCTCGAAGAGTCCGATAGGCAAATTGCCGGGAACCGTATTATGCTCCCCCGAAGTTCGCGAAAAGAGGGTACGGCGACGTATCACGAACTTCGGTAATGCGGGGAGATTTCCCGATGTCCATGACTGGAACCGTCAAATTCTTCAACGGAGAGCGCGGCTACGGCTTCATCAAGCCCGATGACGGCGGCCGCGATGTGTTCGTTCACATCACGGCGGTGGAGCAGGCCGGGTTGAAAGATTTATCGGAAGGCCAACGCGTCACCTATGAGATCGAACCGGACAAAAAGGGCAAAGGCCCCAAGGCGGTCAATCTGGTGCTTTCTTCATAAGCGGCATTTTGCGAGCAAAAAAATCCCGGCTGCACCGCAGCCGGGAGTTTGGTCCGGTCTTTTCTTCTAATCTCTAAAAGTGATAATTCACGCCCGCGCGCATCAACCCGAAGCGGAAGCCATTCTGGGCGCCGGTGATCGCGAAATTGCTGTCGTTGAGATCGACGTAGAGATATTCGACCTTGGCGCTCCAGTTCGGCGCCAGGCCGAATTCGGCGCCAAGCCCCGCGGTCCAGCCCGCATTGGTGTGGGTTTCGGTCAGGCCGAAGGTCTGTCCCTGCAACTCGCCGAAGGCAAGACCCGCGGTGCCGTAAAACAGGATGTTGTTGAACGCGTAACCGGCGCGGCCACGGAGCGTGCCGAACCACGGGTTGGAAAATTTCCACGGCGCGAAGGTATCGGAGGCGCCGGTCGCCTGGAGGTCGCCCTCGATACCGAACACCCACGGGCCGTTTTGCCAATTATAGCCGGCCTGCGCGCCGCCAACCAAACCCGACGGTCTGGTCGGATTGTTGTCGACCGAACCCCAATTCCAGCCGAGATTGCCGCCGAGATAAGGCCCGGCCCAGCTATACATGTTGAGCGGCTGATTGACGGTATAGGGCGCGCGCGACCCGTAAGACAGATCGGCCGCCTGCGCCGACCCTGCGACCGCGACAATCAAAGCCACGATTACGAAAGTAATCCTGTTCATCACTCGGAACTCTCCCCAACGCGACTACCGGGGCCGATCGCCTCCCCGAAGGACGGCGTCCTCACCACCGGCGTGGTTACGGATTTGCACTTTTATCGATCAAATTTATCGAGACTTTTAAGTTAAAGCGTTGTTAAGACCTCGGATGCGCCGCTTCTTAGTCTTAAGAGAGCGTTACCGAGATGCGGCCATGGAGGCGGATTTCGGTAACGATCCGAACGATCCGCAGCGCGAATCCCCGCCTTTTCGATCCGCCGGCGGCGCTGGCAAGCCGCCGCGATGGCGCCTAGATTCAAAACACCATGACCGACGAGCCCCGCGATCCCGCAAAAGGCCTCCCGCCCGACCCCCCGCCCCGTGATCCGCGGGAGGCGCAAATCCATGGCGACATCGATCCGGCGAGCATCAATGCCGAAGAGGAAGACGAGGCGCGGCTGCCCGAAATGGCGGACGAGGGCCATCAAGACGATCGCGATGAGGCCGCCGAGGGACGCCTTGCGAGCGGACATGCGGCGATCGAAAACGCCGTCCGCCTCGCGCCGACTTCGCCCGGCGTCTATCGCATGCTCAATGCCGCGAGCGATGTGCTTTATGTCGGCAAAGCCAAGAACGTCCGCAAGCGGCTCTCCTCTTATGCCAGAATTGGCGCGCCACAGCCGGCGCGAATCTTACGCATGATCATCGCGACGGTGGCCGTCGAGATCGTCTCCACCGCAACCGAAACCGAGGCGCTTCTGCTTGAGGCAAATCTGATCAAGCAATTGCGGCCGCGCTTCAACGTGCAATTGCGCGACGACAAATCGTTTCCCTATATTCTGATCACGGGCGATCACTGGGCACCGCAAATTCTCAAGCACCGCGGCGCGCAAACAAGGCCCGGACAATATTTCGGCCCCTTTGCCTCGGCAGGCTCGGTCAACCGCACCATCACGGCGTTACAGCGGGCTTTTCTGGTGCGCTCGTGCACCGATGCGTTTTTCGAAAGCCGCACCCGGCCGTGTTTGCTCTACCAAATCAAGCGCTGCGCCGGGCCTTGTACCCGCGAAATCGATTTTCCCGGCTATAGCGAACTGGTGCGCGAGGCCAAGGCTTTCCTGTCGGGCCGCAGCCGGGCGGTCAAGCAGGAACTCGCCACTGAGATGGAAAAGGCCTCCGCCGCGCTCGAATTCGAAACCGCGGCGCTCTACCGTGATCGTCTCGCGGCCTTGTCGGCGATCCAATCCCAGCAAGGCATCAATCCGCGCACGGTGGAGGAAGCCGACCTGTTTGCGATCCACCAGGAGGGCGGATATTCCTGCGTCGAAGTCTTTTTCTTCCGCACCGGTCAGAATTGGGGTAACCGCGCCTATTTTCCAAAAGCGGAGAAATCGTTCACACCGGAGGAAGTGCTGGCCTCATTCCTCGCGCAATTCTACGACGACAAGCCGCCGCCGAAACTCATTTTGCTGTCGCATACAATCGAAGAAACCGAGCTGATGGCAGCCGCGCTTTCGATCAAGGCCGGTTTCAAGGTGGAGGTCGTAACCCCGCAGCGCGGCGAGAAAAAGGAATTGATCGCGCATGCGCTGATCAATGCGCGGGAAGCTTTGGGACGCAAGCTCGCCGACACCGCCACCCAAAGCCGCCTGCTCGCCGCCCTCGTCGCCACGCTCGGCCTGCCGCATCCGCCGCGCCGCATCGAAGTCTACGACAACAGCCATATCCAGGGTACCAACGCGGTCGGCGCCATGATCGTCGCCGGCCCGGACGGCTTCATCAAGAACCAGTACCGCAAATTCAACATCAAATCCGAAGGACTCACGCCCGGCGACGACTACGCGATGATGCGCGAAGTGTTGCAACGGCGCTTCAAACGGCTCCTGGCCACGACGCCCACGGGCGGCGCGGACGAGGGCGGAACGGACGAGGAGACCGTTCCGCAACGACCTGATCTTGTCATCATCGATGGCGGGCGCGGTCAGCTCAACGCGGCGAAAGACATTTTCGAGGCGCTCGGCCTGACGCAAATATCGCTTCTGGCCGTCGCCAAGGGACCGGAGCGCGACGCCGGCCGCGAAACCCTGTTCATGCCCGGCCGTGACGCCATCAAGCTCGAACCGCGCGACCCCGTCCTGTATTTCATCCAACGGCTGCGCGACGAGGCCCATCGCTTCGTCATCGGCTCGCACCGCAAGCTGCGCAAAAAAGACATTCGCGAAGCGGGCTTGCAGGAAATCCCCGGGATCGGCCCCTCGCGCAAACGGGCGCTATTGCATCATTTCGGAACCCTGAAGGAAATCGAGCGGGCCTCGATCGCCGATCTCGGCAAGGTCCCCGGCGTCAGCGCCGAAAGCGCGCGCAAGATTTTCGAATTTTTCCATACATAGAAGTTAGCTTAAGAGCGGTACGGCATCCATGGCCAAGGTTGAAAACCGTCACCAAAAGGTCATATGCGTCGCACGGTTGACCTTGCTAGTGGAGTGGATTTGACATTCGCTTGCCCCTGGCCGCGAATTCACATAGCGAATGTCAAATCTAAAACTCCACTAGGTACTTATATTTGCTAGTGTCCCTTTGGTTCTGACATTCGTAAACGAACCCGCCGCAACAGGATACGAATGTCAGAACGGGGACACTAGCGCGGGCGGTATTGGTAGGGCGGATGAACATCGCAACGACGAGGGGGTGGGCGAGGAGCTCGCTCTCCCTGCCGAATATTCTGACCTGTGCCAGAATCGCCGCCATTCCGGTGGTGGTCGGCTGCATCTATGTTCAGGCCATCCTGGATGGGCCGTTGTGGCTGCGCTGGATGGCGCTCGCCGTCTTTATCGCCGCCGCCGTGACCGATTTCTTCGACGGCTATTATGCGCGGATCTGGGACCAGCAATCCGCGCTCGGCCGGATGCTGGATCCGATCGCCGACAAGCTGTTGGTCGCCTCCTGCCTGTTGATGCTGGCCGCCGATGGGATCATCCATGGCTGGACGCTATGGGCCGCGATCGTGATCCTATGCCGCGAAATCCTGGTCTCGGGATTGCGGGAATATCTCGCCGCGTTGCGTGTCAGCGTGCCGGTCACCAAGCTCGCTAAATGGAAGACGACGGTGCAGCTTGTAGCGATCGGATTCCTGCTCGCCGGCGAGGCGGGCGACCAGGTCCTTCCTTTCACCACCCAGATCGGCCTGTCGCTGTTGTGGATTTCGGCGATCGTCACCATCTACACCGGATGGGACTATTTTCGCGCCGGCATTCACCACCTCATCAAGGAGGATGAGGGATGAAGTTGAAATATTTCGCCTGGGTACGGGAACGGATCGGCAAATCCGAGGAAATGATCGAGCCGCCTGGGGGCGTCGAGACCGTCGAAGAATTGATCGCATGGCTCGCCAAACGCGGCGAGACCTATGCCCACGCCTTCGAGACGCCACGGGTGATTCGCGCCGCGATCGACCACGCCCATGTCCAGCCGGGGGCGGCGATCAAAGGGGCCCGCGAAATCGCCTTTTTCCCGCCGATGACCGGCGGCTAATATCCAAGGCATGCGTGACGCCCTCATGAGCGCCCCCCTTTCCAACCGCGTGACGATCCGCATCCAGCAGGATGATTTCGACATCGCGCGCGAGATTTCGGCGCTGACGAAGGGACGCGGCGATATCGGTGCGGTAGTGACGTTCAGCGGAATTTGCCGGGGTAACGAGGATGGCGCCTCCATCTCCGCGCTGACGCTCGAACATTATCCCGGCATGGCGGAAGCCGAGATCGCGCGCCACGCCGAGACCGCGATGGCACGCTGGCCACTGACGGGAATCAGCATTATTCACCGCGTCGGCCGCATCCCGCCTGGCGAAAATATCGTGCTGGTCGTGGCGGCGTCGCAACATCGCCAGGCCGCGTTTCAAGCCGCCGAATTCCTGATGGATTATCTCAAGGCCAATGCGCCGTTCTGGAAGCGGATGGAAGGGAGCGCCGGCACAGGTTGGGTCGATGCGCGTGATCATGACGACACGGCGGCATCGCGCTGGACCAAATCCTGATGGCCAAGCGCGTCAAGATACCGGCCAAGCGCCGTCGCCCCGCGTCAAGACTTCCGAAAGTTCGATCCGGCGAATTGGTCACGCTGCTCGATTTCGTCCGCTATGCGGTGAGCCGCTTTATCGAGAGCAAGCTGACCTTCGCCCATGGCACGACCGATCCGGTGGCCGAAGCCGTCTTTTTGGTGTGCGAAAGCCTGCACCTTCACCCCGATCAGTTTGAAGCCTTTGCCACCGCGCGCGTCACGACACAGGAGGCCCGCTCGATCCTTGAGGTGATCGCCCGCCGTGTCGCCTCAGGAAAGCCCGCCGCTTATCTCGTCAATAAAATCTATATGCGTGGCCTGCCCTTCTATGTCGATGAGCGCGTGATTGTGCCGCGATCCTTTATCGGCGAGCTCCTGGATTCGCATTTCGGCGGCACGGATGACGCCGCGACCCTGATCGATGACCCAAGCGCGGTGGAACGGGTGCTGGAACTTTGCACTGGCTCCGGCTGCCTTGCCATTTTGGCCAGCCGAACTTTTCCGAATGCGCAAATCGACGCGGTCGATATTTCCTCCGACGCCCTCAAGGTCGCCTCCCGCAATGTCGCCGAACACGGGCTTGAAGAGCGGATTACGCTGCATCGCGGCGATCTGTTCACGCCGGTTGCAAATCGACGCTATGATCTGATCATCGCCAATCCGCCCTATGTCGATGCGAAAGGCATGGCAGGCCTGCCGCGCGAATGTCGCGCCGAACCCAAACTCGCCTTTGACGGCGGCATCGACGGTCTTGATGTCATCCGGCGCATTCTAAGCGGTGCCGGACGGCACCTGACGGCGGAAGGCGGGCTTTTGTGCGAGGTCGGCCGCTGCCGCGCCGCACTGGAAGAGGTTTATCCGCGAACCGAATTTTGGTGGCTTGATACCGAGGATTCCGCAGGCGAGGTGTTCTGGGCCAGCGCCGCCGACCTGGCAAAGCTGCGGACGCAAAACGGCGATTAATCCTCAAAAGCCGTTCGGTCTAGTGGAGTAGATTTGACATTCGCTCCCCGTGACCGCGAATTCAATAAGCGAATGTCAAATCTAAAACTCCACTAGAAACCTATATTTGCTAGTGGTCCTTTGATTCTAACATTTGCAAAAGTGGCCGCCGAGAAGGGATGCAAATGTTAGAATCGGACCACTAAAGCGCGATGAGATTTGGTTGAATCGCCATCGCGCTTTAATTCTTTGTTGGAGCATGATCTTTTCGGAAAACCGCTTCACACTTTTCTGGATCATGCTCTAGCGGAAAAACTTCGGCACCTGGCATTCCAGTGCCCCGCTGAAACTGATAACTTCGCAGGTAGCTTTTTCGCCCCCTCTTGGGGAGCGAATGTCAAATCCACTACACTCTAGCAACACCAAGAGGCCCCCATGCTGGACAAGAGCCCCGCTGCCGCCGTCAACGTTCCCAATGACCTTGCCGCGCATTGGATGCCTTTTACGGCCAACCGCGCTTTCAAAAAGGCGCCGCGGCTTTTGGCCGGCGCCAAGGACATGCATTATTTCACCGTCGAGGGCCGCAAAATCCTCGACGGCGCCGCCGGCATGTGGTGCAGCAATGCCGGCCATGGCCGCACCCAGATTGCCGAAGCCATCGCCAAACAAGCGGCCGCGATCGATTACGCGCCTCCGTTCCAGTTCGGCATTCCGCAGGCTTTCGAGCTCGCCAGCCGCATCGCCGATCTCGCGCCCAAGGGCCTCGACCACGTATTCTTCTGCAATTCCGGGTCGGAAGCCGCCGATACCGCGCTCAAGATCGCGCTGGCCTATCATCAGATCACCGGCCAAGGCGGCCGCAGCCGCCTGATCGGCCGCGAACGCGGCTATCACGGCGTCGGCTTCGGCGGCACCTCGGTCGGCGGCATGGTCAACAACCGTAAAATGTTCGGCACGCTTTTGACTGGCGTCGATCACCTGCCGGCGACCTACGACCGTGAAAAACAGGCCTTCTCAAAGGGCGAACCGGAATATGGCGCCAACCTCGCCGATGCGCTGGAAAACCTGGTCAATCTGCATGGCGCCAACACCATTGCCGCCGTCATCGTCGAGCCGATGGCGGGATCGACCGGCGTGTTGCCGGCCCCGAAGGGTTATCTCAAGCGGTTGCGCGAGATCACCCAGAAGCACGGCATTCTCCTGATTTTCGACGAAGTCATCACCGGGTTCGGCCGGCTCGGCTATGCCTTCGCGGCGGAACGTTACGGCGTGCTGCCGGATATGATCACTTTTGCCAAGGGGGTCACCAATGGCGCGGCGCCGATGGGCGGCGTCATCGTCCACGATACCATCCACGACGCCTTCATGAGCGGCCCGGAGCACGTGATCGAGCTGGCCCATGGTTATACCTATTCGGCCCATCCGCTGGCCTGCGCGGCCGGCCTTGCGACGCTGGACATTTACCGCGACGAAAAACTGTTCGAGCGTGCCCGCGCGCTGGAACCCACATGGGCCGACGCGATCATGTCGTTGCGGAACGAGCCCAACGTGTTGGACATCCGCACTGTCGGCCTGACCGCGGGTATCGACCTTGCCTCGCGTCCGGACCAGCCGGGTAAGCGAGGATATGACGGGCTGAACAGCGCCTTCTTCGACAACGACCTGATGCTGCGTGTCGCCGGCGACACCCTGGCGCTGACCCCGCCTTTGATCGTCAGTGAGGAACAGGTCGGCGAAATCGTCGAGAAAGTGGCCAAGGTGATCCGCGCGGTGGCCTGAGAGGGTCTTTTGCCTCTCGCCTTACGCGGGCGCGCCCACCTTCGCCAACCGATTGGGGCGGAGTGGGCCCCTTCGCTTTGATTTCCGCCGTTTGAAAAAATTTGCGAATATCGCACCCAACCCACTAGCCTCTCGAATCAACATTAGTGCTAATGTTGTGAAGCTTGGGGCAGCGCGAGTGAACCGCGCGAACCTCTTCCCCAAGCCGCGACAGCCGCGGGGGATTGAGGGGCTTGGGCGCAACATGATCCGCATTTCCACGATTTTCATCGCGATTTGCATGGTGCTGGTCGCGGCCTCGCTTGGCCTGGTACTGTATTCGGTTGCGGGAATGAACGGGATGGAAGCGGCCATCATCGCCCTCACCGCGTTGACCTTCCTGATCCTTTATAACGCGGTATCGATGCGACTGCGCGACCGGACCGATGTCGGCAGCCAGATTACCGACTTATCGCGCGGGACCGCCGACCTCGCCCGTCAAATCGCCGAATTCAGCCGCCGGATCGCCGCAATCGAGGGCCGGCTTACGTCGGCAAACCAAGTGGGGGCGGAGCGGATCCAGGTCTTGGTCGGCGAGATCAACGAACTCGGCGGATTGGTGAAACAACTTGCGGTCTCGGTCGCAAGCCACGAGGACATTCTCTCCGCCGTCTCTGCGCCCCCCACCGCGCCCGCCGCCGGACCGGCTGTGTCGGATGATCCATCGGCCGCGGAACCAACTGCCGCCGAACCACCGAAGCCGACCGTCGCTTCGCCGCCCGTCCTTGCCGTCGTCAACGGCGAAACGGGCGCGGCCGCGCAAAGCAAGGCCCAGATGCTGGCAACCGTGACGGCCGCTCTCGAGGAAAACCGGCTCGATATCTACCTTCAGCCGATGGTCACTTTGCCGCAGCGCAAGGTGCGCTTCTATGAAGCCGTGACGCGGATTCGCGACGAACATAACCGTCTGTTCACGGCCGATGATTTCATTCCCTTCGCGGAGGCCGCCGACCTGATCGGTCAGGTCGATCACGCCGTCATGCTGCGTTGCATCCAGGTGCTGCGCCGCCTGATGGTGCGCAACAAGGAAGTCGGCGTGTTCTACAACATGGCCGCCGCCACCCTCAGCAATCCCGCCACATTCGCCCCTTGTCTCGATTTCCTGGAAGCCAACCGCGCCCTGGCGCCGTCCTTTATCATCGAATTCAAGCAAGCGGTGTTTCGCGATCTGGGCCCGACCGAAAGCGAGCATTTGGCGGCCCTGGCGCAACGCGGTTACCGCTTCTCGATCGACCATGTGAGCGACCTGCGGATCGAGCCGCGGGAGCTTGCCGACCGCGGCGTCCGCTTCATCAAGGTGCCCGCGGCCCTGCTGCTCGACCCCAAGGCATCTTCGACCTCGGACATTCATCCCTCCGATCTTTCCGACCTGCTCGGCCGTTTCGGCATCGACCTGATCGCCGAACGAATCGAAGGCGAGCGTGCCGTCGTCGATCTGCTCGATTTCGACGTGCGATTCGGACAAGGCTTTCTGTTCGCGCCGCCCCGGCCGGTGCGGCCCGAAGCCGCTGGCGAGACGGCTTCCGCGAACAAGGCTCGCGAAGCAAATGGTGCGGTCAAAACACCGGCCATCGATCCCGTCGCTGTTGCCGCCTCGACGCGCCTCACCGGCAATGCCGCGCTTGCGCGACGGGCCGCCGCCGGGCCCGCCTGAACCGGCCAGCGATCTTTATTCCATTCCCGCTCCAGCGGACGTGCCATGACCGTTTTGAAATTCGCCGAAAGGCTGCGCGATGTTGTTGGCGGCGTGGACGTCTTGCTCAGCGACATCTGGGGTGTCGTTCACAATGGTCTTGTCGCCTTTCCCGAAGCCTGCGAGGCACTTCATAACTTCCGCGCGCGTGGCGGCTCTGTCATCCTGATCACCAACGCACCGCGACCGGCGGATTCGGTCCAGCGGCAATTACGCAAGCTCGGGGTGGCCGATGAAGCCTATGATGCCATCGTCAGCTCGGGCGATCTCACGCGGAGTTTCGTTGCCGACCATTCCGGCGAGAGGATGTTCTGGGTGGGACCTGAGCGCGACAATTCGATCTATCGCGGCCTCGATCCGGCGCTCGCGCCGCTGGAACAAGCCGACTACATCGTCTGCACCGGCCTGTTCGACGACGAAACGGAATCGGCGGAGAATTACCGGGCGATGATGGAACAGGCCTGCGCGCGAAAGCTGCCGCTGGTCTGCGCCAATCCCGACATCGTCGTGGAGCGCGGCGACCGGCTGATTTATTGTGCGGGCGCCATCGCCGAACTTTATCTTAAGCTCGGCGGCGAAGTTATTTTTTACGGCAAGCCGCACCGGCCGATCTATGAGCGGGCGCTTGTGCTTGCCGCCGAACGCCGGGGGCAGGCGGTGCCGCTCGATCGGATACTTGCGATCGGAGATTCCGTTCGAACGGATCTGGCCGGCGCCCATGGCTTCGGGATCGGCTGCCTGTTCGTCACCCGAGGCATCCACTCGGAGGAATTTGAAGGCCTCGATCAGCTCAACCCTGATTCCGTCAAGCACTTGTTCGGCCATCCGCCGAAGGCCTTGATGCGCGAGCTGAGGTGGTAAGCCCAGACGTATCCCCTCATACCCGCGAAAGCGGGTAGCCGGTAGCCCGCGGCTTCTCGATTCAAATGAGATGTCTCTGGAAGACTTGATCGCCCGGTCGAGCCTGACGATGACGACGCAAAGCGGCTGACTTACGCGTTTTCCATATCCGGGAACACGGCCTCAATCTTGGTCTTCAGCGTAGCCGCGTTAAAGGGCTTGACGATGTAATTGTTCACGCCGGCCTTTTTGGCGGCGATGACGTTCTCGGTCTTGGATTCGGCCGTAATCATGATGAACGGCGTGGTGGCGAGGTTGGGGTCGGCGCGAACCTCCCGCAACAAATCATAGCCGGTCATCGGCTCCATGTTCCAATCGGAAATCACGAGCCCATATTTTTTTCCGCGCATTTTATTGAGCGCGGCCGATCCATCGCTGGCATCATCGATATTCTCGAAGCCAAGCTGCTTGAGGAGATTTCTAATGATGCGAATCATGGTGTTGTAATCGTCCACCACCAAAACCGACATCGACAAATCCACGGCCATCTTTGAATCCCCTAGGCAACAACTCTACGCAGCAGGGCCAAGGCACCCTACATTTCCACCTCAGCACTACCATCAGCCGTTAAACAGCCCGTTAATCTCAAGGCTAATCCCAAGGCTAATCTCAAGGTCGCATACCCGCCCGGCGGGCGGCGCAGAGCCTCGTGCCGCCGATCTGAAGTCCCTGCGGCGCAGGCGGTGGGTTCGATCAGGGACCTCAGATCGATAAAGCGGTACTAAAGCGCGATGAGATTTAGTCGAATCGTCATCGCGCTTTAATTCTTTGTTTGAGCATGATCTTTTCGGAAAACCGCTTCACACTTTTCCGGATCATGCTCTAGGGCCTGTTGAGATTCATCTGGAATGGATGACGGCG
>DATGJS010000226.1:0-10974 GCA_035295025.1 Bradyrhizobium sp.
AATGGCCTCGTCCTCTCGAGCCTGCCCGCCGCAAGCGGAATCTTGGTGCAGTCGCCGCGCGCGACGACCGAATGTGAGTTTGATCTGGCAAGCTAACCAGATCGCAGAACCGGCTCGAACCTTGGATCGCAAATGCGAGGATTGTGAGATGCCTTGACCGAACCGCCATCACCAGGAGCTCCTGTCGTGCCCGACGGCGGGGTGGCCGCCGTCAAACAAAAAGGGGGCTGATCATCCTTGACACACCCATTCCCCATGTGAGCAATCCAGGTTAGGCTTGTAGGGATGCTGGATTGCTTCGCTGGCGCTCGCAATGACAACTCTATATCGAGTTTTTCCGCTGATCTAATGCACCGGATCGAGCGACGTCGCCGATGAGGGGCCGGTTGCCGCCGCATTGGCGTTGACGGCCGGTTCGAGCCGCTTCTGCTCCCGCTCCCTCATATAGGCATCATATTCCGGGGTGCCGCGCCGGGGCGGCACATCGGATGGCAAACCGCCGGCCCAATGAGGCAGATTGTCGCCCACGGTTGTCGATAGTTTTTCGTTGATCGACGCGCAGCCGCCGAGCGCAAGCCCCGCAAGCGCGAGCGCAACGATCACAGCGGTATGGCGAGTATGAACTGACATCAACCGGACAATAAGACCCTGGTCTTTAAAAAAGATGGATTTAGGGCGCAAATGCGCGGGCTTTCGGTTCCGCTTTAAGTTCTTGATGGGTGAAAAACCACCCGCCAGCATCCCTCTTTCAGCCTTGTTGACAAGGCGATCGGATTTGTACACTCGTACAAAAAACGCGGGGTTCTAAATCCCGCCCTTTGTTCAATTGACGGCGGCTTGTCCAACGATGCCAATCGGATGGTATTTGGCCGCAAATATCTAGGCTATGGTGGGCCGAGGCCGGCATTTTTCGGGCATCACCGATTCAGGGGAGAAAACGCTCATGTTCGTTCGCAGTCACATGTTGCTGGCCGGCGCCATTGCCGCCGCCGCGAGCGCGCTGGCGCCACGGCCCGGGCTTGCGCAAGAAGTGGTCAAGATCGGCCTGATCGTGCCGATGACCGGCGGTCAAGCCTCGACCGGCAAGCAGATCGACAACGCCGTCAAGCTGTACATGCAGCAGCACGGCAACATGGTGGCCGGCAAGAAGATCGAGATCATCCTCAAGGACGACGCCACACTGCCCGACAACACCAAGCGGATGGCGCAAGAGCTCATCGTCAACGACAAGGTCAGCATCATCGCGGGCTTCGGCGTCACGCCGGCGGCGCTTGCCGCGGCGCCGCTTGCGACGCAAGCGAAGGTGCCGGAAGTGGTGATGGCGGCGGGCACCTCGATCATCACCGAGCGCTCGCCCTATATCGTGCGCACGAGTTTCACGCTGGCGCAATCCTCCACCATCATCGCGGACTGGGCGGTGAAGAACGGCATCAAGAAGGTCGCGACCCTGACCTCGGACTATGCGCCGGGCAATGACGCGCTGAATTTCTTCAAGCAGAATTTCACCGCCGGCGGTGGCGAGATCGTCGAAGAGGTCAAGGTGCCGCTCGCCAATCCCGATTTCGCGCCGTTCCTGCAACGGATGAAGGACGCCAAGCCCGATGCGATGTTCGTGTTCGTGCCGGCGGGGCAGGGCGGCAGCTTCATGAAGCAATATGCCGAGCGCGGGCTCGACAAAGCGGGGATCAGGGTGATCGGCCCGGGCGACGTCACCGATGACGATTTGTTGGCCGGCATGGGCGATGCCGTGCTTGGCACCGTGACCGCGCATCTTTATTCGGCGGCCCATCCCTCCGCGATGAACAAGGAATTTGTCGCGGCCTACCAGAAAGCCTTCAACCAGCGCCCCGGTTTCATGGCGGTCGGCGGCTATGACGGCATCCATCTGATCTACGAGGCGTTGAAGAAGACCGGCGGCAAGACCGACGGCGATGCGTTGATCGAGGCGATGAAGGGGATGAAATGGGAAAGCCCGCGCGGTCCGATCGCGATCGATCCGCAGACGCGCGACATTGTGCAAAACATCTATATCCGCAAGGTCGAGAAGGTCGGCGGCGAACTCTACAACGTCGAGTTTGCGACCTTCGAGGCCGTGAAGGATTCCGGCAAGACGAAGAAGTGACATCGCTTGCGATGTCATCCCGGGGCGGCGCATAGCGTCGAACCCGGGATCTCGAAATTATTGGAAAGAGATTCCGGGTTCAGCGCTGCTCAGGAACGACGGAAGTTTTGTACAAAGGTTCGCACGCTTCGCCATGACCTCGATCCTCACCATCCTGTTCGACGGCGTCGCCTACGGCATGTTGCTGTTCGTGCTGGCATGTGGGTTGGCGGTGACGTTGGGTTTGATGAATTTCGTCAATCTCGCGCATGGCGCCTTTGCGATGGCCGGCGGTTACGTCTGCGCGGTGTTGGTCAATCAACAAGGCTGGCCGTTTTTCGCGGCTTTGCCGCTTGCGTTTATCGCAAGTGCCGCCGTCGGCGCGGTATTCGAGCGCCTGCTCTATCGCCATCTCTATGCGCGCAGCCATCTCGATCAGGTGCTGTTCAGCGTCGGGCTGGTGTTCATGTCGGTGGCGGCGGTCGATTACGTCATGGGGTCATCGCGGATTTTCATTCAATTGCCGGCCATGCTCGAAGGCCGGTTCGATGTTTTCGGCGTGGGCGTCGGCCGCTACCGGCTGATGATCATCGTGATCTGCGGGCTTTTGACCGCGTTGCTGCAACTGATCTTGGCGCGGACGCGATTTGGCAGCCGGCTCCGCGCCGCCGTCGATGATCCGCGCGCGGCAAGCGGTCTTGGCATCAATGTGCCGCGGGTTTTCGCTTTTACCTTTGCGTTCGGATGCGGACTTGCCGGGCTTGGCGGCGCGCTGAGCGCGGAAATCCTCGGGCTCGATCCGTATTTCCCGCTGAAGTTCATGATCTATTTTTTGATCGTGGTGACGGTCGGCGGTTCCTCCAGCATCACCGGGCCGTTCCTGGCCTCGCTCCTGCTCGGCATCGGCGATGTCGCGGGCAAATATTACGTGCCGAAGATGGGCCCCTTCGTGATTTACACCATCATGATCGCGATCCTGATCTGGCGTCCGAACGGCCTGTTCGGCCGCGTCGCGGCGCGTTGAGCGATCCCCATGACCGTGCGGGATGACGTCGGCATTTTCGCAAGAAGCCATGCCAATTGGCATTGGAGCGAGATCGTTTTCTGGACCCTCGCTTTGGCCTGTGCATTCATCTTTCCCTCCCGCTTTCTGATCATGACCGACATCGTGCGGCTTGCGCTGTTTGCGCTCTCGCTCGATCTGATTCTTGGCTATGCCGGCATCGTCTCTTTGGGACACGCGGCGTTCTACGGCGTCGGCGCCTATGGCGCGGGCTTGCTGGCGCTGCATGGCCTCATCACCGAGCCGGTGATCGCGTTGGTGGCGGCGGGGCTCGCCGCGGCGGTGATCGGTTTCCTCACGAGTTTCCTCGTGATCCGCGGCGTCGATCTGACACGACTGATGGTGACGCTCGGTATCGCGCTGTTGTTGGAGGCGCTGGCCGAGCGCTTTTCCAATATCACCGGCGGCACCGACGGGCTTCAGGGCATCGAGATGGCGCCGGTGCTTGGGCTGTTTACCTTCGACATGTTCGGCAAGACCGCCTTCTTCTATGCGCTCGCGGTGTTGTTCGCGCTGTTCTTACTGGCGCGGCGGATCGTGCATTCGCCGTTTGGGCTTTCATTGCGGGCGATCAAGAACAATCCGCTGCGCGCCGCCGCCGTCGGCGTCCCGGTCAACCGTCGCCTGATCGCGGTCTACACGCTCGCCTCGTTCTATGCCGGCATGGCCGGCGCGCTGTTCACCCAGACCACGGCGCTGGCATCGCTCGACGTCTTTGCCTTCGAGCGTTCGGCGGATCTGATGCTGGTGCTCGTCATCGGCGGCACCGGTTATCTCTATGGCGGCCTGATCGGCGCGGTGGCGTTTCGGATGTTGCAGGAATTCTTCTCCACCC
Source organism: Bradyrhizobium sp. (assembly GCA_035295025.1). Lineage (GTDB taxonomy): Bacteria > Pseudomonadota > Alphaproteobacteria > Rhizobiales > Xanthobacteraceae > Bradyrhizobium. The sequence goes on from DATGJS010000226.1 coordinate 4,000, forward strand.
TCACGCCGCAATATTGGCAGTTCTGGATTGGGCTGGTGCTGGTCGTGATCGTGCTGGTCGGCCGCACCCGGCTACATCGCTGGGCTTTGTTCGTGCCCAACCTGATCATCCGCCAATTTGGCGGCGGCAACGCCATCGTCACCGTGCCGGAGAACGATGCGTCATGAGGTCGGCACTGGAAACGCAAGGGCTGTTCAAGCAGTTCGGTGGGCTGAAAGTGACGCGCGATCTTTCTTTGAAGATCGCGCAAGGCGCCCGTCACGCGCTGATCGGCCCGAACGGCGCCGGCAAGACCACGGTGATCAATCTTCTCACCGGGGTGCTCAGGCCCGATGGCGGGCGGATTTTGCTGGAAGGCAGCGATATTACGGCTTTGCCGGTGCATGCGCGCGTGCTGCGCGGCCTGTCGCGCACTTTCCAGATCAACCAGCTCTATCCCGATCTGACGCCGATCGAAACCATCGGGCTTGCGGTTTCCGAACGGCGCGGCCGTGGTGGCGACTGGTGGCGGGTGATGGGCACGCGCGACGACGTCAATGCGGAGATTGCCGAAAACCTCGAACGGTTTCATCTCACCGATGTCATGAACGAGCCGACCGCGACGCTGCCTTATGGCAAACAACGCCTGCTCGAAATCGCGGTGGCTATCGCCACCAGGCCACGGGTGCTGTTGCTCGACGAACCCGCCGCCGGCGTTCCCGAAAGCGAGCGTCACGACATTCTCGCCGCCGTGGCCGGCCTGCCGCGCGATGTCACGGTGCTTCTGATCGAACACGACATGGATCTGGTGTTTTCCTTTGCCGACCGGATTTCGGTGCTCGTCAACGGCGCGTTGCTGGTGGAGGGGGCGCCGGACGAAGTCGCGCGCGACGCCCGCGTCAAGGCGGTCTATCTCGGCGAGGCCGCCGATGGCTGAATTGAGGGCTGATTTCTTCCTGCTCGAAAATTTGCGCGCCGGTTACGGCGAGGCGGTGGTCCTGCCCGCCATGTCGCTGCGCCTCGGCGAAGGCGAGGTGCTTGCGCTGTTGGGACGCAACGGCACCGGCAAGACCACGCTGATCAATTCGATCGTGGGCGTGACGCGCCGCTTTGGTGGCAGTATTACGCTCGACGGCCGCGACATCACCGCGATGCGAGCGGATCAGCGGGCGCGGGCGGGCATCGGTTGGGTGCCGCAGGAGCGCAATATTTTCCGTTCGCTGACGGTGGAAGAAAACATGACCGCCGTGGCGCGGAAGGGGCCGTGGACGGTCGAAAAAGTTTACGAAATGTTCCCGCGGCTGAAGGAGCGGCGCAACAATTTCGGCAATCAATTGTCCGGCGGCGAGCAGCAAATGCTCGCGATCGGCCGGGCGCTGACGCTCAATCCCAAGGTGCTGCTGTTGGACGAGCCGACCGAGGGGCTTGCGCCGATCATCGTTGAGGAGTTGTTGCGGGCGCTTGGCGCCATCACCCGCGCGGGCGGCATTTGCTCGATCATTGTCGAGCAGAATGCACAAAAAATTCTGGGGCTGGCCGACCGAGCTGTGATATTGGAACGCGGCGCGATCGTGCACGATGCCGCAAGCGGTGCCCTGAAGGCCGATCCGGCGGCGCTCGAACGCTTTCTGGGGGTGGCGGGTAGAACGTGACTCCAACCATCGTCATTGCGAGGAGCGTGAGCTCCGAAGCAATCCATCTTCTTGGCCACCATGGATTGCTTCGTTTACGCTCGCGATGACGAGGCAAAAATGCTCTAGTTTTAAGAGGAGAAAAACATGCAACGAACAAAACCCCCTTTCCGCGCGGACGAGGTCGGCAGCCTGTTGCGGCCGTCGCGCCTCAAGGAGGCGCGCGCCGATCTTGCGAATGGAAAAATCTCGCCGGAGGAGCTGCGCAAGGTCGAAGATATGGAGATCGAGAAGGCCGTCCACCGCCAGGCCTCGACCGGATTGAAGCTCGCCACCGACGGCGAATTCCGCCGCTCCTGGTGGCATTTCGATTTCCTGTCGAAATTGACCGGCTGCGAAATGTTCGACGCCGATCAGGGCATTCAGTTCGCCGGCGTCCAGACCCGGCAACAGGCGGTGCGGGTGGTGGGCAAACTCGATTTCCCCGACGATCACCCGATGCTCGCGCATTTCCAGTTTTTGAAGAAGAAATGCGAGATCGCTCACGTCACGCCGAAAATGACGATCCCTTCGCCCGCCGTGCTGCATTTTCGCGGCGGCCGCAGATCGATCTCGAAGGAAGTGTATCCAGACCTCGATGCCTTCTTTCAGGACCTCGCCAAAACCTACCGCAGGGCGGTGCAGACGTTTTATGACGCGGGCTGCCGTTATCTACAATTCGACGACACGGTCTGGGCCTATCTCTGTTCGCAGGAGGAATGGAAAAAGGCGCGCGAGCGCGGCGACAATCTCGATGGATTGCAGGAGGTCTATGCCCGCGTCATCAATTACGCGATTGCCGAGCGTCCGGCCGACATGACCATCACCACGCATGTGTGTCGCGGCAATTTCCGCTCGACCTGGATTTCATCGGGCGGTTACGAGCCGGTGGCCGAGACGCTGCTCGCCGGCACCAATTACGACGGTTATTTCCTGGAATATGATTCCGAGCGCGCCGGCGGCTTCGAGCCGTTGCGCTATCTGCCCAGGGGCAACAAGGTCGTGGTGGTCGGCGTGATCACGTCCAAGAGCGGCGCGCTTGAGAAGAAAGACGACATCAAGCGGCGGCTGGAGGAAGCCTCTAAATTCGCCGACATCGATCAGCTCGCGTTGTCGCCGCAATGCGGATTTGCCTCGACCGAGGAAGGCAACATCCTCACCGAGGAAGAGCAATGGGCCAAGCTGAGGCTCGCGGTCGAAGTGGCGCAGGACGTGTGGGGGAAATGAGGGCGTGCGATCCTCGTCATCCCATCCGGTGTAAGGCGCAGAGTTTGTTGCCGTCGGGGTCCCGCAAATAAGCGAGATAGAACTTGCCCGTGGGCCCTTCGCGTACCCCCGGTGGGTCCTCGCAGGTCGTTGCGCCGTTGGCGATGCCGGTTGCATGCCAAGCGTCGGCCTGCTCGGCCGAGCTTGCGACAAATCCAATCGTGCCGCCATTAGCCGGTGTCGCGGGCTTGCCATCGATCGGCTTTGACACCGAAAAAACGCCGGTTGAGGTTCTGTAGAAAATGCGATGACGGTCTACGTTGCCGGGTGGAACGCCGAGGGTACCAAGCAATGCGTCGTAGAACGACTTGGCTTTTTCCAAGTCGTTGGTTCCGATCATAACATGCGAAAACATTCTATCTTTCCATTCTTCGTTCAAAACAGTGCAAGTCAGCGTCCCAAAGATTTGTTCTTTTGCGTCAACCAATAGAGCAATGCGCCGATAAGGGCGAAGGCCACCAGATTGCCCGCTGGAACATCGTTCGTAAATTTGATGACGTTATCCGCGACGGAAAGGACGAATACGCCTGAATCCTTGCCGAGCACCAGATAGACCAGCATAATTCCGAGCACCGCGACGAAGGCAAGCTCGACGAAATCCCACATATATTGCTTGGCTTTGATCATAAATTCGAACATGGCTACCCCCACGATTTTTGAGCCATCGGCGGCTTGGTCATTTCCGGAGTCAATGTCCCAAAATTGAAAACGGGTGAAGCGCGAAACGCGCTCCACCCGAGTGACCCTTCAGACCTTGGCGCATAAGACGCGCCGTACCCTTGACGTTTCCGTCAGGCTATCTTGCGGTGCGAAATCAGCCATAGGATGAAGCCCAATACCAGCAGGCCAACAAGACCGTTCGCACCAAGATCCTTGACGAAGGCCAACAAATTCGCGGTGACATTGCCGATGAACGGTGCGTTCGCGCCAACCAATATGCCGACAACCACGCCAAGACCGATCAGCAACAGAGCAACTTCCGTTAACGCACCAACCCAATTCTTAATGTCGTTGATAAAGCCCATGATAACCCCCTAAATCGCACGATGTGTGCGCCTAAAGGCTAACCCCCATTCTTGGACAGTCAATGATTCCTGCTCGTCCAATCGCAGTTGGCAACAGGACTTCGTGGTGCATCGCAATCGGATTTGGTTGGTGTGCAGTGCGAAACGCAGTTCTTTGTGGCAAGTTAGCACGGCCGTCATCGCATGCGCGTGATGCCCGCGAACGCTAAGCGACCCACAACCATTGGTGTGGAAATCTGTGCTCATCATGTGGCCCCGCGTTCGCAAGGGTGAGGCTTAAGAGGAGCGTACACGCGGTGGGCCGTAGGTGGTAAGAGACGAGGTAGCCGACCGCCGCCCACATTTCATCCCACTTAATCGCCCATGAAAAACGACCCACTCCTCGCCCAGATTTCGGAGTTCTGCCGTCAGGCCGACATGGCTGAGTCCACGTTCGGACGGCGCGCCGTCAATGACGGCAAGCTGGTCGCCCGCCTGCGCGAGGGCAAACGCATCACCATCGACACGCTGGAGCGGATCCAGGCCTATATCTCAGCCGCCATGCCGGGCGGCGTGCCGCCGCCGCGCGGTCTGGAAGTGGTGCCCGAGAAGCGCGACCCCCGAGGTAATTTCCGTTTCTTTGAGAACCGGCAGAAATACCTTCTGTTCGTCCACACCTGTAGCGAGAAGCGGGTGATCGCGGCACGGGTGGCGCTCGAACTCTCCAGCACCCATCCCCGCCCGCCGGCGTTTCGCCTGTTCGATGCAGGCGTCGGCGACGGCACTGTGCTGGCGCGGGTGATGCGCTCCATGCACACCCGCTTTCCCCATATGCCGTTCTATGTCGCGGGCAAGGAGCTCAGCCTTGAGGATGTCCGCCTGACGCTCGAAAAGGTGCCGGACCGGCTGTTTGAGCACCCCGCCACCGTCTTTGTGCTGACCAACATGTATTATGCCGAGGCGCCGTGGCTGATGCCGGCTTCGCCCGCGGCCGCCGCCGGGATGATCTGGCACGAGGTGCCGCTTCGAGGGGGTTCCTCAGGGGATTTTGAGACCCAGATTGCCGAATTAGGGCCGTTTTTGGAGCAAAACTGGCGAGCCAGCGTGTCGCCTCGCTCCGGCATGCCGATGTATGAGCGCCCCGTCGCGCTGGTGCTTTACCGGGAAGACCAGCGCTTCCTGCTGGATTCGATCATTCCGCGAGCGGGGCGGGCCGAGGCCAATTTCGACCTCATCATCGCCTCCCAGCCCTACCGGGCCAAATCGAGCGTGAATTTCCGCGCCAAACGCATTATTGCGCCCTTAGGCCGCGCTTTGCGCCCCGGCGGCCGGCTGATCGGTATTCATTCCCACGGCCAGGACCCCGGTTTGGAGATCGTCCAGTCGGTCTGGCCCGGAGAAAACCCTTTCGCGGTGAGCCGTCATGAGCTATTGCGCGCGGTGAAATACGAGCTGGGATCGGCCGGGCGGGACCTTAATTTTAACGCCTATGCGGATGCCCGCTCGGTCTTCCGGTATGATATGGAAGCGCTGCCCAACGAGGTCACCGGCTCGATCGGAACCTCGACGGCCTTTGCAGCCTGGAACGCGGCGGTGTATGTCGCACAGATTGAAGACGACCGGTTGACGGAAATGACCCAAAGTGGCCGTTATCTCGATGCCGTCAGAGAGGTTTTGCGCAAGCACAACGGGCTCTGGTTTTACGACGAATCCTACGTCATCTCGCGCCGTCGGGATTGACCATTCAGGAAAATTGAAAAGCACCGCCGAACGTCTGGCGGAAATAAGGGGCTCCCTCGATGCGCGCGTCTTACTTGTTCACTTCAGAGTCGGTTTCCGAAGGCCATCCGGACAAAGTCTCCGACCAGATCTCGGATGCGATCCTCGACGCCTTTATCGAAAAGGACGTCAAGCTTGGCATCGCCGATGACAGTCTGATCAATACACGGCTTGGCTGCGAGACATTATGTACGACCAACAAGATCGTGATCGCGGGCGAAGGCCGCGGCCAGTTGTTCCGCACCATCAACGGCGTCTCCGTCGTCGACCGCGAGCTGATCAGCCAGATCGCGCGCGATGTGGTTCGCGACATCGGCTACGACCAGAACGGCTTTTCCTACCACGGCGCCGACATCGAGGTGCTGCTGCACGGTCAATCGCCTGACATCGCGATGGGCGTGGACGCCAAGAAAAAGAAGAGCGGCGAGGAAGAGGGCGCGGGCGACCAGGGCATGATGTTCGGTTACGCCTGCACCGAGAGCGAAGTCTATCAGAAGGGCTCGTTCATGCCGGCGCCGATTTTCTTCGCGCACCGGATTCTCAAAGTGCTTTCCGACAAGCGCCGCAACGGCCAATTGGCCGATCTGCAACCCGACGCCAAGAGCCAGGTCACGGTGAAATATGTCGAGGGCCGGCCGGTCGGCTGCACCAAGGTCGTGGTCTCGACCCAGCATAATGAAAAAAGCCGCAACAACAAGAAGTACTCGCCCGGCCTGATCAAGGAGATGATCTCGACCGCGGTGGAATCGGCGCTGCCGAAGGGCTGGATGCCGGCTAAATCCTCCGACTTCCTGGTCAACCCCACCGGCAATTTCGTGGTCGGCGGACCCGACGGCGATTGCGGCCTCACCGGGCGCAAGATCATCGTCGATACCTATGGCGGCTATGCGCCGCATGGCGGCGGCGCCTTCTCCGGCAAAGACCCGACCAAGGTCGATCGCTCGGCCGCTTACGCCGCGCGTTATCTCGCCAAGAACGTGGTCGCGGCGGGACTGGCCGAGCGCTGCACCATCCAAGTGGCCTATGCCATTGGCGTGGCCGATCCGATGTCGCTCTTGGTTGATACCCACGGCACCGGCAAGGTCGACGAGAAGAAGCTGGAGAAGGTGTTGCCGGAAATGTTCCGCCTGACGCCGACCAATATCCGCCGCACCCTGAAGCTCAACCGTCCGATCTATCGCAAGACCGCTTCTTACGGCCATTTCGGCCGCGCGGTGGAAAAGGACGGCAGTTTCTCCTGGGAGCGAACCGATCTCGCCGACGCGCTCAAGCGCGCG
>DATGJS010000227.1:0-15885 GCA_035295025.1 Bradyrhizobium sp.
TGTCGAGTGCATCGGCCAGCACCGGATTGATCTGGTATTCCTCGCACGGCACCGCAAAGCACATGTTCAAGAAGTTCTCGGCGAAGCTCAGCGAGTTCTTCGGATAGATGAAGGGTTGACCGATGGTGTATTTGAACGCCATCGCCGCCAAGGTCGGAATCTTGGCGATCATCCGCATCGAGGCGATCATGCGCTGCTGCGGATCGTTGATGTCGGTGGAGTCGTGATAGAACGCCGCCAGCGCGCCGACTGAAGCCACCATCACCGCCATCGGGTGCGCGTCGCGTCGGAAGCCCTGGAAGAAGCGGGCCATCTGCTCGTGAACCATGGTGTGAAGGATCACGCGTCGGTCGAAATCCGCCTTCTGCGCTTTGGTCGGCAGTTCGCCGTAAAGCAGGAGGTAGCAGGTTTCCAGGAAGTCGCCATGTTCGGCGAGCTGCTCGATCGGATAGCCGCGATATTCCAGGATGCCGGCATCGCCATCGATGAAGGTGATTTTCGATTGGCAGCTTGCGGTCGAGGTGAAGCCGGGATCGTAGGTGAACATCCCGGACTGCCCGTAGAGCTTGCCGATATCGATGACGTCGGGCCCCACGGTGCCGCTCGAAATCGGAAGATCGAAGGTCTTGTTGCCTACCGTTAACGTTGCGGTCTTGCCTTGGGATTCTGCCATCGTGAGGTCCCCGATGCGATCGTTGCGAGAGATCCAGGTTTTGCGCCCTTTCCAAAGCGGATGGCACGCAAGCCGGGTGGTCTGAATGACGAGCCAAATGCGTAGCTTATTGCAGTGTGCGCTGCAAGGTCGCCTACCAGGGGGCCTGATCGTCGAGCCGCGCCAGGCTTTCGTCCCGTCCCAAAACCGCGAGAACCTCGAAGATTCCAGGAGAGGTGGTGCGTCCGGTCAAGGCGGCCCGCAAGGGTTGGGCGACGGCGCCAAATTTAAGGCCGTTCTGGTCCGCGAAGGCGCGCATTGCGCTTTCCGTCTCCGCAGCCGACCAGTCCTTGACCGCTTCGAGGGCGACGCGAAGCCGGCCGATCAATTGGCGGCTCTCCGGGGTTAGCAAGGCGGCGGCCTTGTCCTCGATCTCAAGAGGCCGCTCGGCAAAGATATAATAGGCGCTGCCGATCAGCTCGATCAGCGTCTTGGCCCGCTCTTTGAGGCTTGGCATGGCCTGGAGCAGTTGTGCGCGCGTGGTGGCATTGAGCTTTGCTTTCAGGTCAGGGCCGTTCGGCACGAAATCCAGGATTTTCTCGAACATATTCACGAGGGATTGATCGTCGGCATGGCGGATGTAATGGCCGTTGAGATTCTCCAATTTGAGAAAATCGAACCGCGCGGCCGAGCGGCCCACGCCCGGGAGGTCGAACGCCGAGATCATCTCTTCAGTCGAGAAAATCTCCTGGTCGCCATGGCTCCATCCAAGCCGGACCAGATAGTTTCGCAGCGCCGCCGGCAGATATCCCATGGCCCGGTACGCATCCACGCCCAGCGCGCCGTGGCGCTTGGAGAGCTTCGAGCCGTCCGGACCATGGATGAGCGGGATATGGGACATGCTGGGAATGGCCCAGCCCAGCGCATCGTAGATTTGCTTCTGGCGCGCCGCATTGATCAGATGGTCGTCGCCGCGAATGATATGGGTCACCCCCATGTCGTGATCGTCGACCACGACCGCGAGCATATAGGTCGGGTTGCCGTCCCCGCGCAGCAAAACCAAGTCGTCGAGGTTCTCGTTTTGCCAGACGACGCGGCCTTGAACCTGATCCTCGATGACGGTTTCCCCGGTTTGCGGCGCGCGGAGCCGGATCGTGGGTTTCATTCCAGCGGGAGCCTCGGAGGGATCGCGGTCACGCCAGAGACCGTCGTAAAGGCGGGTGCGGCCCTCGGCGCGGGCTTTTTCGCGCATCGCCGTGAGTTCTTCCGGTGTGGCGTAGCAGCGATAGGCGTTGCCGCTCGCCAGCAGGGCTTCGGCGACTTCGCGGTGACGCGCGGCACGGCTATATTGGTAGATGACGTCGCCGTCCCAATCGAGCTCTAACCACCGCAAACCATCCAAAATGGCCGTAATCGCCGCCTCCGTTGATCGCTCGCGGTCGGTATCCTCGATCCGAAGCAGCATTTTGCCGTCGCGACCGCGCGCGTAGAGCCAATTGAACAACGCGGTGCGGGCCCCGCCAATATGGAGGAAGCCGGTCGGCGAGGGGGCAAAGCGGGTGACGATTGGGTCGGTCATTGGCGTCAAGGGAAAGGGTTTGGATCGGTCTGGGCGGACCGGCGGTGTGTATAGCAGGAACCTCACACAACTAAAGCCTTCCTTGGGGCTCTTAGTGTGGCGACTCTGACGTTCCTTTCAGTTTCGCGGCGCCCCCGTTCAAAGGAACGTCAGAGTCAAAGCCCACACTAGAATCAGATATTTGCTAGTGTCCTTTCGGTTCTGACATTCGTAAAGGTGCCCGCTGCTATACGATACGAATGTCAGGACCGGGACATTAGATTTGGCACATAGACGTTGATTTCGGAGCACGAAGCTGCTGCCCACTTTCCGAACTTCGCGGAGGTGGGCGGCCAGCGACGGAGCACGAACTTCGGAAAGTGGATACTTGAATGACTTCAGAACCGATGGCGGCGGAAACAGGCCGCGATTTTATCCGCGACATCGTTCAAGCCGATCTCGGCGCGAAAAAACATGCCGCGATCGTCACGCGCTTTCCGCCGGAGCCGAACGGCTATCTGCATATCGGTCACGCCAAATCGATTGCCCTCAATTTCGGCATTGCGCAGGAATTTTCCGGACGGTGCCATCTGCGGTTCGACGATACCAATCCGACCCGGGAGGAGCAGGAATTTATCGATTCGATTCAGGCGGACGTAAAATGGCTTGGGTACGATTGGGGTAAAAATCTCTTTTTCGCGTCGGACTATTTCGAGCAGCTTTACGAATGGGCGGAAGGTCTCGTTCGCGCCGGTCTTGCCTATGTCGACGATCAGTCGCAGGAGGAAATCAGGCTCGCGCGCGGCACGCTGACCGAACCCGGCAGGAACAGTCCTTTTCGCGATCGTTCGGTAGAAGAAAATCTCGATCTGTTTCGCCGGATGAAAGCCGGCGAGTTTGCCAATGGCACGCGGGTGTTGCGCGCTAAAATCGATATGGCGTCGGGCAATATCAATCTGCGCGATCCGGTGCTTTACCGCATTCTGCACGCCTCCCATCCGCGCACCGGTGATAAATGGTCGATCTATCCAAGCTATGATTTTGCCCACGGCCAATCGGACGCGATCGAGGGCATTACGCATTCGATCTGCACGCTCGAATTCGAAGATCATCGCCCGCTTTATGAGTGGCTGCTCGACAAGCTGCCGGTGCCTTCAAAACCGCGTCAATACGAATTCGCCCGTCTCAACCTGACCTATACGCTGCTTTCCAAGCGCGTACTGACCGAGTTGGTGCGCGGCGGCCATGTTGCGGGTTGGGACGACCCGCGCATGCCGACCATCGCCGGTCTCAAGCGGCGGGGGGTGCCGCCGGCGGCGGTGCGGGAGTTCGTCAAACGCATTGGCGTTGCCAAGGCCAACAGCGTCGTCGATGTCGGCATGCTGGAATTCTGTATTCGGGAGATTTTGAATCAGGCCGCACCTCGGCGCATGGCGGTGTTGCGGCCGCTCAAGGTCGTGATCGAGAATTATCCGGAAGGTGAGGTCGAAGAGATCGAAGCCGTCAACCATCCCGACAATCCGGCGGCCGGTACCCGCCAAGTGACGTTCGGCCGCGAACTCTATATCGAGCGTGATGATTTCATGGAAAACCCGCCGAAAAAGTTTTTCCGGCTTTCGCCGGGAAACGAAGTGCGGCTGCGTTATGCTTATTTCATCACTTGCCGCGAGGTGATGAAGGATGCCGCCGGCGAAGTCGTCGAGTTACGCTGCACTTACGATCCCGCCACCCGCGGCGGCAACGCGCCCGACGGACGCAAGGTCAAGGCGACGATGCATTGGCTCTCAGTGGCCGGTTCTGACACCGCCGAAATCCGTCTCTACAATCCGCTGTTCGCCAAGCCGAATCCGGATGCGGCCAACTTCACCGCCGACCTCAATCCACAATCGCTGGACATCCTGAAGGATGCCAGGGTCGAGCCCGATGTGGCCCGATCGGGTTCGGCCGAGGTGATGCAATTCGAGCGGCAGGGTTATTTTGTACACGACAAGGATTCGACGGCGGGCCGTCCGATCTTTAATCGCACCATCGGTTTGCGCGACAGTTTCGCGAAAGAAGTCGGCAAAAGCTGAACCGGTCTAACGGGCGCTTTTTTCGGTAAGCATTGTATGGCGCGGGGAGCTCTCGGCACGCAATCCCGCTCCTGATCGTCCCGCGCGTTGCGTATGCTCTGCGAGGCGATCCCGGGCCTTTTCCTCGATCAGCAATTGGATGAAGGCCAGGCGTTTTGATTCGTCGGTCGCTTCCGCGAGCAAACGGCGGTAGCGGTCGAAATTATACGCCGCGTCCACCTTGCCCATCGGTTCGTCCCATGACCCATTCAAGACCCGTTTCGGAACGTAAATGTCGTGCAAGGGGAAAGCCCGCGCAAGCCGCGACACGAGCTTATCGCGGTTGGACGCCTTATGCGTTGTGGATAACCGAGGTGTGTCGGGTGTCACCCTACCCGGGTGGGCCCCTCGCGGTCATTTCCGCGTCCGAAGGATTCCGTATCCGTTCGCCTTTTTCCCGATCACCGCTCTGGGTAGCATGATGAGCAAAGGGTATCGGTTCGGGGTAATGGGATGGCTGAGCGGGGCAGGGTTCCCGGACCGGCACGGGGCGTTGCGCAAACTTGGCCGCCGCGCGGCCGAGCCCAAGCCGGCGGCTTTGCGCCGTCCGAATTCGAGGCATGGTCGCGCGTCACCGGCCGGTTGCACGAATGGGTGCGTGCCGAGGCGGGCGCAGGGCGTTTGCTGCCGTGGGTTCCGATCGCCTTTGGAACCGGCATCGCCTTCTACTTCGCGGCCGATCGCGAGCCCATGCTCGCGGTTACCCTCGTGGTGGCGCTGGCCCTGGGTGCCGGGGCCTTCTTGCTGCGACGACAAAGGGTGTTTTTCGCCGCGGTGATGATCGCCGCCATGGCCGCCGGCTTTGCCGTGGCGACATGGAGAACCGCAAGCATCAACCATGGAATTCTTACAAGGCCCGCGTTTTCGGTGTCGCTGTCAGGTTTTGTCGAGGCGCGGGATATCCGCGAGCGCACCGATCGGTTTGTTTTGCGGGTCACGCAGATCGATGGTCCGCGCCTCCAAACCCGGCTGGAGCGGGTGCGCCTTTCCGTGCGTAAGGGTACGGCGCCCGCGGTCGGCAGTTTCGTCGAGTTAAAGGCGCGCCTTCAGCCGCCGCTCGCCCCGTTGCGGCCCGGCAGCTATGATTTCGCCCGCGACTTGTTCTTTCAAGGCATCGGTGCTTCCGGGTTCGTGACTGGCGCCATTAAAGCCCGCGAGCCGCCGATCGCGGGTGGCCTCGCGTTGCGTTATGCCGCCTTCATGCAGGATTTGCGCGATGCGATCGATGTGCGGATACGCACGACGCTCGACGGCGACAAGCGCGCCATCGCAACCGCGCTTCTCACCGGGCGGCGCGATGCGATCACCACGCCAGTCAACGACGCGATGTTTATTTCCGGCCTTGGTCATGTGCTGTCCATTTCCGGCTACCACATGGCGGTTGTCGCCGGCGTCATGTTTTTCGTCATCCGCGCGCTGCTTGCGCTCATCCCCGTGCTGACGGTTGCTTTCCCAATCAAAAAATGGGCGGCCGCTGTAGCGCTTGCGGCTGCCACATTCTATCTGCTGCTTTCGGGCGCGGAGGTCGCAACCCAAAGATCCTTTTACATGACGGCCGTCGTGTTGATCGCCGTGATGGTCGATCGCCGCGCCATCACGTTCCGCACATTGGCGCTCGCGGCGATGATTGTGCTGGTATTGGCGCCCGAAGCGTTGGTGCATCCGAGTTTTCAGATGTCGTTTGCGGCCACGCTCGGATTGGTGGCGCTGGTGCAAATCGGCATGCCGCGTCTGTTCGCCACGCCCGAGAATTCGGTCGCGGCCAAAATCGCTCTATGGGGTGGGCGGGAACTTGTTACGCTCGCCTTGGCATCGCTGGTGGCGGGCTTTGCGACCACGCCCTATGCGGCCTTTCATTTCCACCGGGTGACGCCCTACGGCCTGCTTGCAAATCTCGCGGCCATGCCGGTGGTCTCGGCGATCGTGATGCCCGCCGGCATGCTGGGGCTTGTTGCGATGCCGTTCGGGTTCGACGGATTCTTCTGGTGGCTGATGGGCGTCGGCATCGACTGGATGATTGTGGTGACGGAATGGGTCGCCGCCCTTCCGGGCGCGATCGGACGTGTCACGGCGTTCGGCACGGGACCCCTGATCCTGTCCACCATGGGAATCGTACTGCTCGGGCTTTTGCGCACACCGCTGCGCTGGAGCGGGGCTATTCTCTTTCTCGTTTCGACCATTTGGGCTTTCGCCGTGCCGCAGCCCGATATTCTGATCTCCGGCGACGGACATCAGATCGGGGTTCGTGGCCGCGACGGGCGGCTGCATCTGATGAAGACCGCTAAGGACGCATTTCTCGTCAAAGAATGGCTGGCGGCGGACGCAGACGACCGATCGATCGACGATGCCTCACTCGGTGAGGGGGTGTCTTGCGACGACGAAGGCTGCGTTGTGCCGATGGCGGATGGTCGTTTCGTGGCGCTCTCGTTGCGCTCCGACGGGCTTGCCGATGATTGCGCGCGCGCGGCGTTGATCGTCACGCCACGGCCGGCCGCCTCGACATGCCAAGCAACCGTTATTGAGTTAAAGCGCTTACGCGCCCAGGGCGCTCTGGTGCTTCGCCGGACCGGAAGCGGATTTACCGTCGATGCCGTGAGACCAAAGGGGCTCAATCGGCCATGGCTGCCCTTCGCCGGTGAGGCGGAGACAGAAACCGGCGATCTGGCCGCGCCGCGTTCGATCGACGCAACACCCTCAGAGACAGAGATTCAGGCTGACGATTGAGATATCACCGGCCGTTCCATTGTGCCCGATGTGGACGGCCCCAGGTCAAAGACGCCGAGATGAAATTCTTCGGTCTCATCGGAGGCAGGGATGCCGGCAGTTTTGACAAGGGTGAACGACGCCTCTGGAAATTGCGTCCAGATGGTGATGTCTTGCGGCGTCACGGTCAGCCAACCGAATCTGAACATGTAACGGCCGGGCTCGCTCACCTGTCCCGCCTGTTGCCAAGTAATCTTATTGACCGGCATTTCTCTCATCCATCCGCAATCTTTCATCGTCCCTTCAGAGGAAGGCGACCATCGCAGGGCGCTGAGCTCGACAGCGCCCTTCCCCGATATCGAAGACATCGAGCCGCAACGCGAACCTCGCCATGGCAAGCCTCGGCGAGCTTGGGTGCGGCCCCACATCAATCCGACCGATCGTGATTACCCATCTACCTGTGGGCTAACCGCGGCGATCGGCCGGTCGGCGAGAGCAGGGGTCTCGGCGGGCCGGGGAGCTGCCTGTTGCAGCACAGGAAGCTGAAGCACCGTCGCCCGCTGTCCCTCACAGAGCAGCGTTACCAGCACCTGGCTGCCGTCGGGAAATTCGATCGTGTCATGATGCCGGTCGGGGATATGTCGATCGATCATGCCAAGCTTGCCGACCCGGAAATTGGCCTGCCGCGTCCAGATCCAGCGGCTGTCATATCGGACGTTTTCGGCGAATGCCAACTCCGTCCCCGGCAACAGGCAAACCGCAACGCCAGGTTCTCTCTCGGCTGCAAATCCTCGTGTCGAAGTGCCGCGGAACGTCGTGCTGATCAGGGTCTCGCCTACCCGCGCAGGGCGGCTCGCGACGGCGTGCAAACTATAGTCACACATCGGAAGGCTCCTCGGTTGTGATAGTCAACCGGCGCCACCGAAACATGATCCCGGGGCTCTTCCATCAGAAGATATGCTCCCAGAGCCTCATGCTCCGTCGAAAGAGGCGCGGGCCTCTATCAAGGTGAACATCGCCATGAGAATGCTTTCGATTGACGGCAATTCTGCGGCTCGCGCAAGCGCGCAAAATCACAAATTGTTTGGATGAATCTCAATTTTCGCGCGGAACTTTTTTGCTTTGAGCAAACGGACCCGCGTCGGCCAAAACTGCCGCCAAAGTCAAACAGAGTCAGACGTTCAATATTTTCGGTAGAGCCCGATAAGCTTACCCTGAATCTTGACCCGGTTCGGGGGCAGAATTCGGACCTCGTAAGACGTATTGGCGGGCTCAAGCGCAATCGATGCGCCGCGGCGGCGGAAGCGCTTCAGCGTGGCTTCCTCGTCGTCAATCAGCGCCACCACGATGTCGCCGGTATCCGCGGTTTCGTTGCGCTGAATCAGCGCCATGTCGCCGTCGAGGATGCCGGCTTCGACCATGGAATCACCACGCACTTCCAGCGCATAATGTTCACCTGAACCGAGCATATCCGGCGGCACGCTGATGGTGTGGCTGCGGGTCTGAAGCGCTTCAATCGGTGTGCCGGCGGCGATGCGGCCCATGACGGGGACCGCGACCGGACGGATGCCTTCATCGTCCGAGCCGATACTGCCGCCGCCGCGAACCTTGCCCAGCGTGCCCTCGATGACGCTCGGCGTGAAACCCCTGCGGCCATTGCCATTAGCGCCGGCCAGTTCAGGGAGCTTGATGACCTCGATCGCGCGGGCGCGATTGGGGAGCCTTCGAATGAAGCCGCGTTCCTCCAATGCGGTAATGAGGCGATGAATGCCGGATTTCGAGCGCAAATCCAGCGCGTCCTTCATCTCGTCAAAAGAGGGCGGCACGCCCGATTCCTTTAGACGCTCGCTGATGAACCGCAGTAGTTCGTATTGTTTGCGCGTCAGCATTTCGACCAGTCCCCAATTTGCCGCTCGGTTTCAGAAACGTCTGACTTTGAGACTCCAGGAGTGCATTGAGATTCCAGGAGTGCATCAAGATCAGAAACAAATCATGAACGAACACTATCTGTTCCATATGTGTTCCGCAACCACTTAATTTTCCGTCAATGGCGGGAACAGGTCACGGGGGTGGGGAATCCGCTCAGTCAGGCAATCTCAGGATGGTGCAGGCGGCGCCGGCTTCCGCGGCCACCGCGAAGGGCGAACGCATGATAAGCGCCCGTGCCGCAGCGAGATTTGCAAGTAAGGAGCTGTCCTGGTGATTGACCGGCGTTGCGATGAGCGTGCCGTCGTCGCGCGTCTCAAGGCGCGCGCGCAAATAATCTTCGCGCAAATCATTGGCGGCCACATTGCGTCCGAGCACGGCCGATTCGATGAGGTGATGGATCGCCTTTCGTCCCGAAAGTTTGCGAATCAGCGGGACGAGGAACAGGAAGCCGCACACATAGGACGAGACGGGATTGCCAGGCAGGCCGATCACCCGCATCTCACCCAACCGGCCATGCATCATCGGCTTGCCCGGCCGCATCGCGATCCGCCAGAACGCCATGCTCACGCCCATCGCTTCAAGCGCGCGCTTGACCAAATCATGGTCGCCGACGGAGGCGCCTCCGGTGGTCACGAGAATATCGGCGCCGTCATCCAAAGCGCGCCGGATACCGTTCGTGGTGGCTTCCATCGTGTCGGCGGCAATGCCGAGATCAAGGATTTCAGCGCCTTCGTCGCGGGCGAGCGCGCGCAGCGCGTATCCGTTGGAGTAAACGATCTGGCCGGGGCCGGGGGTGCCGCCGGGCATCACCAATTCATCCCCCGTGGCGAGGAGGGCAACCTTCGGTCTCCGATGCACGGGAATGTCGGAATAATTCATGCTCGCGGCCAGCGACAGATGACGGTCGGAGAGGCGGTACCCGGCGGTCAATAAAATATCGCCTTGGCGAAAATCGATCCCGGCGCGGCGGATATGGCGGCCCGGAATGGCCGCTTCCGTGATGGTGATGGTGTCGGCATCGACGATTGTGTCTTCTTGAATAACAACCGCGTCGGCGCCGTCCGGTATGACGCCGCCGGTAAAAATGCGGATGGCTTCGCCAGCCCCGGTGGCGCGCTCAAACGGTCGTCCGGCGGCGATTTCGCCGGCGACTTTCAACCGAACCCCGGCTTGGGTCGCATCCACCGAGCGTACCGCATACCCATCCATCGCCGACATCGCCTGGGGCGGTTGGGTGCGAAGCGCCGCGAGGTCGCGTGTCAAAATCCGATGGTGCGCCGAATTCAGCGCGACGCTCTCTTCGGGGAGCGGCGCGGCGCCCGAAAGCACGGCGGCGAGCGCGTCTTTGACCGGCATCAATGCCAAGATAAAGCTCCCAAAGCCAAACCCTAAATCCCAAGCGCCGTCAGCGCCTTTGCCACGTCGTCGGACGATGTTACGCGAACCGAGGTCAGGCCCCTGTCACGCGCGCCCTCGATGTTCTCGGCCAGATCGTCGAAGAACACGATGCGTTCGGCTGGCACCCCGATCGCTTTCACCACGTGATCATAAGCCTGCGCGTTCGGCTTCCGAAGCCCGATCGAAGACGACAGAAACGTTTCGCGGAAATGATCGAGAACATCGGCATATTTTTCCAAAAAATGTTCGGCATGAGCGCCGTTGGTATTGGAGAATGCATAGAGCGGCAGGTGTTTTGCCGCGCGACTGAGCAAGGGGGAGATGCCTGGCATTTCGCCCACGAAAATCTCGTTCCACCCTTCCAGGAATTGGGCATCTGATATCCCGATGCCGAGCAGATTGCGCAAAGCGGCAAAGAATTCGGCGTCGCTGATTTCTCCTTTCTCATGCCTTTGGTAGATTTCATCGCGCGAAGAAAACCTCCCCGCCAGATCCGCGACCTCGCATCCGGCGTGACCGGCCCAGCAGCGAAGCGTTCGGTTGAAGTCGATGTCGAGCACGACGCGGCCGAGATCGAACAACAGAGCATCGGCGGCGCCGGGCGAAAGTGCTGGTTGGGTCATCGTGAGAGTTCGAAAATCCGGTGTTAAAAAAGGAGCGCCGCGGCAAACCGCGGGCGTCCGTTTTTGATTTATCAATACCGATAAGGCTCGATATCCAGAAGCGGGTAGGCGCTGAAGACGTGGGGCATATGGGTCGGCGCCGCCGCGTGCAGATGCGATTTGTCGAGTTCGGCGAATTTCGTCACGCCGAGCAGGCCGAGACTGCGGATCACTTCATCTTCCAACAATTCAAGCATCCGGACAATTCCGGCTTCGCCGCCAGCCGCCAGCGCCCAGCATTGCAGGCGCCCGATGCCGACGAGATCGGCGCCAAGCGCGATCGCCTTGATGATATCGGTGCCGCGGCAGAATGAACCGTCGACGATGACCTTGGCGCGGCCTTTGACCGCGTCCACGATTTCCGGCAGCACATGCATGGAACCACGGCCGTGGTCGAGCTGACGTCCGCCATGGTTGGACACGTAAATCCACTCGACGCCATGATCGAGGGCGATCGCCGAATCTTCGGCGGTGACGATCCCTTTGAGGATCAGGGGAATTTTGTATTTATCCTTGATCAGCTTGATCGTGCGCCAATCGAGTCCTTTCTGGAAATCGCCGCCGGTGGCGCGCAAACGGCTTTCGCGCACGTAACGCTTGGCGATGTCGCGTTCGCGGCGGCTGTAATGGGCGGTATCGACGGTCAGGCAAAAGGCGGTATAGCCGGAAGCGATCGCGCGGTTGACGCGATCTTCGACAAAGGCATCGTCGCCCCTGACATAAAGCTGGTAGATGCGCAGCGCGTCTGGAGCCGCTTCGGCGACCTTCTCCAGCCCAGGTTCAGACACCGAACTCAACATATGTGCGGCGCCAAACCGTCCGGCGCCCCGGGCCGCGCTGGCGGCGCCGCCTGTGGGATCGAAGATTTCCAAGGCGCCGACCGGCGCCATCAAGACCGGCAGGCGTAATTTGCGGCCAAAGACCTCTTTCGTTGCATCGATGCGGGCGACATTGCGCAACACCCGTGGCCGAAACGCGATCTCGTCGAGCGCCATGCGATTGCGCCGCATCGTGGTTTCCGTTTCGGCGGCGCCGACAATATAGTCCCAGGCGTTCTGGTTGAGGTTGGCGCGCGCCTTGCGCACGAACTCGTGCAGATTCTGGAACGGCTCGACACTGGCACCAAGCTCGGTGCTCGTCGGCATGCGGGTGATTTCGTTCATCCTGTTCTCCTGGTCTTTTCGGCCGTCCAGCCGGCAGCGAGCCGGCTGGACATGTCCTCAATCTTCGTCATTTAGCCTTGGCATTGGCCGCAATCACCGACATTTGCCGGGCGTCGCGCTTGGCGATCATTTTGGCCACCGAGGCGGCGTATTTCTTGAAATGCTCGGTCTCGCGATGGGCCTTGAAGGCGGCTTCGTTGTCATAGACTTCATAGAGAAGGAAATGGTTGGGATCGCTGGTGAGGTTGAGGATATCGAAGCGGCGACAGCCGGATTCCTGGGCCGCGGCCGCGCCGTTCTCCTTGATCGCCGCCAGGAAATTGTCGTGTTCAGCCGGCACGATATCGAGATCGACCGCGTTGACGAACATCCCGGCCGATTGCGCATTGGCGTGCTGGTTCGCAGGCAGTAAGACGAGACAGGCCGCCGAAACCGCCAAGGTAATGGCTGCGGTCGAAATAGACTTGAACATGTATTGATCCTCCCATTGTTGACCCGGAATTATCTCCGGTGAGGGCGCTCGACTGTCTTCCGGTTTGTGGCCAGCTTGCTTGCGCCTTGGGCTACCCATAACTCATTGTGCCGGGTCGGGTAAGCCTTTGCGCGCGGATGCCCGTTCTTCCCCGAGGCCGCGCAAATTGCTAAGGCTGGCGCGCGCTTGAGAATGTCGGAAAAAGGGGAGAAACAGCTATGAGAAAAATGACGGCCGGGATTGCGGTTTTGGTTTTGTCGGCGTGGGGGATCGGTGCGGCGAACGCCCAGAGCATGACTCTGACAAGTTCGGAAATCAAAGAAGGCGGCACCATTGCCAACGAGCAGGTGTTCAAGGGCTTTGGCTGCACCGGCAACAACATCTCACCAAGTCTGAATTGGAGCGGGGCGCCGAGCGGCACCAAGAGCTTCGCGGTCAGCATCTATGATCCGGATGCGCCAACCGGCAGCGGCTGGTGGCACTGGGTGGCGTTCAATATTCCGGCCAGTACGACTTCGCTGCCCAAGGGGGCCGGCGACATCAAGTCGAAATTGATGCCAAAGGGGGCCATTCAGAGCCGAACGGATTTCGGTGCCGACGGCTATGGCGGTCCGTGCCCGCCGCCGGGCGATAAGCCGCATCGCTACCAGATCACGGTATTTGCGGTCGATGTCGACAAGCTGCCGGACGCCAAGAATGACCAGGCCTCGGCGGCGCTGGTTGGCTTCGATTTGCATTTCCACACGCTGGCGAAGGCGACATTGACGGCCACTTACGGCCGTTGACGGCTTGAAGTCGGCAGATAAGCCGGGGTTGACCGGCTCACGCTGCCCCTGTCATCCTCCCTCCCGGCCATGCTGACAAAGATCAGTTACCGGGAGGGATTTCAATGACGTTCCGCGCCATCCAGTTGCTTGCCATTACCGCGCTGCTGATTTGCTCGGCCGCGAAGGCTTCCGATATTCGCCGTGTTGTCACCGGCTTGGACGCCGACAATAAGTCGGTCGTCATGTTCGACGGCAAATTGCCGCTGCAAGGAGGCCCCTATGGGCTGCAAGCCACCAATTTGTGGGTGACCAACAGCTATCCTCTCGGCTTTTCCTTCCACGACGATACCGCGGCTATTCCAGTCGGCGTCTCGCCGCTCGACAACGGCACGAAATTTCGCGTGGTAGAGTTTCCACCGCTCAATCCTACCGACGAAGCCAAAATGGAACCCGGCTTTTTGATGAAGGCGGTCGGTCCGGTAGCGCCAGCGAGGGGCCGTCCCGTCACCCACCCGCTGATGCATCGGACCCGTAGCGTCGACTACGCGGTGGTGTTGTCGGGCGAAATCGACATGATGCTGGACGACACGGCGGTTCATCTCAAGCCCGGCGATACCATTGTCCAGCAGGCCACCAATCACGCCTGGGTCAATCGTGGAACAGAGACTTGCCGAATTCTCTTCGTCTTGATGGATTCCAAGCAACCCTAAGCCAGAAGATTCGTCTCCGCTCGTTTGGCCATTACAATTTGGACATAAAGAGATTTTGCGGCTTTTTGCCAACCGCGGAACGCGTATATTTCCGCACGCGACGCGGCTGATTTTGTTAAAACAGGCGCTGCAATCTGGGTCGGGTTCGTTTTACGAAATTATGGAACGGCCTCAATGATACCAGAAAGGTGTCGTCCATTTCCGCTTCGACCTTGAGAACCAGGATGAAGGTCACCGATTGGCCCGCAGTGGGCCGCTCAAGACCAGCAAAGGCTCGCCGACCATGCGCAAGAACGCCGTGTTTTTCCTCGGTACCGTCACGGGTATCTGCCTCACCATTCTCTTGAACGGTCCCCAGGGCGCGCCATGGGTTGCCATCGCCAAGGCGACGGTCGGAAATGACGTCTATTCGCAGCTCAATCTGTTCGGTGAGGTGTTCGAGCGGGTGAGGGCCGATTACGTCGAAAAACCCGACGATCCCAAGTTGATCGAAGGTGCCATCAACGGGATGATCACCTCGCTCGATCCGCATTCCCGTTACATGAACGAAAACGCCTGGCACGAGATGCAGGATACGACGAAAGGCGAGTTCGGTGGGCTTGGCATCGAGGTCACCATGGAGGACGGTCTCATCAAGGTGGTCGCGCCGATCGACGGTACGCCTGCGGCAAAAGCGGGGATCATGTCCGGCGATCTGGTCACGCAGATCGATGAAGAGGCGGTGCAGGGGCTCACGCTGGAGCAGGCGGTCAACAAGATGAAGGGTCCCACCGATACCCAGACCAAGCTGACCATTCTTCGCAAAGGCGCGGATGCGCCCATCAATGTGACGCTGACGCGCGAGATCATTCACGTCAAACCCGTCAGCTATCACACCGATGGCGGCAATATCGGCTATGTCAGGATCAGTTCTTTCAGCGAGCATACCGGAGATGAGCTGAAGAAGGCGATCGGCGACATTTCGAAACAAATCGCGTCGCAGAATTTGGCCGGTTATGTCCTTGACTTGCGCAATAATCCTGGCGGGTTGCTCGATCAGGCCGTGTCCGTTTCAAGCGTCTTTTTGTCGCGAGGAGAGGTCGTTTCCACCAGAGGCCGAAAACCGGAAGAGACCCAGCGCTTTTCCGCGCGGGGCGGCGACCTGACCAAGGGTAAACCGCTTGTGGTTCTGGTCAATGGCGGTTCGGCGTCGGCGTCCGAAATCGTGGCCGGCGCCTTGCACGACCATAAACGAGCCACGCTGATCGGCACCCGCTCGTTCGGCAAAGGTTCCGTGCAAACGATCATCCCGCTCGGTTCGGGGCATGGCGCGCTGGCGCTCACAACGGCGCGTTATTTCACGCCCTCGGGGCGGTCGATCCAGGCCCAGGGAATCTCGCCCGATATCGAGATATTGCAGGATGTGCCCGACGAGTTGAAAGGCCGCACGGAGATCATGGGCGAGGCCTCGATGCGGGGTCACCTCTCGGCCGAGGGCACTGAGCAGACAGGTTCGCAGTCTTACGTTCCGCCCGTGGAAAAGGACGACAAGGCGCTTGCCGCCGCCTACAATATTTTACGCGGTGTCACCGTCAACGCGGGGACACCGGCGTCGCCCGCTACCAAAGCGCCCGTGCCGAATTAGGCGTGCGGTGCTTCGAAGTCAGGCCACCGCGGCCGGTCTTGCATGGTGTGTGTCCAGGATGTTTCTTACATCCTTGGCGGGCCTCGGCGCGCTGAACAGATAGCCTTGCATTTCGGTGCAACCGAGCGCGCGCAGG
>DATGJS010000228.1:0-3567 GCA_035295025.1 Bradyrhizobium sp.
CTGTTTCAGTGGGACCGCTTTATTACCCCCACGATCATCAAGACCTTTTACTGGTTGGCCATCGCGCTCATCGGATTGTTCGGAATCTCCGGCATTTTCGCCGGCCTGGCGGCGATGGCCGTCAGCCCGTTCGGAGGTTTCATACAATTGTTGGCCTCGATCGCCGGCGTCATCGTCGGCATTATCTTCTCGCGCATCGCGGCCGAATTCATCCTGATCGTCTTTCGCATCAATGAGCATCTCGGCGCGATCCGCGATCAGGGCGCCGGACATTAATTTGGTATATCGCCTGCGGGCGGACCAACCGCGGCGACCTTTCAATTGTTAAATCGGAAATGCATGACGTCGCCATCGGCGACGACATAGTCCTTGCCTTCGAGGCGCAATTTCCCGGCATCACGTGCGCCGGCCTCTCCGCCAAGCGAAACATAATCCGCATAGGCGATCGTTTCGGCGCGAATGAAGCCTTTCTCGAAATCAGTGTGAATCACGCCCGCCGCCGCCGGCGCCTTGGTACCGCGATGGATGGTCCAGGCGCGGGCTTCCTTTGGACCCACGGTGAAATAGGTGATGAGGTCCAAGAGCTGATAGCCGGCGCGGATCAAGCGGTCGAGGCCGGCCTCTTCAAGGCCGAGCGTATCGAGAAAATCCTTTCGTTCCTCGCGCGACAGCGTCGCGATCTCCGATTCGATCTTGGCCGAAATCGCGACCGCAACCGCGCCTTCCTTCTTGGCGTGCTCGAACACCGCTTTGGAAAAATGATTGCCGTTCTTTGCCGCGCTCTCCTCGACATTGCAGACGTAGAGCACCGGCTTCGAGGTCAGAAGCCCCAGCATGCCAAATGCGCGTTCTTCTTCCGCTTTACGATCGAGCTGCCGCGCGGGCTTGCCGGCACGCAACAGGATCAGCGCGCGATTGACGAGATCGAGCTGCTCCTTGGCGTCCTTGTCGTTGCCCTTGGCCTTCTTGCTCAAATTATCGACGCGCTTTTCCAGACTATCGAGATCGGCCAGCATCAATTCGGTCTCGATCGTATCGATGTCGGCGAGCGGCGCGATCTTGCCTTCGACATGGGTGATGTCGGAATCTTCAAAACACCGCACCACATGAGCGACCGCATCGACTTCGCGAATGGTGGCGAGGAATTGATTGCCGAGCCCCTCGCCCTTCGAGGCGCCGCGCACAAGTCCCGCGATATCGACAAAGGTCAGCCGCGTCGGAATGATCTGCGCGGACTTGGCGATCGCCGCGAGCTTGTCGAGGCGGGGATCGGGCACAGCGACCTCGCCGACATTCGGCTCGATGGTGCAGAACGGATAGTTCGCCGCCTGCGCCGCCGCGGTTTCGGTCAGCGCGTTAAACAACGTCGATTTGCCGACATTGGGCAGGCCGACGATCCCGCATTTGAATCCCATGTTGATGTCCTGAAAAAGCCGGTTAGACGGCGCCGCCGTCATCCTTGTCGGTAAATCCCTTGGCCTGCATCGCCAGATGGACCTTGTTCTGAAATGTCGAATCCTGACCGCTTGCCAAGAGCCCGGCATTCTCCGCGATCACCGCGCATAAGGCTTCGACCCAGGGCCGGTCGCTTTTGGCGAAGTCCGAAAGCACATAGCCGTGAACCAATTCCTTTATTCCGGGATGGCCGATTCCCAACCGCACGCGGCGATAATCATTGCCGATATGCGCTGAAATCGACCGCAGGCCGTTGTGACCGGCGATGCCGCCCCCGACCTTCACCCGCACCTTGGCGGGAGGAAGTTCGAGTTCGTCCTGAAACACGACGATCTCGCTGGCGCCGAGCTTGAAGAAATTCGCAGCCTCCTGCACCGCGCGCCCCGATTCGTTCATGAACGTCGCCGGGCGAAGCAAGACGACTTTCTCGTGATCGAGAGCGCCTTCCGACGTCTCGCCCTGAAAGCGGCGGCGCCAGGGCGCGAAGCCGTGACGCCGCGCGATTTCATCGAGCGCCATGAATCCGACGTTATGGCGATGATGCGCATATTTCGCGCCGGGATTGCCGAGACCAACAAAGAGGCGCATGACGCGGCATTCCGCGCTAATCGAACCCGAAATTCGCAACGGCTACCGCGCCGGGCGAACTTCGGATTCAGGACAGGAGTTACTTCTTCTTGTCGCCACCACCGGCGGGTGCTTTGGCGCCGGCCGCGGGAGCGGCAGCCCCCGCCGCTGGAGCCGCGGCTGCCGCACCGGCCGCGGGCGCCGCGCCGGCGGCAGGAGCCGCACCGGGCGCGGCGGCACCGGCGGCGGCCGCGGCCGCCGCCTTCATTTCTTCGGCGTAGCCGGATGGCGGCACGATGGTAACAAGCGTGGCATCTTCGCGCGTCAGTGATTTGACGCCGGGCGGCAGCTTGATGTCCGACAAATGGAGCGAATGGCTGATTTCGAGGCCGCTGACATCGGCCTCGACGAATTGCGGAATGTTATCGACCGAACATTCCAGCTCGATCGCATGGGTCACGATATTGACGGTGCCGCCACGCTTCACGCCGGGCGAAGCCTCCGCCTTCTGGATGTGCAAGGGGATGCTGACGCGGATGGTCGCGCCTTCGCCAAGCCGCATGAAATCGACATGAAGCGGAAAATCGCGCACCGGATCGAGATGGAAGTCGCGCGGAATCACGCGATGTTTCTTGCCTTCCAGATCGATGTCGTAAATCGTGGTGAGAAACCGGCCGGCCAGAATGCGCTGGCGCAGATCGGCATCATCGACCGAAATGGTGACGGGGGGCTGGTTGTTGCCATAAATCACTCCGGGCACTCTCCCGGCGCGACGCTCGGCCCGGGCGGCCCCCTTGCCGCTCTTCGGACGCGCGGTCGCCTTCAATTCCTTGACGGTCGCCATCGGCTTAAGTCCTTGTTTTCAAAAAGTTAAAGGCCGCGATCCGCGGCCCCTTGGGCGTCCAGGCAAGCCTCCAGGGGTGCGGGGGCCATGGACGTGGCGGCCTTCTAGCCCCAAAGGGGCGAAATGACAAGTATTTCCGCCGTTTTGCGAAAGGCCCGACCGGCAAAGGCGAAGAAAAACGCCGTTCGTCAAGGCACGCTCCCGCGCTCTCGCGGCGAACTTCGTCCGAGCTTTGAGCTTGTCGTTGTCCCTCGAATAGAGGGAGCAGGGAATGCCGGGCGCGCGACGCGCCCGCGGCCTCGCATGCAAATGAAAAAAGCATACGAGTGTCGTCACCACAGGTACGCCGAAACGATCCCGGCATTCCCCGCGCGATGGTTTTAACGGTTTCCTTCGTAGTCTCCCCGGAGACCGGCTTTGTTGTCTCCGTCACCGGCCATGATGCGCTTGCGCATCCTTTGGCCTGCTTGATACCAGCGTCGGGGTATCAGAACGCTACGACTTCGCCGTCCGCTTGGCTCATGCGTTCGTCTTGCGCATGACAAGCATCCACCGCATCCCGCACCCAACGTTCGTGACGATCGGCCAAACGCCCCTTGTGGTGGGCACAGGATGCGCGGAAATGTGCTTCTGATTTGCCCGACATCGCAAGCGATTTTTCCTGCGACACAATGGCACCACGGGCAAATCAGGGACGGCGC
>DATGJS010000229.1:0-8228 GCA_035295025.1 Bradyrhizobium sp.
GACACCTTGCACATCGAGCGACAGCGCTATCTTGCCCGCCTTCTCGAATTCGAGCGTGACCGGCACCTTGTCGCCCTGCTTGAACGGGCTTTTGAGGTCCATGATCATCAAATGATAGCCGCCGGGCGCAAGCTTCACGGTCTTGCCGGGCTCAATCACCAGCCCCTTGTCGAGCGGACGCATCGTCATGACGCCGTTATTCATGCTCATTTCGTGGACCTGCACCTTTGCGGCCACTTCCGCCGAGCCGCCGATCAGACGATCCGCCGCTGACCCCTCGTTCTTAATGGTCAGATAGCCGCCCCCGACCCTGGCCCCACCCGGCGTGGCGCGGCTCCAAGCCTGGCTGATCACGAGATCGCCGGCCTTGATCTCCTCTGCGCGGACGGGAGCCACGATAAGGACCGTCAATAAGGCTGCGCTATAAAGCGAGCAAAAGATCTGTTGCATGAGATATTCCACCTGCCGGTTTTTTCTTTTCACGTCAGCCACGCCTCGCAAGCGGGGTTGCCAGAACAATCCAACTTAATATAGTGCCACCTTGGCGCGAAGCCGTCCGAAGCGATCGGGCGAAGTCGGCTTATCTCTTCTGGACATCAATACATCCGCTTGTGAGCATGCGAATCGGGCCAAATCAAGCAAGTTCGAAACCGCCATCATTCTGGCGAAGGCTGGTCGGCGCGGTTGCGATCTATGCGTTGGTCATCCAACCGCTGCTCCTGACCGTTGCTGGAACCCAATTCGCCCAGGCCGCGGTCCTTGACGATCTCTCGCTCTCGGAGCTTTGCCTTCACAATTCGGACGGCAGCCCCATCGCGCCGTCCGACCAGCATAAGCATCCCCATTCCGACCATTGCCTGCAATGTTTTGCCGGGGCGTTTCACCTTCTGGATGCTCCTCAGCCGGTCGGTGTTGCATCGTTTAATGGGGAATTCCGCAAGCTGCGCCGCTCGGGGCAACCGCTGCTTCTGTCTTCTTCATCGCAATATTCCGCCGCCCGCCCGAGAGGTCCTCCGCTCAACGCGTGATGCAAATGCAGCCCTCACGGCTGTTCTTAACTGCTTTCACGTCTTCTGACCGGAGAAATCCCGATGTCTCGGCATTTGCTGCATACGCTTGCGCTCGCGGGCTTGACCAGCGCCATTTTCACTTCCGATGCCTTCGCTCACTGCTTCGTCGGCGCCCGTTTTCTTCCCGCCACACTCATCACCGACGATCCCTGCGTTGCCGACGAAATGTCGCTTCCGACCGTTGCCTGGTCCAAAACGGCGGATGTGCCGCCTGCCTCGCAATTGAATCTAGGGTTCGATTTCTCCAAGCGGATTACGGAGAATTTCGGCGTCACCGTCAGTCAGGGCTGGTCTTCGATTCGTCAGGCCGACGGCACGCTGTCGCAAGGATTCGGTAATTTCGAAACCACGTTCCAGTATCAGATCCTCAAGGACCGCGAGCATGAGTTGGCGATCCTCTCCGGCCTTATCGTCGATTGGGGTCATACAGGTTCCACCGGATCGGGCTTTGCCACCGATTTCAGCCTGGTGACGCCGACGGTTTATTTCGGCAAGGGCTTTGGCGACCTGCCGTCAAGTTTCGGCGGCTTGCGCGCCTTCGCCGTGACCGGACAGGTCGGCTATCAAATTCCGACCAACTCGTTCGACTTCACCCAGAACGTGTTCATTCCCCAGCAATTGGTTTACGGCGCCTCGCTGCAATACAGTATGCCTTATTTGAAATCGGAAATTGTCGATCTTGGACTTCCTGAGTTCATCAACCATTTGATTCCCGTCGTCGAGGCGAGCCTGACCACTCCGGTCGCCAATAATTTCGGCAATCCCTATACCACCACCGGCACCGTCAATCCTGGCGTGATCTGGGTTGGCAGCTATTTCCAGGTCGGGCTTGAAGCGATGATCCCGATCAACCGTCAAAGCGGCACCGGCGTCGGCGTGATCGGCCAATTGCACCTCTATCTCGACGACATGTTCCCATCGACGCTCGGCCAACCGCTGTTCGGCGGAACTTCTTCCACCCGCAAATTAACGTTCTGAGGCGACATCATGCGCATTCACACTCTTGCCGCGACAACTCTTCTCACACTCACGATTTCCACCACCGCCTGGGCACACGCCTTTCTCGATCATGCCGAGCCTCGGGTCGGCAGCTCGACGCAAACTGCGCCCAAGGAGGTCGTTCTTTTTTATTCCCAAAATCTCGAACCGGCCTTCAGCACCATCGAAGTAAGCGATGCCAACGGCGCGCGTGTCGATCAAGGCAAACCCAAAATCAGCGCGAGTACGATGCGGATCGGCGTAAAACCACTGCCGCCCGGAACCTATCGGGTTCGCTGGCAGGTGTTGTCGGTGGATACCCACACGACCGAAGGCAGCTTCACGTTTCACGTCGGACCGTGACGCGGCGTCGATCTGAACTTCTTTTCGGGAGAGAGAGCTTTTGACCGATACGCTGATCGTCGTGCGAGATATTCACTTCGCGTCTTCATTGCTTGTCGCGGGTATCGTCTTCTTCGATCTGTTCGTGGCCACGCCGGTTTTGCGAACGGCCTCGCACGCCGAATCCTCTTTTCGAAACATGGCCGGAAGGATTTTGTGGATCAGCCTCGCCTTGTCGGTGGTCACTGGCATGGCGTGGCTTGGTCTGTTGTCGTCACGGATCGCTGCCAAACCGTTGAGCGATGTCATCGCCGACGGCACAATCTGGATCATGCTCACGCAAACGCAAGTCGGTTTTGCCTGGGAGATACGGGCGGTACTGAGCGGCCTTCTCGCTATGGGCTTGTTGTTACGACACAAGACAGCCGAAGGGCGGGCCGCCCAATGCCTCGCGATCCTCGTCAGTGTGCTGGCGGGCACTTATCTCGGCACGCTCGCCTTTGCCGGTCATGGTGCGGAAGGTCTCGGGGGCGAGCGATATGTTCACCTCGCGGCGGACTTCATGCATCTCAACGCCGCCGGCCTTTGGCTCGGCGCACTTGTCCCTTTTACGCTGTTGGTTATGCATCTACTTCGCTTCCGCGACGACGGCTCGGTACCGGCGATCGCCGCCGCGGGAAACCGCTTTTCCACCCTCGGCATCGTGGCTGTCGCCATTGTGCTTGTCAGCGGGACCATCAACGCCTCGTTCCTGGTGAATGGCGCGCACAGCTTGATAGATACGACCTATGGCCGACTCTTGCTGCTCAAGATCACCCTGTTCGCCGCCATGCTTTGTCTTGCCGGAGTGAACCGGCAACATCTGCTTCCCAAACTTCATGATGGCGTCGCGCCCGATCAAAGCCTGCGGATCATTCGCCGGCTTCTTCGTCATTCACTGGCCGAAATCGGGCTCGGGCTTGCAATCATTTTGATCGTCGGCATGCTCGGCGTGATGGCGCCGGCAAATGAGATGACCGCTCACACCCATTGAAACCAGACATAACGCATGCCGACCCGGCGTGCCGCTCTTTCGGGCTACTATAATACCTTAATTGACGTGAAATGTGCCGCTTAAGCCGCTGAAATACCATTCATTTCAGAACCTGCTGCTATTTTGAACATTCGTTGCTGAAAAGGGTGACATGACAAAAATTTTAGTTTAGGAGTTTTGTGGTCAGACGGGCCGGAGGCCGAAGTCTGGTGGTCCAAGTCTCGGGAGGAACCCTGGCGCGCACAAGCAGCGTCGCCCCGTCAATCAAAATCAAACACTGATACGGGAAAATAGGGTCGACACAATTTTTAGAGCAGGGCTTAAACGCCCTGCTCTTTTTTCATGTCTTGTGTTTCATGTCTTGTGTTTCTTGCCCCGTGAAATGCGGCCGAGGCCATCCCTCGATCGGCGCACATCTCAGAACGGCATCCCCATCATTCTCGACAGCCGCTCGATATTGAGAAGGCCCGCGTAATAGGCCGCCATGCCCGCGGCATAAATCATAACTGACAAAAGCGTCGTCCAGATCAGTTTCCGCCCCATCCGGCTTGCGATCGGCGCGCCGGGATCGGTGCCGGGACTGCCGCCGCCGTCTTCATGCTGGCTGCGTATGCCGAACGGAAGCGTCAGAAACAACACGATCCACCAAAGGACGAAGTAAATCGCAAAGCCGGTTGAGATGGTGTAGACCATTAAGCCTGCTCGATTTCGACAAGGGCGCCGGAAAAATCCTTCGGATGCAAAAACAACACCGGCTTACCATGGGCGCCGATCCTGGGAACGCCGTCACCGAGCACCCGCGCGCCTTCCGCCATCAAACGATCGCGCGCCGCGATGATGTCGGGCACATCGTAGCAAATGTGATGAATACCGCCCTCGGCATGGCGTTCGAGAAATCCGGCGATCGGGGAATCTTTTCCCAATGGCTGAATGAATTCGATCTTGGTATTGGGCAAGGTCACAAACACCGTGATGACCCCATGTTCAGGCAGCGGCACCGCTTGCGAAATGGCGGCGCCAAAACCCGCGCCATAGATTCGCGCGGCCTTCTCGGCGTCCTTGACCGCAATCGCCACGTGATTAAGCCGGCCGAGCATGATGCGTCTCCGTCCTCCCTTATAGCTCGGATAGCGCTCTCGTAAAACCGGACCGAGTACTCGTTAAACCTTCAGCACATGAACGAAGCACAAAGGCTTCTTTCCCCAATGCTCGTTCACCGAAGCACGCACCGCACGGCGCACCGATTCCGCCACGGCGTCGGGGTCGCGCCGCCGCGCCCGCGGCAGCCCTTCAACCGTTGAAACCACGGCGTCGAACACGATCTCGTCGATGACCTCGCCCGCCATATTCTTCTCGGGCACGCCGATCAGATCGACCTCGGGATCGTCGATGATTTCGCCTTTTTCGTCCATGGCAATCGCGATGAAGGCACAACCGGCGAACGCCATACGCCGCCGCTCGACGACCGCGCGCGATTTGGAATCCTCCAGAATGGCACCGTCCTTATAAAGCCGGCCCGAAGGCAGCTCATCGATAATGCCGGATTCACCGGGGCCAAGCTTCACCAGATCGCCATTACGGCAGGTCAGCACCTTGGGAACGCCGACCGATCGCGCCAGCTTGGCATGCTCGAACAGATGCAGCGCTTCGCCGTGAACGGGAATGAGCAAGTCAGGGCGCACCCAACCGATCATATCCCGCAATTCATCGCGGCGCGGGTGGCCCGACACGTGGACGAGATGGGTGCGATCGGTGATGACCTCGACGCCTTGGGTGATCAAGCCGTTGATGATGCTCCCGACCGCCTTCTCATTGCCGGGGATGGTGCGCGAGGAAAAAATCACGCAATCGCCCTTGTTAAGGGTCACCTGGGGATGGTCGTCATTGGCGATCCGCGCCAGCGCCGCACGCGGCTCGCCCTGACTACCCGTGCACAACGCCAATACTTTGTCGGGCGGAAAATGCCCATAGAGCTCGGCGCCGCGGAAATTCTGCACGCCGTCGAGATAACCGGTTTCGCGCGCCACCTGAACGACGCGCTCCATGGCGCGCCCGACCACCACGACCTCGCGGCCCGAGAGGCGCGCGGCATCCGCAACCGCCCGCAACCGCGCGACGTTGGAGGCAAATGTGGTGACCGCGACCCGGCCCCTCGCCGCTTTGACCAATTCGGCAATCGTCTTGGCGACTTCGGTCTCCGAGGGCGAGCGGCCCTCGCGCACGGCATTGGTGGAATCGCCGACCAACGCCAGAACGCCGGCATCGCCAAGTTCGCGCAGGCGGCGTTCGTCCGTCGGCAAGCCGACGACGGGCGTGGGATCGATCTTCCAGTCGCCGGTGTGGAGAACGGTTCCGGCCGAGGTGTGGATGGCGAGCGCGTGAGATTCCGGAATCGAATGCGCCACCGGAATGAATTCGACGCCAAAGGGACCGAGGTCGATCCGGCCGCCCGACGGCACGACGGTCACGGGAATCTTCGGCGGATTGCGTTCCGAAGCGCATTTGGCCTCAAACAGCGCGGCGCTGAATTGGGTCGCATAGATCGGACATTTCAGCCGTGGCCAAAGGTCGATAATAGCGCCGAAATGATCCTCATGCGCATGCGTCAGCACGAGACCGACCAGATTCTTCCGCTCCTGCTCCAAAAAGCGGATGTCGGGCATGATGGTGTCGATGCCGGGCAGATGCTCCTCGTCGCCGAAGGAGACCCCGAGATCGACCGCGAGCCAAGCGCGTTGCCGCCGGCTGCCGAGCCCGTAGATCGACAAATTCATGCCGATCTCGCCAATACCACCAAGCCCCGCAAACACCAGTTCGTCGCTTTGCGCCATTAGACAGCTCCGGCGGAGGCGGCTAAGCCGAAATGAACGTCGCCCGCGGAAATCGGAATTCTGTCGCCGGTCGCGCTTCTCACAATCATGCAGCCTATGTCGTCGATGGTTTCAAAAATACCCGACACCGTCATATGGCCGGTGTGGACCGCCACAGGCTGTCCTATTCCCGCCGCGAGCGCCAGCCAGTGCCGCCGGATTTCACCAAAACCGCGCCCCTGGTCCCATACACGATAAAATTCGACCCAGTGATCCGATAGCGCCGCAAACAGCCTCTCCGCGCCCACATCCAGACCGAGCGCTTTGAGCGATGTCGCCGGCACCGGCGTCCCCTCAGGCGCGGCAACAATGTTGGTACCCATCCCAATCACGACGGCAAGGCCGCCTTCCGGCACCGCTTCGGCTTCCAACAGAATGCCGGCAAGCTTGGCGCCTCCCGCCAGGATGTCGTTGGGCCATTTGAGCGAAAATCCGATTGCCGCCGAACCGGCCATGGCGCGCAGTGCCGCCGCCAGCGCAAGCCCCGCGGCAAAGCCGAGCGTTGCCGCCTCGGCCGCCGGCACATCGAGGGTTTCCAGCACACTGCTGGCGAGATTGCCGCGCGGGGCGATCCACGGCCGATGGCGCCGGCCCCTTCCAGCGGTCTGTTCGGAGGTCACAAACCATAACGGTCCACGCTCTCCGGCACGCAAGCGCGCCATCGCCTCGGAATTCGTCGAACCGATATGATCGAAGCCGACGAGGCGATAACCCGCCGATATGGCTCGCGGACCGAGCGTGAATTCCATTTAAAAAAGCGACTTCGCCGCCGTGGTGGCCAAGCTGACCAGCGGCCCGGGATAGGCGAAATAAAATATATTGACGATGCCCATGACGGCGAGGACGGCGCGCAACTCCGGCCGCATGGAATCGAGCCTCGCCAGCGGCTCGTCGAAATACATCACCTTGACGATCGTGAGATAGTAATAGGCGCCGACGACGCTGGTCAGTACGCCGATCACGGCGAGCGTAAACAGATTGGCCTTGATCGCCGCGTTGAAGACGTACCATTTGGCAAAAAAGCCGGCGAGCGGCGGCACACCCGCCAGCGAGAACAGCAGCATCGCGAAGATGAACGCAAGCGTTCCGTTGGTGCGGGAAAGGCCGGCAAAGTCGCTGATCTTCTCCAGGCTCTGGCCATTACGCTTCATGGCGAGAATCACCGCGAAGCTCCCGAGCGTCACGGTCACGTAAATGGCGATATAAACCAGCACCCCTTGCGCGCCCTCGGCGGTGCCCGCGGCAAGACCGACAAGGGCAAAACCCATATGGCCGATCGAGGAATAGGCCATCAGGCGCTTGATATTCGTCTGGCCGATGGCCGCGAATGACCCCAGCGCCATCGAGGCAATCGCCACGAACACGACAATCTGCTGCCATTGCGGCACGATCCCCGGAAACGCGGTGAGCGTCACCCGGGTAAAAACCGCTAACGCGGCGACTTTGGGAGCGGAGGCAAAAAACGCCGTGACCGGTGTCGGCGCACCCTCATAGACGTCAGGCGTCCACATGTGGAAGGGCACCGCCGAAACCTTGAAGCAAAGTCCGGCCAGCAGGAACACCAATCCGAATACGATGCCGATGCTGCCGGTCTTGGCGGACGCGGCGATGCCGGCAAATCCAACCGTGCCGGTAAAGCCATAGATCAAGGACGCGCCATAAAGCAGCATGCCCGAGGACAACGCGCCGAGCACGAAATATTTAAGGCCCGCTTCGGTCGATTTCGCATTGTCGCGGTTTGAGGCGGCGACCACGTAAAGCGCCAGGCTCATCAGCTCCAATCCCAGATAGAGCACAATGAGGTCGCCGGCCGAAATCAGGATCATCATGCCGAGCGTCGAGAGCAGCACCAGGATGGCGTATTCGAAAATGCGCCGGGAGGAATCGGCCAAAAACTCGATCGAGAGGATCAGCGTCGCGACCGAGCCGATCAGC
>DATGJS010000230.1:0-8250 GCA_035295025.1 Bradyrhizobium sp.
TGGTGGGATTTTCGAGCGCGCTGTTGACCTTCAGGCCGGTCGCAAGATGCTCCTGCGTCTGAGACAACAGGGTCGCGGTGTCCTGTAACGACAACAGGTTCTGGCGGACCGCCGAGGAGAGGGTGATGTTAGACATGGGAATAACCTTTCTGGCACTACGAGACTGAGGCCTTCTTGGCCACATCAGGACCGTAGGAACCGAAAGATCAACGAAACCTGAATCCGGGCGAGGGCCATCCCGATACGGGTTGGTTTCGAAAATTCGTGCTTTAAATTGAATGAAGAAAGTTAGAAAAATCGATGCGTTCGATGCTTTTGCGCAACGCGCGCGTTTAGAAATCCGAAAGGTAAACGCGCGGGCCGCGATGATGCGGATTGCTTAACCATCATCGCGCGCATTACCTATCCTTTCGTCATTGCGAGGAACGAAGTGACGAAGCAATCCAAAATCTTCGCGCAATAAGAACTGGATTGCTTCACTTCGTTCGCAATGACGGTAGAACTGGATTGCTTCGCTGACGCTCGCAATGACGGGGAGCCGTCATCGCGAGGAGCCGCAGTTATCCCGTTATCGCGAGGAGCAACGCGACGAAGCGATCCAGAATCTTAGTCCTCGGACACAGGCGTAAGCACAGGTGCTGCGAATTGCGAGGCGATCTCGCCGCGAAAAACCGAGGGGCCGACATGATCGAGTCGGCTTTGAAGGTCGGCCCATATTTCACCACCGATATCGGTCCAGCGCTTGCAGAAGGCGAAATCCTCGCTGAGATAGGTTCCTGTCGCCGGATCAATCATGCACTCGAACAACGCAAATCGGTTGGAACTCCCGGTCAACCTGTCGAGCGAATGCTCGCGGAAGAATTGCAGCGGCGCGTAAGGAGGATGCGCGCACATTTTCTCGAACACGCGACGACGGATCATGAGAAAGCCCGTGCCTGCGTAGCGCACCCGCGCGAAGCCATTTACCACCGCGATGTGATCGGGATCGTCGATGTCGAGCACGTAATCGAGCGCGGCGGCGGCGGGGTTCGACCGTTTGCTCTCGATGGCGCGCTTCGCCTTGTCCCAGTTCACGCGCTTGATCGGATAGACGCCGGCCACGACATCCGCGCCGGACTCGATCAGCCGGAACACCTGATCGGGGGTGAAGCCGATATCGGCGTCGATGAAAAGCAGATGGGTCGCCGTGGGATCGTCGAGAAAAAGCGTCACCAGATTGGCGCGAGCGCGGGTGATCAAGGCGTCGCCGTCGCGCAGTTCGATTTTGAGATTCAGATTGGACATCGCGCGCGCGGCGCTCTGCAATTGAAAGATCGAACTGGCATAGATGGTGGAAATCTGGCCCCCGAAGCATGGCGTGGCCACTACGAGGTTGACGGGCTCGGTCATGAAGGGCTCCGATCGGAGTTCGCAATCCTCAACAAACCGTAGATAAACGTGATTAACCAAACTCTAACGGAACCCGGAAGCCCATTTGCGGGCACTTTTGGTCCGCAACTTGCTTTGCAAACCATATAACACCCTCCTGATACAGGTGATGCCCATGCGTTTTTCCTGGATTTCCTGCGTTGTGGCCCTGCTCGGCCTGCTTGCCGGGCCACTAACCCCCGCCCGCGCCGAAACCACGCTTCGGATCGCGATGACCGCCTCAGATGTCCCGACCACGACCGGACTTCCCAATAATGGGTTCGAAGGCATGCGCTTTCTCGGCTATCCGAGCTTCGAGGGCCTCGTGCTCTGGGATCTGGCGAGCACGGACCATCTGGCGGGCTTGAGGCCGGGCTTGGCCGAAAAATGGGAGCAGGAGCCCACCGACAACAAAACCTGGATTTTCCATCTGCGTCATGGCGTCAAATTCCATGACGGAACCGACTTCAACGCCGACGCGGTGGTCTGGAACCTCGACCGCTATTTCAAGAGCGACAGCCCGCAGTACGAGATCGCAAGTTCCGCCATGACGCGGGCGCGGGCGCCGCTGGTCGCCTCCTACAAGAAGATCGACGAGTACACGGTGGCGATCACCACCACCAAACCGGCCTCCTATTTTCCGTTCATGGCGGTCTATATTCTGTTCACCTCGCCCGCTTCGTTCGAGAACGCCGGCCGGGATTGGGCCAAGGTGGCGACATTGCCCGCCGCCGGCACCGGACCTTTCCGCATTGCGCAAGTCGTGCCGCGCCAGGAAGTCGATCTCGTGCGATGGGACGGCTATTGGGACCCCGCCAAGAAAGCCAAAGTAGACAAGGTGGTGCTGCTGCCGATCCCCGAGGCCAACACCCGGCTTGCGGCGCTCCGCTCCGGCCAGGTCGATTGGATCGAAGTGCCGCCGCCTGACGGCATCGCCTCGCTGAAATCGGCCGGGTTCACCGTCACGACCGGCTCCTACCCGCATGTCTGGCCCTGGCTTTACAACATCGGCGCTTCAAACAGTCCGTTCAAAGACGTCAGGGTCCGCCAAGCGCTGAACTATTGCCTCGATCGCGACGGACTCGTCACCCTGCTCAACGGCACGGCGGAGCCCTCGGTCGGCTGGCTGAAGGCCAACGATCCGAATTTCGGATCGCCTGAGAACCATTACGCATTCGACCCGGCGAAGGGCAAAAGGCTGCTGGCCGAAGCGGGCTTCACGACCGGAAAGCCGCTCGCCTTCAAGACCATGATTTCGACTTCGGGCTCCGGACAGATGTCGCCGCTGCCGATGAACGAATACATCCAGCAAAATCTCAAGGAGGCCTGCGGGGTGGACGTGCAGTTCGACGTGGTCGAGTGGCAGCTTCTTCTCAATGCCGCGCGTGCCACGCCGGACAGCCCAAGCCTCAAGGGCGCGATGGCGATCAATGTCTCCTCGCCGTCGTCCGACGTCGGCATCATGGCGCGATATTTTTCCTCCGCCAATTTTTCACCGAACGGATTCAACTTCGAGCAATGGAAGGATGACGGGTTCGACACTGCGCTGACCGCCTTGGCTGAAGCCAACGATCCCGCCATCATCACCGGCGCGTTGCGCAAGGCGCATGAACGGCTGGTGGACAATCCGCCCTGGCTCTATGTCGTCCACGACCTCAACCCGCGGGCGATGAGCCCGAAGGTCAAGGGCTTCGTCTCACCGCAATCATGGTTCATCGACCTGACGCTTGTCAGCATGCAGTGAGGGCCGCGCTTAAAGCCCTCATGACGAGGGCCTTATAACGTCATAGAACTATCGGCGTAAAATCCTCACGCCGCCTGCTCCTGGCCTTGACGGCCGCGGCGATACAGCATGGCCGCGAAGGCATCGAAAATCTTTTGCATCTGCGGCGGCTTGTATCCGAAGACGAGCGGCGAATCCATGTTATGAACGATCGCGGTGTTGTCGGCTTCGAATATCAACAGCTCGCCATTTTTATTTTCGGCGCAATCGATGATGAAATAATCGAGCCGCACGCGCTCGGCCACGGAAGCGAGCGCGCCGCGATGGCGCCTGGCGAAATCATGGTCGAAATCGCGCATGAAGCGTGCTTCTTCAAGGCGCTTCGAAGCGCTGAACGCCATACCGGCATTGAGATACCAGATGTCCCAGCGGTCGGCGACCGCCATGTGGCAGGCGTAAGGCCGACCATCGACAAACACGACCCGGTATTTGCGAAACAATCCGTCCGCATTGGCGTAATCGACGAACCTTGCGAGAAAAAACTCTTCCTCCACCCGGCCCGCCAGATAATTCCCGAGCATGGCGGCGTCATCGATTTTCGCCAGACCGACGCCGGCATGCGAGCCGCGCGGACGAAGGATCACGGGAAAGGAAATATCCGAAGCCAGACTGGAAAAGTCCGCCCTCGATCTCGCGATGTCCGACAGTTGCGCGCGCGTTGCGGGCACGGTCGCGGGAATATCGAGGCCCGCGATACCGCGGAGCAAGCCGTGTAATTTGTCGCGATCGAGATTGCGGACAAAGCGTGGTGGATTGAGCAGAGGCCGCGGCCAGCTTGAGGCGACCGCATCGATCTTCCGCAGCGCTTCCGCGCACTCGGCCGAATCGGAGGCGATGACGATGGCGACGTCATGTTCGGGCAAGGGCGTGGGCAAATCGACGCCTGCGACGACATAAAGCGTTTGCAGCTCGATCGCGGAATTTTCCACCAGAAATTCGATCGGGGTATTGCCGCCCATGTCGATGGCGGCCGCAAGCGCGAGCACCCGCAGCTTCGGCTCCGGCGCACATGGCGACCGATATAATTGATGAAGCGTGAGCACTTCGTCCTGAAGAGCCAAACCCGTCGTCTTGTCGCGCAAAAGCTGCATGATCAACGACAGGTCAAGGCCGACGCCCGGCTGTATCTCGCCCGCGACCACCTTCGATATCAATTCGTTTCGCAACGGCAGAAGATCGACGCCGTCGAACGCCATCTTCGTCAGCTTGGCCAACCCGATGCGGTCCGCGACGGGATATAACGCAAGACCACTCGCCGTATTACGTTCAAGCTTCATGGAAAACCTCCGCTGGATCAA
The DNA here is from genome assembly GCA_035295025.1 of Bradyrhizobium sp. Lineage (GTDB taxonomy): Bacteria > Pseudomonadota > Alphaproteobacteria > Rhizobiales > Xanthobacteraceae > Bradyrhizobium. The sequence continues at coordinate 4,489 of DATGJS010000230.1, forward strand.
GGCTGTCCATTTCCTCAAGCAGCCTTTCGATTTTTTCGACGACCGTCTTCACGTCATCAATCGCGCGCCGTAAATTTTGGCGCGACCGCTCGGCGTCGGGCGAAAAAGCTTCCGAGACGAGGCGCGCGCCGGCGCTGATGCGAAGCGCGGCGTAAGGATTTTCGGCTCCGCCAAGCGCGACCGGCTGGCCGATCAGGCAAGGCTTCGCGTCCGAATCATCGGATCGCGCGAGCCGGTGGTACAGCGCCTTGCAGGCCTCCAATGAAAGGATGCGGTTGCCGCGCTCGACGACGAACGAAAAGATCGTTCGCTGCGACATTTCTTCATCGCCAGCGTCATCCGCGAACCTTTGCTGCGGCGGCAGCAAGCGAAGCGATCGCGACGAGGCGAGAGCGCGCTCGACCTCGTTGCCGAACGTCGTCAGCGCGTCCCTTCGAAATTCGCTCGGGACGCCATAATAAGCGCCAATCTCCTCCAGCGCCGCTTCCCATCGCAGCCATTGGCCGAAATTGATCCGCATCGGGAACTGCGCGCGCAAGTTTGGCCAATTTTGCGGCCAATCGCTTCGCGCGAAATATTCGAACAATCCGGCGGGCACGCCGGCAATCGCGTCGATATCGCGCGCGCGAGAAGCCGGCACCAGCAACGCGCCGCTGAAGGGCGGGCCGGTGAAGAATTTCGATCCGGTGACGATCACGAAATAATTGCGGTCGAAATAATTGCGCAGCCGCGCGCGGCCAAGACGCATCTGGCAGGCATCGACCACGACCTGCACCCGCCCCGGCCATCGCCGGCCGATTTCGTCGAGGCATTGATCGCTCGGCGCGCGCCAGCCGAATTTCGAAGAATCCATGACCTGCAACAGCACATTGGCGCCGCTGTTGATCACGCGCTCGACAGTGCCGAGCACAAGAGAATCGACCGCCATCGGCGGCAATGCTTGCCCCGTTTTGTCGAAAATCGGCAGTGAAATACTCTCGACGGCTCGATCGAATCCCTCGATCGGCTCGCCTTTGCCGACCCGGCTTCCATTCGCGGTCGAGACGCTGAAATGACAACCGCGCGCGGTGTGCGCGGTCCCGCTTCCGGTTTGATCGGCCGCCACCACGACCGTGGTCACGGCCGCGCCGAGGAGCGCGCGCGCAAGAAGCAGCGCTTGAAGCTGCGAGTCGGTGCCGGAAGGCGAGAAAACGACATCGGCCTTCGCTCGCGACAGGCCAAGACATCCCCTCAATTCGTCCCGCATGGCCTCGACACGGGTGTCGAACGCCGCCTCCATGCCGATCGAGATTGCCGAGCGCATCAGCCCATCGCGTGCATTCTCCGCGCGGCCATAGGCGCGCCGCGAAATCGATGTCGCCGTGCTCGACGAGAAGCTGATCGTCTCCAAACAGGGATATGGCTGGCAGCCATACATATTGACCCGGTTCGCCGGATTGACGGTCAATCGCGGGTCGCCGCCGCCGACAAGCAACAGATCCAACGGCGCGAACAGTTCGGCCATCGCGGCGGCCGAACGCGACCGATCGGGGGAAATTGGCTTTTGATCCGGCTGCAACCGAACGCCACCATTGAGCATGCTTGACACCCCAAGCCATAACAGCAGTGCCCGGCCGATGCGGCGCAAGGCTTCGATGGCGGCTAACGCGGCGTTAACCGGCTTACCAAGAAGTAAACGGCGATGGTTAACGAAAGCTTTACCCGGTTCCGCGACGCGCGGGATCGCTACCCCGGAAAGCGAGCGTGGGCGCCGCTTAACCTCCGATCGGGAGGAATTTGGTCAGCGTGAGGCCCGCAAGCAGGGCGGTGGTTTGATAGGAGGCCTGTAAATTCGTTTGCAGGGTCAAAATTTCACTCGCCACCTCCGAGGTCGGCGCGGTCTCGGTCTGACTGACAATGTTCTGGAGGATGGTCGTGGTTTGGGTTTGCCGGTCTCCGGCATCCTTGATGATGTTCTGGGTATTGGCGAAATCGGTTTGAATATCGGCGACGGTCTGTTGACCGGGCTGCGGCGTCAGGTTCGTCGCGATACGCTGGTTGAGTTCCTGTATTTGCGTGCTCGAATTGGCGCCGGTCGGCGATACCGTGACCGCGGCAAAGACCGCCACGCCTTCGAACTGCTGGCGGATCGCTTGCTCATTGGCCTGCGCGCCGTATTGAACCGTGATCGACGAATCGATCCTGGCCGTCGCCGAACCCCGCGGCGATGGTGAGGAATTACCCGTGTACCAGGCGACGGTGTCGGCCGTGCCGTTGACGAGCGAAGTTACATTAGCCGTGATGTTGGTGCCTCCTGCGGTCGTCGTCGCGGTGCCCGCAACCGGAGAGAAGCCCAATGCGGCGAGCGCGGCTTGCGCGTTGGGATCGGTGGATGCGGCCGTGATCGAAAAATTGGCGGCATTGGGCGTATTGATCGTGATGGCACCGCCCCTGACGGTTGAAGGCGTCGTCGTACCCGTGATCGTATCGATCGCGGCCAGCAGATTTCCGATGGTACCCGTCGTCGGATTGACGTTGAAAGGTGGAGTCGTCAACGAGTTGGGCGACGCGGTTGAAAAATTAATGGTCGTGCCATTGACGGCGATGGCGTCGCCATTCGCAAATCCGGGCGAGAGCGAAACTGAGCCCGCGACGCCCGATAGCAGCGTGGCGCTGGCGATCGGCTGCGGTAATACCTCCTGGTCGAGCGCAACCGCTCCCGTCACCGAACCAGAGCTTGAGACACGCAACGGCGGCTGAGTCGCCGTAACGGTGGTGCCCGATGCATTAGCTATCGCAGTGCCCGCGGCCTGGGAGAAGCCCAATGCCGCGAGGGCAGCTTGCGCGGTCGGATCCGAGGACGAAGCCGAGATCGAAAAACTGGCGGCGTTGGGCGCATTGATCGTGACAGCGCCGCTGTCGACCGATGACGGCGGCGTGGCGCCTGTGATCGTGTCGATCGCCGAAAGCAGGTTGCCGACCGTGCCTGAAGAAGTGTTGATGACGAAGGGGCTTCCAGACGTACTGGTCGGGGCGGTCGATGAAAAACTGATGGTCGTCCCGTTGACCGTGATGGTGTCGCCATTCGCAAAACCCGCCGAGAGAGAATTGGTCCCCGCGGCACCGGAGAGCGCTGTGGAGCTCGTGATCGCCTGCGGCGGCGTCTGCTGGTTGGTGGCAACCGCTCCCGTCGCCGAGCTCGATGGATCGAAGAATTCGTGCCCTGCTTCAATGGCGGACGCCGCCACCAGCGAGGTGTTCGCGACCTTGGCGATCGCGGTGTTCAGCGCCGTATTCAAATTCGCCGCGGTTGTGGCGGGATCTGGCAAGCCGCCGGGCAATGTTGCGATGGCAAAACTGTTGGCCGGTGGCGGCGTGGTGTTCGACGCGGTCAATTGCACGGAATCGGTGGTGCCGTCGGGCAGGTTGAACGTGATGCCGATCTGGTCGCCCGGCTTGGGATTGGTAGTGCCGAAGGTGACCGAAAAGCCGCTCGGCGAACCGGACGGCGGGGTGACGGTTACGCTTGTCAGCGTCGAGGAAACCGCGCTCAGTTTCAATCCGAAAGGCGATCCGGCGGCATCTTCGGAGACCGAAAATGACGAGGTGGGTGTCGCCGGCAGCACCGGCGCCGTCGTGACCACCTGCGAGATCGTAAGACGGCCGAGACCCGTGGTGCCGTCGGCTTGCGCGCGTTCGGCGATCACCTGTTTCAAACCGGCCTGGGTCGTGGTGCCGTTGAGGATGGAATCGGTGGAAGCGACCGCGGGGGTGTGAATGGCA
>DATGJS010000231.1:0-37716 GCA_035295025.1 Bradyrhizobium sp.
GCCGACATTATCATCGGCACCTTTTGCATCGAACATGGCCACGCGTTGCTTCACGATGACCGCGATTTTGAACCTATGGAGGAGCATCTTGGTCTCAAGGTCGTGTAACCCGCCTCGTCCAGCTTCTCGACGTTCCGAGTAAACGGCGAGCATAGGACCGGAGCGGTTCATATAGCCGGGTTGAAGGCAATCCGAGATCAGGCGCAGACCGACGCCGCGCGCGCCCAAGCCACATTGGAAAGCGCGGCTCAGCAACACGTCACCACAACGGTGCTACGCCAGTTCGCAGCCACGGCCCGCCAGCGGATGCGGATCGAAGGCGGTGGCTATCGTCGCGACCATCTGCGTGCCCTGGCCCAGAGGGTCGAGGTCGCCGACCGCGAGGTCCGCATCATGGGATCGAAGAGCGATTTGCTCAGAACGCTCGCGGCCATTTCGGGCGTAAAATCGGCGACCGGCGGCGTTCGCAGTTCTGTTCTGGACTGGCGGAGAGGGAGGGATTGCCGGGTCGTTCACAGAAACCCAATAAAATCAGGCATTTATTGCAAGCCCGATGGCGTCGTGTGTACCAGTCTTGTGTCTCAAAGTCGACCGAATTTTGCTCCCACCCACGGCGTCAAAATGCGTCCGAGATTCTTCTAGTGCCCTGCGTGTTTGAGCCAGTTTCTTTTCTCCTTGCCTGCGTGTCTACCAGCTTTCTGTCCACCATCTACACGCCTACCCGGCCAACTATCCCTTACAGATGCGCTTTCCGAGTCGAGGGAGAAAAGCGCGAACTGACGCTTCAAATGCCATCAGACAGGTGGCTCGCATATCCACCGCACCAACGGCCTCTGGAGGCGTTGTCAAGCACTGGCCATCCGGCCGTCCCAGGTTCGCATCGTGCAAATTGGTCGTTCTGCCTGCGTCTCCCTCGGCCGCATATCTAGCTACGACTCCGCAGACTCCGCCGCCCTATTCGCTCCCCTTTCTGCTCCGGTGGTTTCGGATATAAAATACATCCAGATTCGAGTGGACGAGCACAGGTGGTCTATGCGAATTCAGAAAATCAGTCCCTGATAGGATCATCAATCTTGAGCTCGGAAGCACTGGCCAAGTCACCGGAAGCCAAGCGGCTCGAACAGGCGGCGGCGCCCATTGAATCGGCCGATCCGCTCGCCGATGCACTGCTGTTTCTTGCCGCGCACCATGGACGCGCATTGAGCCGGGAGGCGCTTCTCGCCGGGCTTCCCATTCTCGACGACCGGCTCAACGTGGCGCTGTTCACCCGTGCGGCACAACGGGTCGGACTGGAGGTGGAGCCGGTAAAACGGCCCTTGTCGGATATCCCATCCTTGGTGTTGCCGGTCGTACTGATCATGCGCGATGGCTCAACACGGATTATGGTCACGAATGCCGAGGATCCGAGAGACGCCAAGGTCATCGACCCGACCGTCAAACCCCGCGAGGCGCCACATCCGCTCGGCGCCGACGTAGCCGCCTACATGAACTACGCGTTCCTGGTTCGGCCGGCTTCGCAGGCCGATGCCCGGGTGGCGGCTGCGGGCGATTTGCCGTCGGCGCATTGGTTTTGGTCCGTCGTCAGCCGCTTCTGGCCCAATTACGGTCATGTGGCCGCCGCCGCCTTGATCGTCAATGTGCTCGGCTTGGCCGCGCCCTTGTTCACCATGAATGTCTACGATCGGGTCATCCCCAATGGGGCGATCCCGTCATTGATCGCACTTTCGATCGGGATGACACTCGCGATCGTATTCGATTTCGTGCTGCGCACGATACGAAGCCGGATCATCGACCTGACCGGCAAGAAGATCGATGTCGTGCTCGCCGCCAACATTTTCGAGCACGTGCAATCGGTCAAGATGGCGCAGCGGCCGACTTCCGTCGGGATCCTCGCCAATCAGATCCGGGATTTCGATTCGGTTCGCGAATTTTTTACGTCGGGCGCGGTCGTTTCGGCAACCGATCTGCTGTTTGCATTTATTTTTATCGCCATCCTGTTCGAGATCGCAGGTCCCCTCGCCTGGATTCCGATCGTGATGTTGCCGCTGATGATCATCACGGGATTGATCCTGCAATATCCGCTCAGTCGCGCGATGCGCAAGCTGCAAGCGGAATCGGCCGCACGCCACGGGGTATTGATCGAAGCGTTGTCGAGCATGGAAACCGTGCGCGCGATCGGGGCTGAAGCGCGGATGCAAACGGCTTGGGAGCGATCGGTTGCAGCGACCGCCCGCTCGGGGGAGGACGTCCATTTCTGGGCTTCGCTCGCGCTCACTGTTTCGAACTCGGCGCAGCAGATTGTCAATATGTTGATGCTCGTCATCGGCGTGGTTCTCATTCTTGACGGCAAGCTTTCAGTCGGCACGCTGGTCGCCTCGACCATGCTGGCCGGCCGCGTCCTCGCGCCGATTTCCAGCATTGCCTCCGTGATCACGCGGGCGACACAAACCCTCATATCGCTCAAAGCAATCGATCGCGTGATGGCGTTCGAACGCGAACGGCCGGTCGGTCGCAGCTATGTCGCCCGCCGCATCACCGAAGGCCGTGTCGCATTCGAGAATGTCAGCTTCCGCTATCCCGGCGCCTCCGATACCGCGCTTGAGAAAGTGTCGTTCAAGATCGAACCGGGGGAGCGTGTCGGCATCATCGGGCGGATCGGATCGGGCAAGACGACCCTGGGACGCCTGATGGTAGGGTTCTATGACCCCCAAGAGGGTAAGATCCTGATCGATGGGGTCGATGCGCGCCAATACGACCCTGCCGATCTGCGAACGGGAATCGGGTTCGTCCTGCAGGACACGGACCTGTTCTTCGGTAAACTTCGCGACAACATCACGCTTGGCCGTCCAGCATCGAGCGACGAAGAGGTATTGGCCGCCGCCCGCCTCGCCGGCGTCGAAAGTTTCGTCGCCGGCCACCCGCTCGGCTACGATATGCCGGTAGCCGAGGGCGGCCGCAGTCTTTCCGGCGGCCAGAAGCAGGCGATCGGCCTCGCCCGCGTCCTCATCCGTCGCCCCAAAGTGGTGTTTTTCGACGAGCCGACCGCGCATTTCGACGTTCGCAGCGAAGCCGAATTTCTCGAACGGCTGAAGGGCCTCGCCCGCGAACAGATGACCATCATTATCTCGACTCACCGTTTTTCGCTGCTCAGCTACGTTGACCGGCTGCTGCTGTTCGAGAAAGGCAGGTTGGTGGCGGATGGACCGCGCGACAAGGTTCTGGCGATGCTGCAAGGCGGCCCAAAGCGGTTTTCCGAATCCACTGAACCGGTATAGACATGCGCCAGTCCGACTTTGCATTTGCCAATGACGTTCGCGCGGCGGTCGAGCTGAGAACACCGCGAACGTCGCGCATGTTGCTGATGTCGTCCATCGCGATGGTGGCGGCCGGCCTCGTCTGGGCGAATTTCGCCGTTCTCGACGAGGTCAAGCGCGGCAACGGCAAAGTCGTGCCGTCACGCCAGATCCAGCTTCTACAATCGCTTGAAGGCGGTATCGTCGACGCCATCTTGGTTCAGGAAGGCAGTATCGTCCAACAGGGCGACCCGTTGATCAGAATCAACGACACTAATTTTTCCTCCCAACTTGGCGAAATCCGGGAACGCCGCGGCGCCATGGCGGCGCGCGTTGTACGCCTGGAGGCCGAGGCTCTGGACCACGACAGACTGGTCTTCCCCTCCGACCTCCGGCACGAGGCGCCACGGGCGGTGGCAACCGAAATGAGCGTGTTCGAGACCCACTCCCGCAAGCTTGCGCAAGACGTCAACGTGCTGTCTCAGCAGGAAACTCGGATCAACGAGACGCTGCAATTGCTCAACCGCGAAGTCGAACTGACGCGGAAGCTATTTGAACAGAAGGTCGTTCCGGAGATCGAAATGATCCGGCTCGAACGTCAAGCGAGCGAACTGCGCGGCCAGCTCGCCGAGGTGCAATCGCGCAAAAAGACCGTCAAGACGACGTTTCTGGCCCAGGTCGACGACGACCTCGCCAAATCGAAAGGCGACCTTGCGGTGCTCGACGAGAATATAAAGTCGGCACAGGACAAGGTGCGGCGGACCGAGCTCAGGGCGCCGGTGTACGGCATCGTCAACAAGGTCAACGTCGGCACCGTCGGCGCGGTGGTGCAGCCGGCCGCCAGCGTCATGGAGATCGTGCCGCTTGATGTTACGCTTCTCGTGGAAGGGCGTATCCGGCCTCAGGATATCGCCTTCATTCGTCCCGCTCAGGATGCGGTCGTGAAAATCTCGGCCTATGATTCCAACGTCTACGGATCGCTCAAGGGAAAAGTCGAGCGCATCAGCGCCGATACGCTCGCCGAGGAGAAGTCCGCCGGTCCCGAAAAGAACGAGACCTTCTATCGGGTGATGGTGCGCACCGACAAAAACCATCTCGGCACCACCGAGCACCCGTTGCCTATCATTCCGGGCATGGTAGCGACGATCGAGGTTCTCACCGGTGAAAAGACCGTGCTCGATTATCTGATCAAGCCGGCCCGTTTGCTGCGCGACGAGGCGCTCCGGGAGAAGTGAGCCCCGTCACCTCTCCTCACAAGCGGGGCAAAGGAGAAGTCCGGGTTTAAGCCGCCTTCATTTTTCGTTCACCACGATAATTTGACGACGTATTGTCAGATTGATTCAAATTTTAATCGTTCTTGATTCAAGTTCGCACCCGCCTGATCGCCTGCCGTTCACCGACAAACCGACAAGTGACGCTTCGCTGCCGCGCCTTAACCGGGTCGAAGCGGGCGCGGCTTTATCTGTTGCCCCAACAAAAATCAGGGGCGAGGATCGACGCATCAAGCTCGACCGACGTTCCGGATACCAGGGACGTCAGAAATGTCGGCTTTCATTCGCGCGATCCACGCGGCGCGCATCGTTGCAAGCTTGTTCTTGCTCGCCATGTGTGTGATCCCCGCCGATGACGCCACGGCGAGGATCAGTGCCGCGAAACCTCCGCTTGCCATCGCCACTTCAAAAGCCATCGCGGCGACTCCAGCGGCGCTCGCCCCTCCCGCGCGCTTCTTCAGCATCAATCGTATCCTCGCCGAGCACGATCGCCGGGCCGGAATTTCGGACGCACCCACCTCGATTTCCCTCAATCGGGATACCGTTGATGTCGATCGGACGCCGACGACGACGTCTCAAAGCGATGAGCCGTTCGGGCTTGTCACCTTTCGCGCGCCCGAAGGGTTGCTGTGGGCCAAGTGGCGCGGCGTCGAAGCCGAAATTGAGCACGAGGCCGAAACGCTGGCGCAATGCCGGGACGAACCCGAAAGCTGCACCTCGCCCGCGGCTTTGCGGTTTCTCGCCATGGTGGAAGAGGCGCGAAGCAAGACCGGGCACGACAAGCTCGACACCGTCAACCGCAGGGTCAACGGGGCGATCCGCTACACCAGCGATTTCGAACAACACGGCGTTGCTGATCTTTGGTCGGCGCCGCTTGCGACTTTCACCAGCGGCCGCGGCGACTGCGAGGATTACGCGATCGCCAAATACGCCCTTCTTCGTGAGGCCGGCGTCGCCGTCGAGGACCTCCGACTGCTGCTGGTCCGTGACACCTCGATCCGCCAGGATCACGCCGTGCTCGCCGTCCGCGAGGATGGTCGCTGGGCCATTCTCGACAACCGCTGGACGATCGTTCCGGAAAGTTCCGAGGTTCGGCACCTCATGCCGCTATTCGCCCTCGACCACCAGGGCGTGAGGCTGTTCGCCACGCCTTACGAAGCCCGGATCCCGCATGAGAGCGAGATCGATGTCGCGCCAGCGACATCCGAGAATGCCGGGGCAGGCATTGGCCGCGGCGGCTTGCCGCTATTTCTGTAACGGCAAGTCGCGCGCTCCGGCAGGCACTGAAAATAACCGTCTCTACGCCACGTGAAGCTGCGCGGTGTGGTGCGCAAGGTCGAGGATCGCCGTAACGGAGTCGCCGGAATGAACATTGTCCAGGTGCGCGATCGCCACGAACTGGTTGTTCGTCCCTGCCCCGGTATCGACCGAAAGCGTCGCCGAGTGGTTATCGACATTCTCCGTCACCTTGACAAGATTGCTCGCCGGCTGGTTGGGGTTGGCACCGAACGCCGCGTCCAGCAATGCGCTGAGATCGATCTGATCGCCCTTGGCGTTATTGTAGTTGGTCACGTCGGCAATCGACGGCGCCGCCGCTATGGCGCTGGTCAGGGCGCCGGTGTCGAACAGGAAGGTGGTGGGTTGGGAGCTACCTATCAACACCTCGGCGCCGCCGGTGTCAGTCAACACATGCGCCGTGTTCACAATGTTGTCCACGATATCGACATGTAAGAACGCGAAGGTCGAGGCCGCCGTCGCCGCATCGCCGCCATCGACCGTGGTCGCGGTCACCTTCAAGTCGAAATGCTGGTTCTCGCCGTCGCTGGTGAGCGTCAAACCGTTGAGCTGCGCGGGCGTGAGCGTCAACGTGTCGGTGGCTCCGTTAAATGTACCCTGATTTAACACGATTCCGTTGGGGAGGTTGGAGATCGCGACCGACAGCGCTGCGTCGGGATCGGTCTCCGCCGTAGACAAAGCCGCCGTCGTGATCGACGGCAGCGCGATCGGCGTGCCCTCATTGCCGGTCGTAGGGGGCGTGTCCACGAACCCATGGGTGTTGTTGCTGGCGCTGTCCTGGAAGATACCGACGATCTGGCCGGCATCGTTGATGCCAAAAGCCTGAGTGGTGCCCGATGCTGCGCCCGGGACATCGATGGTGGTGAAAACCCCTCCTTTATCGAGGAACCCATGTTGGCCGTTGCCGTCGGCGAAAGTGCCGACGATATCGCCGGCATCATTGATACCGAAAGCCTGAGTGGTGCCCGGTATTGCGTCGGGGGCATTGTCATCGATGGTGTGGAACGTCCCATTTGTGTCGCGGAGGAACCCATGGAACAAACCATTTTGGTCGGCGACCGCGCCGACGATCTGGCCGGAGGCGTTGATGCCCGTAGCAACGTTAAACGTTGAGCCGGGGAAGGCGGAAGTGTCATCGATGGTTTGGAAGTTCCCATTTGTGTCCCGGAGGAACCCATGGGTCACATTATTATTGTCGGTGAAGAAGCCGACGATCTGGCCGGACGTGTTGATGCCAAAAGCCGCGGTAGACTGTGAGTTGGGGGCATCGATGGTGGTGAACACCCCTCCTTTATCGAGGAACCCATGTTGGCCGCTGCCGTCGGTGAAGAAGCCGACGATCTGGTCGGAGGCGTTGATGCCCTGAGCCTGGGTTGAAGTTACGCCCTGGGCAGTGTCATCGAAGGTGGTGAGCGCCCCACCTTGATCGAAGAATCCATGGGTCACTTGATCGCTGCCGACGAAAAAGCCGACGACCTGACCGGAGGCGTTGATGCCGTTAGCTTCGGTGTCGACTGAAGCGAGGTCAGTGAGGGTGACGAATCCCGGCGCCGGAATGTTCAGTGTCGGTGCGTCCGCCACCGGCGTGACATCGACATGCAAGGTCGCTGTCGTCGAGGCCGTTTGCAACGGGCTGAGGGGAGTCCCAGGGATTTGGCCATCGACCGTCGTCGCCGTGACCGTGAGATCGAAATGCTGGGTCTCGCCGTCGCTCGTGAGCGTCAAGCTCGCGAGCTGCGTGGGCGTGAGCGTGATGCTGCCATTGGTGATGGTGAGCGCATCGTGGTTGGCGTCGTTGAACGTCACGCCAGGGGGGATCTTGGAGATCGTGATCGACAGCACCGCGTCGGGGTCGACTTCGCCCAACGCCGCTGTGATCGTGTTGTGAAGCGGGGAATTGATAACGATGGTGGTATCTTCGTTACCGGAAACGCCCCCATTGATGGTCAATGTCGGCGTGTCCGCCACCGGCGTCACGTCCACATGCAGAATCGCGGAGGTCTGTGCCGCCGTCGCCGCATCGCCGCCATCGACCGTGGTCGCGGTCACGGTCAAGTCGAGCGAATCGCCGTCGCTGGTGACCGTCAAACCCGAGAGCTCCGCGGGCGTCAGCGTGATGCTACCGTTGGTGACCGTCAGCACATCGTGATTGGCGTCGTTGAACGTCACGTCGGTGGGAATGTTGGAGATCACGACCGACAGCACCGCGTCGGGATCGGTCTCTAGCGTAGATAAAGCCGCCGTGATCGACGGCAGCGCGATCGCCGTGCCCTCGATGCCGGACGTAGGGGGCGTATCCACGAACCCATGGGTCGTCCCGGCGCTGTCTTTGAAGATACCGGCGATCTGGCCGGCATCGTTGATGCTAAAAGCATTCGTAAAAGTGGCGCTGGGGACATTGATGGTGGTGAACACCCCTCCTTGATCGAGGAACCCATGTTGGCCGGTGCCGTCGGTGAAGAAGCCGACGATCTCGCCGGAATCATTGATGCCGATCGCTTGGGTCGATTTTACGCCGGCGGAAGTGTCATCGATGGTGGTGAACACCCCATTTGTGTCGAGGAACCCATGGGTCACATTGTTATTGTCGGTAAACAAGCCGACGATCTGGCCGGAGGCGTTGATGCCCTGAGCCTCGGTGAACTTTGAGTTGGGCGCATCAAAGCCGGTGACCACACCTCCTTGATCGAAGAACCCATGGGTCACTTTATCGCTGCCGATGAAAAAACCGACGCTCTTGCCGGACGCGTTGATGCCAAAAGCCTCGGTGAAGTTTGAGCCTGGGCCATCAATAGTGCTGAACACGCCGTTTGTGTCGAGGAACCCATGAGTCACAGCGTTGCTGGTGAAGAAGCCGACGATTTGTCCGGATGTGTTGATATCCTCAGCCTCGGTGAGGCTCGCGCCGGCGACATCGATGGGGGTGAGTACCCCGCCTTGATCGAGGAAACCATGATCCCCGGCACTGTCATTGAAGAAGCCGACGACCTGGCCGGACGCGTTGATGCCGTTAGCCTCGGTGTCACTTGAACCTGGGTGAGTGATGGTGGTGAATCCCGGCGCCGGAATGTTCAGCGTCGGCGCGTCCGCAACCGGATTGACGACGAGCGAGAGGGTTTGCGTGGACGGGGCGGTTATCCCGCCTTCGGTGGCGCTCGCCGTGACCAAGAGGTTGATCTTCGAGGTATCGTCATCGGCCGCTGTCAATGTCAGGCCGTTAAGGTCGGTCAACGCCAACGTGTGGCTGCCATCCGTATTGACTGTCCCCGGGTGATTGAGCGTGGCGGTGCCCAAGCCCGAGATGGTGACGCTGTTGGTTGCGTCCGGATCGGATTCGAACGTCGGCGTGATATTGAGCGCGACGGTGCCGCCCTCGTCGACGGACGAAGCCGCCGCCGACACGGTGAGTGTCGGGGCATCGGCGTGAGGCGCGACCGCCACATTGATGTCGTGGCTGGCGGAGCCCAAGGTGGCGGTGCCGTCCACGGTGGTCGCGGTGACATGCAAAGCAAAGGTCGACCCGTCCGCCGAGGTCGGCGTGATCGTAAGGCCGTCAAGCGCGTGGTTGGCAAGCTGCGTCGCGTCGAACGTAATGCTACCGGTAGTGCCACCCTGCGGCACCGTAAAGGCCAGCGAGGCCTGCGCATTGTTGCTCAGAATCGCATCGGCCGGAATGCCGCTGATGGTGAGCGACAGCGCGGCCGAGGGATCGACCAGCGTCGTCGGAACCATCGTAGCGACAGAGAGCGCTATCGCATGATCCTCGGTGCCGCTCGTATCGGAGACTTGCAGCGGCGGTGCAAACAATTGATTAAGCGACAGGTTTTGATCGGTGAACACGAAGTTCTGGAAATTGGTGAAGGAATCGTTGGCCTGACCGTCGGAAGCCGTGTGCGAGACGACCACCCCGGTGAGATTGTGGTTGGCATCGAAGATCGGCTTGTAAGTACCGGCCGCGAAGGCGAACCCGAGATCGACGGTATCGTTTCCACCACCACCCGTGGCCACCACGTCCTCGTCCGAGGCCATGTGCGAAAGGTCGACGGTGTCATTGCCGGTGCCGCCGTTGATGGTGATGGTGTGGGTGGCTACGCCCGTATTGCTGAGGTCGCCGTTGACGACCACCTTATCGCCGGCATTGCCGAGATTGAGAACGATCTCCTCGATTCCGCTCGTCGTCACCTGCGCATTGGCCAAGGTGGCGGCGACCACGTTGGCCGGCGCGATTCCGGACTCGATGTGGATTCCGAGCTCGCTACCACCATTGATCGCATTGATATTGTAGGTCGTCGCCGTCGTCGTGCTGTTGACGATCTCGGTATCGGTCCCAGTACCGCCGATCGAGGCCTGCGTGCCGTGATTGGCGACGTTGTAGGTGAACGTATCGTTGCCCGAGCCGCCGCTGGTGAAGGTGTCGTTCCCTGCGCCGCCGACAAACAGGTCGTTGCCGTTCTTGGTGCCGACGATGTCAAAGGATTGCTTATCGTTGGCCGCGACCTCGAAATCGAGGCCTTGCTGGGTCGCGTTGATGATGACGTTGGTATTGCCGATCGACCAGGTTGGCGCGAACACGCCCCCGCTGAAGTTGGCGTCCTCCTGGCCGAGAATGCCTTCCTGGACGTTCGATATCTGGTTGTTGTTGATGGTGATATTGGACGATTGCAATCCGGCGATGCCGATATCGGCGACCGGATTGCCGTTAGCGTCCAACGCGCCGTTGATGGTGTTGCCGTTGAGTGTCAGATTTTGAACGTGGAAAAACAACACATCGGTCGATTGATCGGAGGTATCGGCAGGGGTTTGAATGAATCCAACACCTCCGAAGGTGTTATTGGAAATATCGCCGGAAGCATCGCTGATCTGAATCGCGTTCTGAGCGATTGCGCTGGTGGCACCGGCGCCCGTGAAGGTGTCGTGATTGAACTCGACATTGAGATTGTCGGTGACAATGCCGCCCTTCTGGAAATCCTCGATCGAGGAGTTGGTGACGGTGAGTAGCCCGCCGCCAGTGGCGTTCTCCGCTTCGATGCCGAAACCGCGTTGCAGCCCAAAAAGTGAAGTAGTGTCTCGAACTCCGGTGATGTCGACATGATCGACCGTCCCGGTCGCGTTGACAAACGCAATCCCGGCAAAATCGGTGCTGTTAGGAACGACATCGGTATGCAGACCGTTGACCGTGATACCCTGAATCGTCACATTGGTGGCGTTGCTGACGGTGAGTACCCCAGTGAGGTTTTCGGGCGTGAACTCTGGGGTCGAAGGAGCCGCCACGCTTTGCAACGAACTTGCCGCCGGCGCATCCAGGATCACCGATCCCGCAGGTCCGATCCCCTCGATCGTCAAATTGTTCTTGCCAACGACGCTCACCTGCTCGGTGTAGGTGCCGGGCGCGATCAGAATAGTGTCGCCGGCATGCGCCGCGTTGACCGCCTCCTGGATCGTCGTGAACTGACTGCCGCCGCCGACCAGCAGGAATTCGTGGCCAACCGTGCCGCCGGCGACGGTGGCAACCGTCGTGCCGTCCGCCACCTTGCTGATGCCGTGCAGTGTGTCGGTGCCTTCGCTCCCCGTGGTGACGGTCCAGTTGTTGTGCACCGTGTCGAACGTGAAGTTCGTCCCCGCCAGCGTCTCCTTGTAAACCGCCGTATCGGTCCCTGCTCCGCCCGTGATCGTGTCGTTGCCAGCGGTGCCCGCGATAATATCATTCGCATTGTTGCCGACAATCGTCAGGCCCGTCGTCAACGCCGAGGCATCGACGTTCTTGGCGACATTGTCGGGCGCGAAGGTGTTGGGATCGACGAGGTCGATCTCCTGGAGATTGCTGACATTGGTGCCGACCACCAGCGTGTCGCCCACAATCGTACTGGCGAACGCGATGTTGTTGTGGCCGCTGCCGCCGATCAACGTATCGGCGGCGGTGAGGAACGAGGCCTGCTCCACCAGGAAGGTGTCGTTGCCGGTGCTTCCGGTGAAATGATCGGTGCCCGGCGAGACCGCCAGCACGTCCGGCGCATTGGTCCCGACGATGTTGAACACCGACGATGACGTGGCCTGGGTCGGATTGGGATCGAAGAAGATGCCATTGCCGCCGACCGGCACGCCATCCGACGTGTTACCATTGACGGTGAACGTTCCGAACAGGCCGACCGTGCCGAACGACTGCGCGGCGATGCCATCCTCGGCATTGTGGCTCTGATTGTTGGTGATGGTCTCGTTGCTGGAATCCAGCACGAATACCCCGACCGTCGAGCCGAGAACGTGACCGTTCGCGTCCAGCGCCCCAGTAAAGCTGTTGCCGTCGATCGTGAGCGCGTTGTTATCGAACGCCAGGATCCCGGTGGCGGCGGCAGAAGGATTAATGAACCCGATATTGGAGATGGTGTTGTTTGACACGTCGCCGGTCGAGCCAGAAATCTGAATCGCGTTTTGCGCGTTGTTGATGTCGCCGAGGCCGGTGAGAATATTGTTGTCGATATGAACGGCGGCGGCGGAAATGACGATGCCGCCCTTCTGGAAATCCTCGATCGTCGAATTGGTGATCGTGAGCGTGTTGAGACCGGCGATATTTGTATCGGTCGGGACACCGCCATTACTTGGATCGGTGTTGAGCGCCAAAATCCCGACATTGCGCTGATCGCCAATGCCGGCATCCGACTCGCGGATTCCAGTCACCGTGACGCCATCGATCTTGCCGCCATTGCTGTTGAGCATGGCGATGCCAATCAGCTCCGGATTGTTTTGACCCGATTTAAAGAACGTATCGCTCCCCTGGTGCAGGCCATCCACAGTAAGGTTGTGGAACGTCACATTGCTGGCATTGCTGACCGTGAAGATGCCGTCGATGTCATGCGAACCTGACAATGTCGCCCCGGTCTTGACCAGCGTGTCCGGCGCCTGGACCGTGACCGATGCGCCGCCGAGACCCTCGATCGTCAAACCGTCCGCCCCATGACCGTTGGTGGGATCGACGACGACCTGCTCCTTGTAGGTCCCGGCCTTGATATCGATGAATTCGCCAGGAGCCTTCGCGGCATCGACGGCGCCCTGGATCGTCGAAAACGAGCCGAGCAACGTTTTGTGGTCGGCCGCGAACAATTCCACCGGCAACGTCAAAGTGAAGGTGTGGCTGATCGGCGCGCCGTCCGGCTCGCTCGCCGTGATGGTAATCGGGTCGGGCGGAAGCTGAGTGAACGAGGCACCGGCCTTGACCTCAAGCTGGAAGTTGCCGGGCATCCCCACAACGTCAAAGTTCGGATTCGAGACAGTGAAACTGAACGCCGTGTCGTCGGGATCGCTGACCGTCAGCTGGCCGACAACGGTTCCCGGAGCGTTCGATGTCACATCCGTGCTCGACAGCGCGAGATCGACGGTGTGATTGACCGTCAGCGAAATGACCTGCTCCGCCGAAGTGGCAGTGGTCCCGCCTTCCGCGGTGCTCGCCGTCACGTGCAAGTTGATGCCGGACGTGACGTTGTCTGCCGGGTGCAGGGTCAGGCCTTGAAGATCGGCGATTTGCAGCGTGAAGCTGCCGTCGCCATTGTTGTGACCGGCCGAGAGCGTCGCCGCGCCGAGGTTCGAGACAGTGACGGTGGTGACGGCGTCGATATCGCCCGCCTCGGCCGGCGTCACCGTGATATTGAGCGCGACGCTGCCGTCTTCATTGACCGACGAAGCCGCCGCCGATGCGGTGAGCGCCGGCTTGTCCGGGACCGGGGTCACGTCAACATGCAAGGTCGCGGCCGAGGTCGCGGTCACGGTGCTGTCGATGGTCGTGCCTGTCACGGTCAGCGTGAAATGTTGCACCTCGCCGTCGCTGGTCAGCGTCAATCCCGTCAATTGGGCCGGCGTCAGCGTCCACGAACCATCGGCGTTGTGGATGCCCGCCGAGAGCGTGACGCCCGCCGGCACGCCGGTAATGGTGAGATGACCGAGCGAGGTGCGGGGATCGGCAAGGCTCAGGGCGTCGGTGATGCTAAGCGCGATCGGCTTGTCTTCGCTTCCGGCAACGTCATGAACGCCAAGCGTCGGGCCCTGCACAAGTAAACTGGCTACGGTACCATTAACGGCGCTGGCCGGGCCGCCGTTTCCGGTTGGAGCTTCGGGGCCCAGCAACGCCAGCGGCGCCTGGCTGTTGGCGAACTGATTAATGGTGACCGTTTCGAAATGCCCGCCAGACGCCGGCGAGCTGGCGTCCCCTGCCGCCGGCAAAATCGACTGGTCGGTCACGATCGGAAACAGGCTCGCGAATTCGACACCCGACACGCTGCGATCCGAACTGAGCTCGACCGAGATGTCGGCAATCGGCAGTCCGTTGGAATTGTAGAACGGCTCGATCGTCACCGTCGAATGATTGTCGAACAGGATGACCAGACGGTCGCCGGCATGGACGAAAGTGACGTTGTCGTTGCCGATCGCCGTGAGATCGAGCTTCGAGGCCCCATCGAGATGAATGGTGATCGCCTGATCGGTTTGCGGCTTGGCGAGTTTTATAACCTTGGGAAATTCGGAATTGGGCAAAGCACCAGTGATCTGCGCTACCGTCGAGCGAGCGTCCATGACTTCGGCCTATCTATTTGGTTCGGGAAAAGAAACGAATTTTCAACTTTGAGGCGAGGCAGCGGATACCCATCCGTCGCGACGTTAAGATATTCTTAACGTTGACCAATCGTCAATCGAATTGGGGGGGCATTCCCTTGCATTCCCGGGATTTAGTTAAAGCCGTAACGAGCGCCCTTTCAGCGCTCGGGCGGCCCCGCGCAAATTGTGGTGCCGGCGTCACGGGTAAGCCAAGAACGCCCTTGTGGGCGCTGGTGAGCTCCCTTAAGAAGAATTAGGGCAAGTGAACAAGAATTGTGGCGGGGGAAATGAACCATGGCGAATGCATGTACATGTAATCGGCTCGTGGTATTTGGTCTCGCTGTGGCGGCACTGTTCCTCACGGCGCCTCAAGCCTTCGCGGGCACATATCGTCCGGATTTCGTGGCGACCTGCGAGAATGGTCACAGCTATCCCGTCCGGGCCCTTGCCATCAGCGAGCAGGGTGAACTCGTCACCGGAACTCTGTGGTCCGGACATCACCGCGCGGCGCATATCCGCCTGATGCCTGTCGGTTTCGGATACCGTTATGCCGCGCAGGGCCTCTGGCTCGACGGTTGGCGTAGCGACGCCGACCTGTTTTTCGGCAAGCACCGGCCGGTCGCCTGCACCGTCGCTTCGGGCCGAAGTTGAAGCGCCTGTCGCGGAACTCCGATTGCCGGGATGGTTCAGCGCCCGCCTGTCGAAGGCGACCGTGACATCGAGAAATTGTCGACCACGGACGCCGTATTAAGTCGGTGAAGAAGCGCCATGTTCTTGACCCCCCATGGGGCCTCTGGGAGAGAACCGGTTCGGCGCTAGACAATCCAGACGATAGCCGTTGCGGTTTCCTACCATGGCTGTTAGTGGTTCGTTAAGATATAAACGGCATGCGAATTTTTTGGTGGGGGCGTATGCGACTAATATTGACTGGGCTTGTTACTGCCGGGTGCCTGGCTTATGGAACCGCGGCGCAAGCGGAAGCGTTTACGATCGTGGACGCCATTAGCCAAGCGGTCCAAACCAATCCGGGGGTCGGCGAGGCCGCGGCCAATCGCCGCGCCACCGATGCGGAATTTCATCAAAGCCAGGGGACGTTGCTGCCGCAGGTGCGGCTTGATGCCAGCGCCGGCCCGGAGCGGTTCAATCAGCAGGACATCGTCCCCGCGCCTCTCGGCAATGGCCAATGGCTGCCTTCCCGGACCGGGTCGGTGGTCGTTCGTCAACTCCTGTTCGACGGGTTTGCTTCGATCAACGAAATCTGGCGGCAATCGGCGCGGGTCGATGCCGCGGCCCATCGTGTTCATGAGCGCTCGGAATTGATCGCGCTCGACGCCGCGGAAGCCTATATCAGCATCATACGGTTTACCCGGTTGATCGCGATTTCGCAGGACAATGTTTCGGCGCACCGCCGCATCCTGGAGAATGTCCAGGCGCGATTTGACGGTGGGCGCGCTGGTGAGGGCGATCTGCAGCAGGTTCGCGAACGCGTGGCAGCGGCCGAAGCCGCCCTTGCCGAGTTCCGCCAAAGCCTCGAGGATGCGCGCGCGGCCTACCGCAAGAGCGTCGGGCTTGAGCCTTTTAATATGCGCGCGCCGGGGCGGCTGCGCGGCTTGCCCCCGTCAAAGGACGAGGCGCTCGCAGTGACGTTGCGGCACAATCCAACCATCAGGGCCGCGCAATCCGACGCCGATGCGGCCAAATACGGGTTCGATGCCACCGCCGGCTCGTTCGCGCCTACCGTTTCGCTGGAAGGCCGGACGCTGCGCGGCATCGATTCGGACACGATATTCGGCCGCCGCAGCGACAGCAGCGGCAAGGTGGTCCTGGGTTGGGACATCTTCAACGGTGGACAGGATAGCTGGAAGCGCGTCGCGGCGGCGGAACATTACAACGAGCAGAAGATGCGGCAAGCGCGCCTGCAACGGGACGCCTTTGAGTCGATTGACAAGGCCTGGGCGGCGCGCACCATCACCTCGGACCGGGCGGCTGCGTTGCTTCGCCAAGTCGGCGCCGATCGCAAGACAATCGCCGCCTATAACAAGGAATACGAGCTCGGCCAGCGGTCGTTGATCGACCTGCTGAATGCGGAAAATCAACTCTACAATGGATTGGTTTCTCTGGAGTCCACCCGCGACGTCGCGGTATTTGCCGACTATCAATTGCTTGCCGCGATGGGCCAACTGCTGGTGTTCCTGAAAACGCCGGAATTGGCGGATGCGCTGCCGCTCGAGAGCATCCCGCTTGGCGCGTTTTCCATCAAGATTCCGCCAATCATCACCAAATTACCACCGACAGGCTCGGAACCCCTCAATGTCCGGGGCGCCCTTGTGCCCGACGCGGCGCCTTACGCCGTGGGCTTACAGCCCGGTGGACCCAAGGTCGCGACGTTCGGCGATCGCTGGCCGCAATCGGCCGGCGCACTCAATCCCGCCAGCGCCTTCGCGCAACTGCCGCCAGCGCAGCAGCAGGCCTCGGTCACGCTTGCTCCGGGTGAAACCAATGGAGCGCCGGCATTCATGTCGTTTGCCGCTGAAATGTTTCGGGTGCCGTCGTGGCCGACCGGCGTAAGCAAGCCGAATTGATCTATCGTTTTGACGCCCATGAACCGTTCCGGGTTTGTCGGAGGCTCCAACTCCTGAGAGGATGGAGCCATGACAAGCAAGAGGATGAACAAATTCTCATCTGAAGTCCGGACCCGCGCGGCTCGAATGGTTTTGGACCACGAAGGCGAACATACATCGCGCTGGGCGGCGGTTGTTCGAGCAGTCGTTGCTATCCGAATTGAAAAAGAATGGCTCCCAGCGAACTTACGTTTTCTGGCCGCGTTGGCCGACGCGATGGGGTGACAACGAGAAGTACGCCTCGCGAATTGAGAGCACGATTCAATATGTGAGCGTGTAAAGCTGGCTGGAAGGATTCGAGGCGTCCCGCGTTGAATGTGAGACCTGTAGGCTCGAGCCCCTTGTAAATCCCTTCGGACCGAAAGTGTTACCTATGTCTCCAGAATGAACCGTAACCCATGTGTCCCGGAACGGAACCCTGTGGCATTGGCGGAGAGGGAGGGATTCGAACCCCCGATAGGCTTGCACCTATGCCGCATTTCGAGTGCGGTGCATTCAACCACTCTGCCACCTCTCCAGGCGCCAAGCAGGGCGAAACGACGCCCCGGGTCGAGCGGAGTTCTAGGCGAGGAAGATTAACCAGACAAGGCGCGGGGCTTTAAAATTTCATCGAAAGGGGAACGCGACGCCTTAAAGATAAGGTGGGACCGCCAGACGCGGAAAACACCGGCGGTCCCATGTCGTCTCATTGAAATTGCGGGCCGGAAGTGCGGCTTCGCTGGCCTGCTTGAGCGACGAGGCGAACCTAGCGATCCGCTCACACACAGCAACGCGATCTCGGTTTTAACCTAACCACTCAAGGTTACCGCCCCCCACGCCAAGCGCCGGTAAATCACGGGCCTTCAATCCTTGCTCCTTTTTTCCTTCTTCTCGTCATTGTCTTTCCTGCCTTCTCCGTCCTTGCGGCGATTGGAGAAGCGCGCATTGCCTAGTCCCGTGCCGATGGTCAAAACGCCCCAACGTTCGACACTTTGCATGAACGGCACTTCGGACAGGCCTTGCGCGACGCCATCATTGTGCATCAGCACGGCGGTGTCGTGACCGCCGATCTTTGGAATCGCATCCACCAGGCTCGCCGACAGGTTGAATTTGCTGCTTTCCCAATTGCCCGGCAGGTTCTGCGCGCCCTTCGAAATCGAGCCGTCCTCATTGATCACGCCGGGACATGCGATCCCGATAAAGGGCGCGAGCTTCAGCCCTTCCGCCTCGGCCTCCGCGATCAGACCTTTCAGCATTTTGACCAGACGTTTGACGGCGCCCTCCCGCGTCGGCTCGTCATCGGCGTGGCGCCAGAGTTCGGATTTCCAAACCGTGGCTTTCGACAGGTCCGGCGCCTTCTTCCAGCGGGTCTCGACCAGCCCGCAACGGATATTGGTGCCGCCGATATCCACCGCGAGAATGCCGTCATACGCCTCGAAAATCCACGACGGCGCGAGATGCAGGCAACCGATCAGGCCGGCATCATCGGGGTCAAAGCGAATCGGCACGAGATCGATCTTGAAACCTGCGCCTTTGAGCAGGATATCGGCGCGCGCGATGGCGAGTTCGCCGACCCGGCTCTGCCGAAATCCGCCTCCCACCACGATGCATTCGGTATCAGCCCAGGCTTTGGTCTTGAGGAAGCGCTCGGTCACATAAGCGAGTTCATTGGCAAATTCCTCGATCGCGCCATGCACCAAAGCGGCGGCGATGATATCCTCTCCCATCAGGGCTTCGTCGAGCGCGCTCTTGCTGATGGCGGCGGCGGATTTGCCGCCGAGCGGATCCTCACCATTCTTATTCAGCGGCCGGCGCAGGTCGTCCAGAATTTTCCGGAACGCGCTCTTGCTGGCGCGGTCGCCCAGAAAGCCTTCGTCATCCTTCAACTCGATATTGAAACTATCCACCTCCACCGAAGGCAGGCGGGCGGCGCCATGGCGGGCGATGCCGCCGGCGGTCACGCTATCCTCAGCCATTTCACCCCACCGAATGTTTGAATGCAAAACAACCGATGGGGAACCCATTGGTTTCACGGTGGGCGAATAGCGAATAGGGGGTGGCGAATGGACACTTGCTTATTCGCCATTCGCTTTTTTGGGCCGAATCCCGGCAAATTGGTGCCTTTTGAGGCCTAATTGCCTTGACTCGCGACCTTGAGCCGCTATAAGTCCGGCCACCCGGCGCGGGAGATTTCTCGCGCTGTTTGATTTTGCGCGGTGCTTCAAAGGGTTTTACCCGGTCAAAGGGTTTCACCCGGTCGCGCGGAAATTGAACCCATAACGACTGTCAAAAAAGCCGCCCGGACCTGTCCGAGGCTGGGATCGAACACGAAGGAATAAAACGATGTTCGCAGTCATCAAAACCGGTGGCCGGCAATACCGTGTCGTTCCGGATGATGTGCTCGAGATTGGCAAGATCGCCGGCGATGTCGGAACGATCGTGCAATTGGGTGAAGTGCTTCTGGTCGGTGGCGATGCCCCCGTGCTCGGGACGCCGACGGTTGCCGGCGCTTCCGTTGCTGCCGAAGTGCTGCAGCATAAGCGCGGCCCAAAGGTCATTGCGTTCAAGAAGCGCCGCCGCAAGAATTCGCGCCGCAAACGCGGCTACCGCGACGAGATCACGGTGCTTCGTATCACCGAGATCCTGACCAACGACAACAAGCCGACGATCGGACCGCGCCCGAAGCGTGAGAAGGTCGCCGCCGCGCCGGCCGATGATGCGGGCGAGGCCCCAAAGGCCGCCGAGAAAAAGTCCGCGCCAAAGAAGGCTGCCGCCAAGAAGACCGCGGCAAAGGCGCCGGCCAAAAAGGCCGCCGCCAAAGGTAAAAGCGCCAAGAAGTAACGCGCTTTAGATGAGCGTGACATAAATTGATATGATTCCGTCAAGGAATCGATTTAGCGATCAGATAGAAGTTGGAGACGGGCCATGGCTCACAAAAAAGCAGGCGGTTCATCACGTAACGGCCGTGATTCAGCGGGCAAGCGCCTGGGCATCAAGGCCTATGGCGGCGAGCATGTGATTCCCGGCAACATTATCGCGCGTCAGCGCGGCACCACTTGGCATCCCGGCCTCAATGTCGGCATGGGCACTGACCACACTCTGTTCGCCAAGGTGGAAGGACATGTCGAGTTTCGTGCGAAAGCCAATGGCCGCACTTTCGTGTCGGTTGTCCCGATGACGGAAGCCGCGGCCGAATAGACGGTGGATGGATAATGCGTCCGCCGGGTCCTGTTGAACCGGCGGAGCGATGAAAGGCTCCAAAGGGGAGGCGGGAAACCGGCCTCCCCTTTTTCGTTGCGTTTGCGTCTCTTTCGGATCGAACAGCCGCACCAATCCGAGCGTCGAAACTCAAGGAGCCGAACGATGCTGCAAAATATTCCGCCCCCGGCATTGCGCGAGGCGAGAAGCTGCGTCCTTGAGACCGAACGGCTGTTGCTGCGCAAGCCTACCCTCGCGGACGTCAAAGCCATCGCGCAACTGGCCGATGACCGCCGCATCGCTGAGAACACCCGCCGCCTGCCGCACCCGTATTTGCAGGATCATGCCGTCGAATTCGTGCGCCGCCTTGCCGGCGACGAACGTGAAACCGTGTTCCTGATCGAGAACGATCGTAAACCGATCGGAATCGTCGGCCTCGATTGGCATGAGCCGGCCGCCCCCGAGCTCGGCTATTGGCTCGGCGTCAAGCATTGGGGATGCGGGTTTGCCACCGAAGCCGTGCGCGCGGCGATCGATTTCGCCTTCGAGGAATTCGACGTTGGATATTTGCGCGCGGGCGCGCGCGTCGCCAACCCGACCTCGCGCAACGTTCTGGAAAAATGCGGCTTCCAATGGAGCGGCGTCGAATTGCATCGTTTCGAGGCGCTGGGATCATCGAGCCCGGTCGATTGCTTCCGCCTGACGCGAAGCGTTTGGGCTTCGCTCAAGCGGTGGGGTCGTTCGATCAAGCGCGAACGGTGACCGCGATATTTCACGCCGGCGGGTTAAACACCGGCTCGCTTCGCCCGAGATCCCGCTCGCGCAGGAAAATATAAAGGCCGGCGCCGACGATGATGGCCGCGCCCAACGCCGTCGATGGCGGGGGCACATCGCCGAACACGACATAGCCGAACATCACGGCCCAGAGAATCATCGTATATTGATAGGGTGCAACCGTGCTCGCCGGCGCCAGCTTCAACGAACGGTTGACGCAGAGCAGCGCGCCGACCGAAATCGCGCCGGAGGCCAAAAAGAAGCCGAGACTATCCCATGCCGGCGTGATCCAGCCGAACGGCGCGGTGACAAGGCCGAACACCAGCGTCGCCAAAAACTGCGCGGAAGCCAGCACGATATCGGGCGTTGCGCGCAATGATCGTGTGATCATCAATAACACCGAGAAAGCAAGGCTGCCACTGAGCGCGATCATCGCCGGCCATGTGACCGTCTGCGCCGAGGGCTGGAGCGCGATCAGCACCCCGCAAAATCCGATTCCGACCGCGCTCCAGCGTCGCCACCCGACCTTTTCGCGCAAAACCAGCGCCGATAACGCCGTCACGAAGATCGGCGTCGCCAGATAGTAAGTGACGACATCGGCCAGCGGCAGATAGACGGTGGCGAGAAAAAATGCCGCGATCTCAAAGCTCGACAAGACGACCCGCAATAGCTGCAACCGGGGCCGTTCGAGTTTCTGGAATTCGCCGCGCCGCCGCCAGATCAATGGGGCCATCAATAACAGCGCCGCGCAGGCGCGCAGCAACATCAACTGACCGACCGAATAGGTCGCGACGATATATTTGCCGAGCGCGTCGCCAAAGGAAAACATGCAGACGGCAATCAGCATCAATGCGATGCCGGCGAGCCGCGCGGAGCGCTCGTCGGCCGCAACCACTAGTTTGGCAAAAATATTCATCAAGCGATCCATTTTGCGATGAAAAGGCCCGAAAATTAAGGCTTTTTGTCAAATGCCGGATTTGCAGGGTTGCCGCAACACCGCCCCTGCCCTACCTGTAGATCCATGAAATTCCTCGACGAAGCCAAGGTCTATATCCGCTCCGGCGACGGCGGTAACGGCTGCGTGGCGTTCCGCCGCGAGAAATATGTCGAGTTCGGCGGCCCCTCCGGCGGCAATGGCGGCCGCGGCGGCGACGTCGTCATTGAGGCCGTGGACGGGTTGAACACCCTGATCGACTATCGCTACCAACAGCACTTCAAGGCACAAAAAGGCACCAACGGCATGGGTAAGGATCGCCATGGCGCCAATGGCAAGCCGATCGTGCTCAAGGTGCCGGTCGGCACGCAAATCTTCGACGAAGACAAGACGACGCTGATCCACGATTTCACCTCGCTCGGCGAGAAG
Organism: Bradyrhizobium sp.; assembly: GCA_035295025.1. Taxonomy (GTDB): domain Bacteria; phylum Pseudomonadota; class Alphaproteobacteria; order Rhizobiales; family Xanthobacteraceae; genus Bradyrhizobium. The sequence continues at coordinate 22,373 of DATGJS010000231.1, forward strand.
TTCGTGCTCGCGGAAGGCGGCAATGGCGGCTTCGGCAACGCGCATTTCAAATCCTCCACCAACCGCGCCCCGCGCAACGCCAATCCCGGCGAAGTGGGCGAGGAACGTTGGATATGGCTGCGGCTGAAACTGATCGCCGATGCCGGCCTCGTCGGTCTTCCCAACGCCGGAAAATCGACATTCCTTTCCAAGGTCAGCGCGGCGCGGCCGAAAATCGCCGACTATCCCTTCACCACGCTGCACCCACAGCTTGGCGTCGTGAACGCCGATGGCCGCGAATTCGTGCTTGCCGACATTCCCGGACTGATCGAGGGCGCCCATGAGGGCGCAGGACTAGGCGATCGCTTTCTCGGCCATATCGAGCGCTGTCGCGTTTTGTTGCATCTGGTGGATGCGACCAGCGAGCACGCAGGGAAGGCCTATAAGACGATCCGCGCCGAGCTGGAAGCCTATGAGGGCGATCTCACTGAGAAGACCGAGATCGTCGCCTTGAATAAGATCGACGCGGTGACACCGGACGAATTGAAAAAGCAGAAAGACCGGTTGAAACGCGCCGCCAAAAAAGCGCCGCTTCTTATTTCGGCCGCCACCGGCGACGGCATCAAGGACGCGCTGCGGGCGCTGACCGCGGTCATCGGCGAAGCGCCGGTTTCGGGCAAAGCCAAAGGCAGCGCGCAGGCCGAGCCATGGGCGGCGACGCCGTAGCTTTCGAAAACAAGTCCATACAAGCTCTCAGATCCACCAAACCGCAGGAGGAAAATCATGATCGGTTATGTCACCGTGGGGACCAATGATCTCAAGAAAGCCGGCGCGTTCTACGACAAGCTTTGCGGCGAAGTCGGCATGGGCCGTTTCCTGGAGAACGATCGCATCATCGCATGGGGCGGTCCCGGCGGGGGCGCCGGCTTCGGCGTCGCGCTGCCCTTCGACGGCAAGCCGATGACGGTGGGCAATGGCGTGATGGCGGCGTTCGCCGCCAAGGACAAGGCGCATGTCGATCGTATCTACAAGCTCGCGCTATCGCTCGGCGGCTCCTGTGAAGGCCCTCCCGGCCAGCGCAATGAAAGATTTTACGGCGCCTATTTCCGCGACCCCGAGGGCAACAAGCTCAACGCCTTCGTGATGGGCTGAGACCCGCGCAATATTTTCCCCGCGCCACTTCCAAATCGTGGAGGTGGCGCGTATCGCTTTTGGCGAGATGTCACGCAAGCCCACATCCATGGCCCGCCCAAGCTTACAAAATTTTCGCCGGATCGTCGTCAAGGTCGGCTCCTCCTTGCTGATCGATTCCGACGCGGGCGAGGTGCGCACCGCCTGGCTTACGGCGCTGGCCGGCGATCTCGCCAAACTCCATGGCGAGGGACGCGAACTCCTGGTCGTCTCCTCCGGCTCGATCGCGCTCGGGCGCAGCCGCCTGAAGCTGCCGCGCGGCCCCTTGAAACTCGAAGAAAGCCAGGGCGCGGCCGCCGTGGGCCAGATCGCGCTGGCGCGTATCTGGTCGGAAGTGCTCGGCGCCCATGGCATCGGGTCGGGGCAGATTCTCGTGACCTTGCAGGACACCGAGGAGCGCCGCCGTTATCTCAATGCGCGCTCCACCATCGCCAAGCTCCTGGAATGGCGCGCGGTCCCTATCATCAACGAGAACGACACGGTCGCCACCAACGAAATCCGTTATGGCGACAATGACCGTTTGGCCGCACGCGTCGCCACCATGGCAAGCGCGGATCTTCTGATCCTATTGTCGGATATCGACGGCCTTTACGACGCCCCGCCGGCCAATAATCCCAACGCAAAGCTGATCTCGGTCGTGGAATCCGTCACCTCCGAAATCGAGGCGATGGCGGGCGCGGCCGAATCCGAATTGTCGCGCGGCGGCATGTACACCAAGATCGAGGCGGCCAAGATCGCCACCACCGCCGGCACGCATATGCTGATCGCCTCGGGCAAGATTGAGCATCCATTGCAAGCGATCGCCGATGGCGGCCGCTGCACCTGGTTTTTGACACCGGCCAACCCGGTCACCGCGCGCAAGCGCTGGATCGCGGGCTCGCTTGAACCCAAGGGCACCTTGACCATCGACGCCGGCGCGGTGAGCGCGCTGCGCGCCGGCAAGAGCCTGCTGCCGGCCGGCGTGATCCGGATCGACGGGCAATTCGCCCGCGGCGATGCGGTCATCGTGCGCGGCCCCGACACCCATGAGATCGGCCGCGGGCTTGTCGCCTACGACGCCGAGGATGCCGAGAAGATCAAGGGCCGCTCGTCAGGCGACGTGATGAGCATCCTCGGCATTTCCGGGCGCGCCGAGATGATCCATCGCGACGACCTCGTGGTGGGTCCAAGCGCGGCATTTTCGACGAACTAGGCCAATGGCCGAGTAAGCCCTTGGTGAGCTGCCATGCCGGTTCCGCGCCTCGCCAAGCTCTCGATTTCCATGCTAGAACTTGGCCTTAATTGCAGGCTAATTGCATGACCGCACCCCTCAAAGCGATCGACGCCAATGCCGATTTGCCGGCGTTGATGACCGGCCTTGCCGCCAAAGCGCGCGCCGCCGCGCGCGTGCTGGCGCTTGCCTCGGCCGAACAGAAAAACCGGGCGCTGGAGGCGATCGAACGCGTCATCCGCGGCCATGCGGCGGCGATTCTCGCGGCCAATGCCGAGGACGTTATTGAAGCGCGCGCAAACGGCGCCAGCTCGGCCTTTATCGACCGTTTGACGCTGACGCAGGCGCGCATCGATGCCATGGCCGACGGCGTTGCGACCGTGCGCGCGATTCCAGACCCGATCGGCGCGGTCACCGAAAGCTGGCAACGTCCGAACGGCATGACGATCGAGCGCGTGCGCGTGCCGCTTGGCGTCGTCGCCGTGATCTTCGAAAGCCGCCCCAATGTCACAACGGATGCCGGCGTGCTGTGCTTGAAATCCGGCAACGCCGTGATCTTGCGCGGCGGCTCCGACAGTTTTCGCTCCTGCCGCGCCATCCATGACTGCTTGGTGCAAGGCCTACGCGAAGCGGGCCTGCCTGAGGCCACAATCACGCTCGTGCCGACACGCGATCGCGCTGCCGTCGGGCTGTTGCTTACAGGACTGAATGGCGCCATCGATGTGATCGTGCCGCGCGGGGGGAAAAGCCTCGTGGCGCGGGTCGAAGCGGAAGCCCGCGTGCCGGTGTTTGCGCATCTTGAGGGCGTCAATCATGTGTATGTCGATCGCGCCGCCAATCTGGAGATGGCGAAATCGATCGTCTTGAACGCCAAGATGCGCCGGCCGGGTGTGTGCGGCGCCGCCGAAACCCTGCTGGTCGATCGCAAGGGAGCGTCAGCCTCTCTCAAGCCGCTGATCGAAATGCTGATCGATGCCGGCTGCGAAGTGCGCGGCGACGAGACCGTTCAACGCGCCGACCCACGCGTTAAACCGGCCTCCGACCAGGACTGGGATACCGAATATGAGGCCGCGATCATCGCGGCGAAACTCGTGGACGGCGTCGATGAGGCGATCGCCCATATTCATACCCACGGATCGCATCACACCGACGCGATCGTGACCGAGGACAAAGCCGTAGCGCGGAAATTTCTCGACGAAGTCGATTCGGCCATCGTGCTGCACAACGCCTCCACCCAATTCGCCGATGGCGGCGAATTTGGCTTCGGCGCGGAGATCGGAATCGCCACCGGCCGCTTCCATGCGAGAGGCCCGGTGGGCGCGGAGCAATTGACGAGTTTCAAATATCGCGTTCACGGCACGGGGCAGACCCGGCCGTGATCGGTGGTATCAGTTCGCCAACGGCAAGCGCGCCGGAAAACAGATCGGACGGCGCCACGTGGATGCGGTGGCGCCGTTGAATAAAGTTTCTTTGACCGCGCCATCCCTCGCATCGAGCCTTCCGCTCCATGTCAACGGCATGCGTATCGGCCTGCTTGGCGGCTCCTTCGATCCGCCGCATCTGGCGCACCGGGCCATCAGCCTGTTTGCGATCAAACGTTTGAAGCTTGACCGCGTGTGGTGGCTGGTCACGCCCGGCAATCCGCTCAAGGCCGCGCGAGCCCCACATGACCTCCAAAAGCGCATGGAGGCCGCGCGGCAAGTCGCGCATGATCCGCGCATCGCTGTGAGCTGTCTCGAATCCGTCATCGGGACGCGCTACACTGTGGACACCATACGATATTTGCGCCGCCGCGCTTGTGGGTTGCGCTTTGTCTGGATCATGGGAGCGGACAATCTTGCGCAATTCCATCGCTGGCAGGATTGGCGGCATATCGCCTCCGAAGTGCCGATCGCTGTGATCGATCGCCCGCCGCAAAGTTTTCGCGCCCTGGCTTCGCCCGCCGCCCAAGCGCTGGCCCCCTACCGCATCCCGGAAAATCGGGCGGCGAGCCTCGCCGAACGGCGTGCGCCGGCCTGGGTTTTTCTTACCGGCCTGAAATTAAACCTGTCATCGACCGGCTTGCGGAACCGGGATGGAAGCTGGAGGTTGCAATAACACCGTGTCCGCGCCTGGAATGACCGGACTTCCCCTTCTTGTTTCGAAGTTCGAAGGGGGATGGCTGCCATGATGCCTTCGAACTTCGAAAAACGCATGCCGATGTGACGGATTTGACACTCGTAAACGAGCCCACAGCGATACATACGAATGTCAGAACCGGAACAGCGGATATTGAAACCGTTAACCCCCCATGCATAGAATGGCGCTGGGCGTCACAGGATTCGACGCTCGCGATACAGTGAAAGGAATGGTCCCTGGCCACATCTGTATTGTCCAAGTCGGTTTTACCCAAGGCTGTCAAACCCGCGCGTAAAACATCGGCTAAAACCGCGGCCTTGCAGGCGCAATCAGACGCCGACAGGACGCTGAAGATGATCCTCTCCCGCCTCGACGATATGAAGGCGGAAGAAACGGTCACCATCGACCTTCGCGGCAAATCCGCGTTCTCCGACTATATGGTCGTCACCACGGGCCGGGCTAACCGGCATGTCGGCGCGATCGCGGAAAACATCGCCAAAGGCCTCAAGGAACATGGAATCGCCGCACCCCATGTCGAGGGCCTGCCCAATTGCGACTGGGTGCTGATCGATTCCGGCGATGTGATCGTCCACATTTTCAGACCCGAAGTCCGTGCGTTCTACAATCTGGAGAGATTGTGGACGCAAGGGCCTATGGCCGCGGAAGCGATCTGACCGGCCGATCAAGATCGGCCGCGACACAGACGGAAGGCTAGAGCATGATCCGGAAAAGTGTGAAGCGGTTTTCCGAAAAGATCGTGCTCTAGCTTGCCGTGCGCACGCGGCCTGCGCCAAAATGCGCGTTCGATTCGCCGGAAAAATCACGATGCGCCTTCTCATGATTGCGGTCGGCCGGCTCAAGCAGGGGCCGGAGCGGGAATTGGCCGAGCGATATCGCGAGCGCTTCGACGACATCGGCCGCAAGCTCGGATTCCGCGGCCTTGAGATTCAGGAGATTGCCGAAAGCCGCGCCCGCGATCCCGCCTCGCGCATGGCGGAAGAAGCCGCGGCGATTGCGGCGGCGATCCCGCCCAAATCCGTAGCTGTCGCGCTCGACGAGCGTGGCGACAATCTCGACAGCAACGCTTTTGCGCGACTTCTGGGGCGCTGGCGGGACGACCAGACCGCCCAGACTATTTTCCTGATCGGCGGCGCCGACGGACTTTCGCCTGAATTGCGGCGCATGGCCCATATGAGGATGGCATTCGGCGCGGCGACCTGGCCGCACCAAATGGTGCGTGTCATGCTTTTTGAACAAATATACCGGGCCGCGACCATCCTGATGGGCCATCCCTACCACCGCGGCTAAGGCGCGGGGCCACTTTTGCGCAAGGCACGTTTGAATTTTCATGCAATCCATGTCGGACATCGCCTCTGATCACACCGGCCCTCGCGGCGGCGGTGCGGCGATCCGTTTTCCGCTTTCGATGCTGCTGTTGTCGGCGAGCCTTGCCGCATTCGATGCGCCTGCCGCCGCGCAGCCCGCAAGCTCCGCGCCGCCCTCCGCCGAAGCCGAAATCATCAAGCAACGCGAGCAGGAGCTCGACGCGACCCGCGCGCAGCAAAAAAACGCCGCCGAACTTCAGCAAAAGCTCAAGGCCGAAATCGCGGCAATCGGCCAGGATCGCAGCCGGTTGAATACGCAACTGATTGATATCGCGACCCAAGTTCGCAGCATCGAAAGCAGAATTGGCGATGCGGAAGCGCGCCTTCGTCCGCTCGATCTCCGTGAGCAACAAATCAGAACGATCCTCGATTCGCGCCGCAGCGAGGTGGTGGAGGTGTTGGCGGCCTTGCAACGCGCCGGACGGCGGACGCCGCCGGCCTTGCTGGTGCGACCCGAAGACGCTCTCCAATCGCTTCGGACCGCGATATTGCTCGGATCGGTGGTGCCTGAATTGCGGGCCCGGGCCGAGACGCTCGCCACCGACCTCACGGAACTGGTCAGTGTTCGCAAGACGATCGCCTCGGAACGCGATCGCCTCGCCGGCGATCGTGATCGTTTGCAGGACGAGCAAACCCGGCTCGACGCCCTGGTCGAGGAGCGTCAACGAAAACAAAGCGGCATCGAAAAGGACCTGGAGGCGGAAGGCGCGCGCGCCATCGCGCTCTCCAAGCAAGTGGACAGCCTTCAGGGCCTGATCGGTAAAATGGAGCAGGATCTGAAAAGCGCGGCGAAAGCGGCCGCCATCGCCAGTCTGCAAGGGACGCCCGCCTCCGCCGACGGAAAGCCCAATCTGGGTGAGTTGAAAAATCCGGCACGGCTCAGCCCGGCCATTGCCTTCGCCGCCACCAAGGGATTATTGGCCCTGCCGGTTAACGGCGTGAAAATCCGGGAATTTGGCGGTTCCAATGGCGCGGGCGGCGTCGAAAAAGGCATTTCTTTGGCAACCCGCGCCGGCGCCCAGGTCACAACCCCGTGTGACGGCTGGGTTGTCTATGCGGGACCGTTCCGCAGCTACGGACAACTCTTGATCCTGAATGCCGGGGGCGGGTATCATGTCTTGATCGCCGGAATGGGGCGCATTTCGGTCAACATTGGCCAGTTTGTACTTACGGGAGAGCCGGTCGCGACGATGGGGACAACCTCCCAGGTCGCTTCGATATTGGCGACCAATGCAAGCCAACCCGTGCTCTATATCGAGTTCCGTAAGGACGGCACTCCCATTGATCCAGGCCCATGGTGGGCCGCAAATGAAGGCGAAAAGGTTCGCGGATGATGCGCAAGACTTCAGTAATTCTTCTCAGCGCCGCCACCGGCGCGGCGTTGACGTTGCTCGTGACGCAGCCGCGCGCGGTGATCATGGGATCGAGCGCGCTTGCCTCGACTTCCGACACCTATCGTCAGCTCAATCTGTTCGGCGACGTATTCGAGCGGGTGCGCAGCGACTATGTGGAGAAGCCCGACGACAGCAAGCTGATCGAATCCGCCATCAGCGGCATGCTGACCGGCCTCGATCCGCATTCCAGCTACATGGACGCCAAGAGCTTCCGCGACATGCAGGTGCAAACCCGCGGCGAGTTTGGCGGGCTCGGCATCGAAGTCACGATGGAAGACGGCTTGATCAAGGTGGTGTCGCCGATCGACGATACGCCGGCGTCCAAAGCCGGCATTCTGGCCAACGACATCATCACCATGCTGGATGACGAGCAGGTGCAGGGCCTCACCCTCAATCAGGCCGTCGAGAAAATGCGCGGCCCCGTCAACACCAAGATTCGTTTGAAGGTGATCCGCAAAGGCCAGGATAATCCCATCGACGTCACTTTGGTGCGCGACAATATCCGCGTCAAATCGGTGCGCGCGCGCCTCGAGGGCGACGACATCGGTTATATCCGCATCACCACCTTCAACGAGCAGACCACCGAAGGGCTGAAAAAGGAGATCAACAATCTCAGCAATCAGCTCGGCGACAGACTGAAGGGCTTCGTCATCGATCTGCGCAACAATCCCGGCGGCTTGTTGGAAGAAGCCGTGACGGTTTCCGACACGTTCCTCGAACGGGGCGAGATCGTCTCGACGCGCGGGCGCAACGCCGAGGAAACCCAGCGCCGTTCGGCCCATCCGGGCGATTTGACCAAGGGCAAGCCGCTGATCGTTCTGATCAATGGCGGCTCGGCGTCGGCCTCCGAGATCGTCGCGGGCGCGTTGCAGGACCACAAGCGCGCAACGCTGGTCGGCACACGCTCCTTCGGCAAAGGCTCGGTCCAGACCATCATACCGCTCGGCGCCGGTAATGGCGCGTTGCGGCTGACCACGGCGCGCTATTACACGCCGTCGGGCAAATCGATCCAGGCCAAGGGCATCGTTCCCGACATCGAAGTGTTGCAGGACGTGCCGGATGAATTGAAGGCGCGGACCGACACAAGGGGCGAAGCCTCGCTCCGCGGCCACCTCAAGAATGACGGCGATGAGAAGACCGGCTCGCAATCCTATGTGCCGCCTGATCCCAAGAACGACAAGGCGCTGAAGATGGCGGCCGACCTGCTGCATGGCGTGAGGGTCGATGCCAGTTCGGCCGCAACCGGCGACAAGGCGGCGATCGACAAGCCCGTCACCAAGGAAGCCAATTGACCGGTGTAAATATCGAGGTTTTCAAAAGGGCGGCCAATCGGCCGCCCTTTTTTGTAACCTGCCGCCCATGTCTGCCGCAGCCTTGGGCGGCCGTGGTATCTTCCGCCCCAGTGTGGGGATTTGGCATTCGCTACGGTATCGCCGCGAGCCCTCCAAGCGAATGCCAAATCCAAAACCACACTGGAATCTGATATTTGCCAGTGTCTCCCCGGTTCTGACATTCGTAACCGGATACGCCGCGATATGATACGAATGTCAGAACCGAGACACTGGTTGATTCGGGGAGTTCGATGGCAGAGGCGGCCGACGATCTGAGCACTCCGCTTGGACGCAATCCCGCGCGCAATAAGCGCCGCCTGCGGCTGCCCGTGTCCGGAATCCAGTCCCTGGCGGTGATGCTCGGCCTGTTTTTGGCGACCTTCGCGGGCTATGCGTTATTCAACGACGATCCGCTTGGCGGAGAGCCGCTGGCGCGAATCGCGATTGCGCCCACTCCGCCCGGAGACGAAAAGCCCGGCGGGATGCCGGCCGACAAAATGGCGATGGCGCATGATTCCGAGCCGGCCAGCGAATCCCACGGCAAGGCCGGCGCATCTTCGGAGCCGCGGACAGTCACCATTATCGATGGCTCCAGCGGGGCCCGTCACGACGTGACGATCTCCGGCGAGGCTTCGGAAAAAAGCGCGGCCGATGTCCCCGGCATAATGGCGGGAATCAATCCGCGCCTGTTGGAGAAATCCCGCTACGGCATGATCCCAGTGGCTTCCGACGGCTTAAAGCCTTTCAACGCCTACGCCGCAGAGGCCGACCGTGCGAAAGCCGCCAGAATGCCTGTGGTGGCGATCGTGGTGAGCGGCCTTGGCGTGGGGGCTGCCAAAACCGTCGAAGCGATTCTAAAGCTGCCGGCGGCGGTGACGCTGGCCTTTACGCCTTACGGGTCCGACCCGACCAAACTTGTGGAACGGGCACGCGCGCAACATCACGAGATTCTGTTGCAGATACCGATGGAGCCTTACGATTATCCGGACAATGATCCGGGGCCGCAAACACTGCTGACGACGCTTGCGCCGGAACAGAATCTCGACCGTCTTCATTGGCATATGAGCCGTTTTCAAGGTTATGCCGGCATCGCCAATTTCATGGGCGCGCGCTTTGTCGCCGTCGATACCGCGATGCAGCCGATCGTCAAGGAAGCCGCCAAACGGGGCCTCGGCTATTTCGACGACGGGACCTCGCGCAGTGTCGCGTCCTCGATCGCCGCCACCCAAGCCATGCCCTTCGCCAAGGCCGACGCCACCATCGATGCGGTTCCAACGCCCGCGGAAATCGACCGCGCTTTATCCAAACTGGAGGGGGCGGCGAAGGAGCACGGGCTGGCGATCGGCGTCGCTTCGGCGTTGCCGATCTCGATCGAACGGATTAGCGTCTGGGCCAAGACGCTCGAGAGCCATGGCATCATGCTCGCGCCATTGACAACCGCGATCCTGAAATCAAAATCGAGCTAAAGGCACTTCCCCTGGGCAGCCACGTATAGAGGCTTTGACGGCATGGCGCGTTATGAGGATCTGCCCTATCGAACTTGCGTCGGTATGATGCTGATCAACGCAGCAGGGCTCGTCTTCATCGGTCGCCGCGCCGGCGGGATCGAGCATGTCGACGAATCCCATGTCTGGCAGATGCCGCAAGGGGGCGTCGATCCGGGCGAGGATCCCTGGCAGGCCGCCAAGCGCGAACTCTATGAGGAAACCAGCGTCCGCTCCGTCGAGAAGCTCGGCGAGATCGCCGATTGGCTGATTTATGACATTCCCCGCACCATCGCCGGCCGCGCCTGGAAAGGCCGTTATCGCGGCCAACGGCAAAAATGGTACGCCGTGGGCTTCACCGGCGATGATGGCGAGATCAATGTCGAAAGCCCCGGCGGCGGACACAAGGCGGAATTCGTCAACTGGCGTTGGGAGCCGATGAAAAATCTCCCCGATCTCATCGTCCCGTTCAAGCGCCCGGTCTACGAGCGCGTGGTGCGCGAATTTTCCAAACTCGCACAGAAATGACGCGGGCCGTCATTGCGACCGCGCGCGCCGATGGGAAGCGTCCCGAAAAATAGCAACTGAAGTCATGACAACAGAAAAGCCTTATCGGCCCAATGTCGGCGTCGCATTGTTCAATGCCGCAGGCCAGGTTTTGATCGGGCGCCGATTTAGGGACGACGGACCTGAAATCATCCTTCCGGGTCTCGAATGGCAGATGCCGCAAGGAGGCATCGACGCCGATGAGAATCCGCGCGAGGCGGTGATGCGCGAACTTTGGGAAGAGACCGGCGTATCGAGCGCGATCTATCTCGGCGAAACCGATTGGCTGGTTTACGAATTTCCGCCCTATCAGGGGCCCGCGCATCGGCTCGCCAAATTCCGCGGCCAGCGGCAAAAATGGTTCGCGCTGCGTTTCACTGGATCCGAACGCGAGATCGATCCGTTGACGTCGCGCAACGGCCAGCCGCCGGAATTCGATCGATGGCGGTGGGAAAAATTGGATCGCGTCGCCGAGCTTGTGGTGCCGTTCCGGCGCGAGGTGTATCGAACCGTGGCGGAGTGTTTTGCCCGCTTTGTCGCTTGAGCGGAGAAGGCGGGCTGAATTAATGCAGCGCCGTCGTGCTGAGTTCGTGCTCGATGCTCTTATAGTGATCGAGCCGCTCGATCGCGTGGTCGAGTTCGGAGCCTTCCTTTTCGGAAAGCTTGGCCTGCATCTCGGCAATCTCCTGGGCGAACTGGGCCCGGTCGATCTCTTCCAGCGACGTCGCGACGTCGGCCAGCACCGTAAGCCCCTTGGCGGAGATTTCCGCAAGCCCGCCGAGCACGATGATCTTCTGCTTGGTGGCCCCCGTGACGATGGTCAGGATGCCCGGACGAACCGCGGCCACGACCGGAGCATGACCGGCCAATACGCCGAAATCGCCCTCGAGGCCGGGGACATCGACCTGATCGACCTCACCGGAGAAAGCGAGCTTTTCAGGCGAGACGAGATCGAAGTGGAATGTAGCCATGAATGCGCCCGTCTAATTGACCTGCGAATGGCGAATAGCGAATGGCGAGTAGAAAGCACCACGCCAGAAATCTATTCGCTACTCCCCATTCGCTATTCGCTTCCTATTCGCTCTTACGCCGCTTCGGCCGCGAGCTTCTTGCCCTTCTCGACCGCCTCTTCGATGGTGCCGACCATGTAGAAGGCGGCCTCCGGCAAATGATCATATTTGCCTTCGCACAAGCCGCGGAAGCCTTTGATGGTGTCGGCGAGATCGACGAATTTGCCGGGCGAGCCCGTGAAGACTTCGGCGACGTGGAACGGCTGCGACAGGAAGCGCTCGACCTTGCGGGCGCGCGCCACCGTCAGCTTGTCTTCTTCCGACAATTCATCCATGCCGAGAATGGCGATGATGTCCTGCAAGGATTTGTAACGCTGCAACACCTGCTGCACCATGCGCGCGGTGGTGTAATGCTCCTCGCCGACGACCAGCGGCGAGAGCATGCGCGAGGTCGAATCGAGCGGATCGACCGCCGGATAGATGCCCTTTTCCGAAATGGCGCGCGACAGCACGGTGGTGGCGTCCAAATGGGCGAAAGAGGTGGCCGGCGCCGGGTCGGTCAGATCGTCGGCCGGCACGTAGATCGCCTGCACCGAGGTGATCGAGCCTTTATTGGTGGTGGTAATGCGCTCCTGCAACGCGCCCATGTCGGTCGCAAGCGTCGGCTGATAACCCACGGCTGAAGGAATTCGCCCGAGCAACGCCGACACTTCGGAGCCCGCTTGGGTGAAGCGGAAAATGTTATCGACAAAGAACAGCACGTCCTGGCCCTGATCGCGGAAGTGCTCGGCGACCGTCAAGCCGGTGAGGCCGACTCGGGCGCGCGCGCCCGGCGGTTCGTTCATCTGACCGAACACGAGGGCGCATTTCGACTTTACATTCGGATCGGGATTGTGCGGATCGGCATTGACCTTCGATTCGATAAACTCGTGATAGAGGTCGTTGCCTTCGCGGGTGCGCTCGCCGACACCGGCAAACACCGAATAGCCGCCATGCGCCTTGGCGACGTTATTGATCAGTTCCTGAATCAACACCGTCTTGCCGACGCCGGCGCCGCCGAACAGGCCGATCTTGCCGCCCTTGGCATAAGGCGCGAGCAGATCCACCACCTTGATGCCGGTGACGAGAATTTCGGCTTCAGTGGACTGATCGGTATAAAGCGGCGCTTCCTGGTGGATCGCGCGCAGGTCTTCGGCCACAACCGGACCCGCTTCGTCGATCGGCTCACCGACGACATTGATGATGCGCCCGAGCGTGCCGACGCCGACCGGAACCCGGATCGGCGCGCCGGTGTCGGCCACTTCCTGGCCGCGCACCAGACCTTCGGTGGTGTCCATGGCGATGGTCCGCACGGTGGATTCGCCAAGATGCTGGGCTACTTCGAGCACCAGGCGGTTGCCGCCATTCTTGGTTTCCAGCGAATTGAGAATCGCCGGCAGATGACCTTCGAACTGGACGTCGACGACGGCGCCGATGACTTGCGTGATGCGTCCGTTCTGATTGGCTTGTGTGGCCATAAACTCTCTCCTTCGAATTCTTTTAAAATCTCAAACGGCCGCGGCGAAGGTCAGATCGCCTCGGCGCCCGAGATGATTTCGATCAATTCCTTGGTGATCATCGCCTGACGGGTCCGGTTGTAGATCAGCGTCTGCTTGCGGATCATGTCGCCGGCGTTGCGGGTGGCGTTGTCCATCGCGCTCATCTGGGCGCCGTAGAAAGAGGCGTTGTTCTCCAAAAGCGCGCGGAAAACCTGTACCGCGAGGTTACGCGGCAACAACCGGGGCAGAATTTCGTCTTCCGCCGGCTCGTATTCATAGGCGACCGCCGGAGCGGCGCTCGCCGCGGGCGCTTCCACCACCAATGGAATGATCTGCTGGGCGGTCGGGATTTGGGCGATGACCGACTTAAAGCGCGAATAGAACAGCGTGCAGACGTCGAATTCGCCGTTATCAAAACGCGCGATGACTTTCTTGGCGATGTCTTCGGCGTTGACGAAGCCGAGCTGGCGAACCGACCGCAGCTCGGCGCTCTCGACAATCTGCTTTTCGAAAGTACGTCGAAGCTGTTCCAGGCCTTTGCGGCCGACGCAAAAGAACTTGACCTCTTTGCCCTGGCTTAGAAGCGCATTGGCGTGCTCGCGCGCAAGCCGCACGATCGAGGAGTTGAAGGCGCCCGAAAGACCGCGCTCACCGGTACAAACCAGAAGCAGATGCACTTGGTCCTTGCCGGTGCCACCGAGCAGCGCCGGCGCACCGGGCGAGTTCGCGGCAGCCGCGGCAATGCTGGAAATGACCGCATCCATTTTTTCGGCGTAGGGCCGGGCGGCTTCGGCGGCGGTCTGCGCGCGCCGCAGCTTCGACGCCGCGACCATTTGCATCGCCTTGGTGATCTTCTGCGTCGCCTTGGTCGAGGCGATGCGGACTCGCATGTCTTTAAGTGAAGCCATTCTAGTTTAATCCACAGCCCCTCAGTTGCGCCCCCCTCCTCCGCATGCGGGGGAGGGTCGGGGTGGGGGCCTTAACCTGAACGAGACCAACCCCCACCCGACCGGCTCTGCCGGTCGACCTCCCCCGCAAGCGGGAGAGGTTAAAGAAATCAAGCAAACGTCTTGGCGAACCCCTCAACCACGCTCTTCAGCTTGGCGGCGGTATCGTCACTGAGATCGCGGCTGTCGCGGATGGTATTGAGGATCTCGACGTTCTTGCCCCGCAAGACCGACAACAGCCCATCCTCGAAGGCGCGCACCTTGGCAAGCGGAAGCGCGTCGAGATAACCATTGGTACCCGCCCAGATCACGCAGACCTGTTCTTCCATCTTCAATGGCGAAAACTGCGGCTGTTTCAGCAGTTCGGTCAGACGCGAACCGCGGTTGAGCAGGCGCTGGGTCGAGGCGTCGAGATCGGAGCCGAACTGGGCGAAGGCCGCCATTTCGCGGTATTGCGCCAGCTCGCCCTTGATCTTGCCGGCAACCTTTTTCATCGCCTTGGTCTGCGCCGAGGAGCCGACGCGCGACACCGACAGGCCGACGTTCACCGCGGGCCTAATACCTTGGAAGAACAGATCAGTCTCAAGGAAGATCTGGCCGTCGGTAATCGAAATGACGTTGGTCGGAATATAGGCTGACACGTCATTGGCCTGGGTTTCGATGATCGGCAGCGCCGTCAGCGAGCCCGAGCCCTGATCCTTGTTGAGCTTGGCGGCGCGTTCCAGCAGGCGCGAATGCAGATAGAACACGTCGCCGGGATAGGCTTCGCGGCCCGGCGGGCGGCGCAGCAACAGCGACATCTGGCGGTAGGCGACGGCCTGCTTGGACAAATCGTCGTAGATGATGACGGCGTGCATGCCGTTGTCGCGGAAATATTCGCCCATGGTGCAGCCGGTGAACGGCGCGATGTATTGCATCGGGGCCGGGTCGGAAGCGGTCGCGGCGACGACGATCGAATATTCCAGCGCGCCCTGCTCTTCGAGCACCTTGACGAACTGCGCCACGGTGGAGCGCTTTTGACCGATCGCGACATAGACGCAATAAAGCTTGATGTTCTCGTCCGGCTGCGCATTGAGCGGCTTCTGGTTGAGAATGGTGTCGAGCGCGATCGCGGTCTTGCCGGTCTGACGGTCGCCGATGATCAGCTCGCGCTGGCCGCGGCCGATCGGGATCAGGGCGTCGATCGCCTTGAGACCGGTCGCCATCGGCTC
>DATGJS010000232.1:0-6387 GCA_035295025.1 Bradyrhizobium sp.
GGTAAGATGTGTGGCGTTGGATGTTAAAGTGTCCATTCGGTCCCTCGCGGACAGAATGGATCAAGCTGAGGGCGCGGGGAAGGGGGCGCGGAAGAGCAGCCATCGTCAGGTGCGGGCTTGTCCCGGCTATTCCCCTCTTGCTAGGGGTGTCGCCGGAAGATGAGTCTGCTCCGGCATGACACCGGGCACGGCAAAGAGGAAACGTCCCATGATCTCGCTCGCCGACCAACAACGCCGCATCGAAAAGGGGGCGCTCACGCCTGAGGCCGCGCTTTCGGAGCAGCTTTCCGCCATCGACGCCCAGGAAGCCACGATCAAAGCTTTTGTGCGCCGCTCGGCAAATCCGCGCACGCAAAATCAAGGCGCGCTGCGCGGCATTGCGGTCGGCATCAAGGACATCATCGACACCTCGGACATGCCGACCGAGATGGGGGCTGCGATCTATCGCGGCCATCAGCCGCGCGCGGATGCGCCCATCGTCATGGCGCTGAAACAAGCCGGCGCGACGATCGTCGGCAAGACCACGACGACGGCATTCGCGGCCAACGATCCGACGCCCACCGTCAATCCGCGCAACCATGCCCACACGCCGGGCGGATCGTCTTCCGGCTCGGCGGCGGCCGTTGGCGCCGGCATGATCCCGCTGTCAGTGGGCACGCAAACCGGCGGCTCGGTGATCCGGCCGGCTTCGTTTTGTGGCGTCGCCGCGATCAAACCGTCTTTTCGCTTGTTGCCGACGGTCGGCGTCAAATGTTTTTCCTGGACGCTCGATACGGTCGGGCTTTTTGCCGCTGGCGTCGAGGATATCGCGATCGCGCTTGCCGCCATCACGGGCCGAAGCGAATTACTCGCCTCTGAGATGAAATCGCCGCGCATCGGCGTGGTGACGCAGGATTTCGCCGGCGACCCTGAGGCTACAGGCAGCGAAGCGTTACAGATCGCAGGCCGCGCGGCGGCCAAAGCGGGCGCGACGGTGCGCGAATTGAAAATGCCTGACATCGTCGCGGAAGCATGGCGCATTCATCCCATCGTGCAGGAGTTCGAGGCGCATCAATCCTTCGCCTGGGAATATCGCGAAAACTACGACGCGATGCCGCCGCTTTTGCGCGGGCGTCTCGACGAAAGCCGCCACTACACGGCCGCCCAATATGATTCCGCGCGCAGCGTGGCCTCAAGAGCGCGCGCGGTTTTGTCCGACATTTTGAAAGAGGTCGATGTGTTGCTGGCGCTGTCGGCGCCGGGCGCAGCCCCTAAGGGCCTCGCTTCGACGGGCGATCCGCGCTTCAACCGGCTGTGGACGCTGATGGGCACGCCATGCGTGAATGTGCCGGCCTATGTGGCGGATGGATCTTTACCGATCGGCGTGCAGGTGATCGCGGACTTTGGCGATGATGCGAAGGCGCTTTCCGCCGCGCGTTTCCTGGAGCGGGCGCTTAAATAAATAGTGCGCTACTTCTGCCCGATCTTGCCTTCGGTGCCCGCGCGCAGGCGCTTGATGTTCTCGCGGTGCATGACGAACAACAGCGCCGTGAGCAGCGCGAATAAAGCTGCGAGCGTTGCGTGGTCGAGCCACGCCAGCAAAATCGGCGTGATAAGACTTGCGACCAGCGCCGAGAGCGAGGAGTATCGCGAGATCGCGGCGGTCGCGAGCCAGATGCCGCAAAACGCCACCGCCACCGGCCAAAACAGGCCGATCAAAATGCCGATATAAACCGCGACGCCTTTGCCGCCTTTGAATTTCAGCCACACCGGAAAGAGATGGCCGAGAAAGGCGCCGAGGCCCGCGAGCATCGCGGCCTCCGCGCCGCCGTAAGTGCCCGCGATGATCACGGCGAGCGTGCCCTTGAGCATGTCGAGCAACAGCGTCGCGGCGGCGAGGCCCTTGCGTCCCGTGCGCAGCACGTTGGTCGCGCCGATATTGCCCGAGCCGATCGCGCGCAAATCTTGCGTGCCGGCAAGTCTGGTGAGGACGAGACCAAAGGGAATCGAGCCCAAGAGATAGCCGATAATGAGCGCCAGCGGCAGAAATGCGTTTGCGGACATTACAGCCTCTCCCGTGACCTACACGAATTTCGCACGCACTTTTTTCATCATAAAGCGAGATAACCTCAGGTTCGATCGCCGGCTTGGCTCGCAATTGAACATGCACAGCAATGACGATTCAACCCAATCTCATCCCACTCCAGCGCGAAACGCATTCAAACATGTTCATAAATCGTCCGTCCGCCGACGATGGTGCGCGCCACGCGGCCCGAGAAGCGCGCCTCGTCGAACGGCGTGTTCTTGCAGGGCGATTTGAGATCGTTGGGATCGAGCACCCACGGTGTATCGGTATCGATCACGATCACGTCCGCCGGCGAGCCCGGCCGCAACGATCCGCCGGGCAAGCCTAAAAGCTCGGCGGGCCGCGTCGACATCGCGCGGATCAGCGTCTTGAAATCCATCTCGCCATTGTGAATCAGGCGAAGCGCGGCCGGCAGCATGGTCTCAAGTCCGATGGCGCCTGAGGCGGCTTCGGCAAAGGGCAGCCGCTTGACCTCGACATCCTGCGGGTTGTGATCGGACATGATCACGTCGATCAAGCCTGAGGCGACCGCGGCAATCAACGCCTGACGATCCTCTTCGGTGCGCAAGGGGGGCGAGAGTTTTAAGAATGTGCGGTAGGGGCCAATGTCGTTTTCGTTCAGCGTCACATGGTTGATCGAGACCGAGGCCGAGACGCCGAGGCCGGCCTCGCGCGCGCGTTGCAAAATGCCGAGCGATTCCATCGAGCTCAGCGATCCCGCGTGATAGCGGCCGCCGGTGAGCGCGACGAGACGCATGTCGCGCTCCAGCATCACGGCCTCGGCCGCGTTGGGAATGCCGATTAACCCTAGTCTTGTGGCGAATTCGCCCTCGTTCATCACGCCTTCGCCCACGAGATCGGGATCTTCGGTGTGATGCACGATCAGCGCGTCGAAATCGCGCGCATAGGTCAGCGCGCGGCGCATCACTTGCGAATTGGTGACGCTTTTGTCGCCGTCGGTGAAGGCGACCGCACCGGCCGCCTTCAACAGGCCGATCTCGGTCATCTCTTCGCCGCGCAAACCCTTGGTCAACGCGGCCATCGGGTGAATGTTGACGATCGCGGTGTCGCGGGCGCGCCGCAGCACGAAGTCAACCGTCGCGGAATTGTCGATGACGGGCGAAGTGGAGGGCTGGCAGATGATGGTCGTGATGCCGCCGGTCGCGGCCGCCTGACTCGCGGAGGCAAAGGTCTCGCGGTGGCTGGCGCCGGGCTCGCCGACAAAGGCGCGCATATCGATCAGGCCGGGGGCGACGATCTTGCCGGCGCAATTGACGATGTCGGTGCCCTCAGGCACGCCGGCGGCTCCAATGCCGCGCTTTGAATCGCGAATGATCCCGTCCGCGATCAGGACATCGCCCGGACCGTCGAAATCGCGCGAGGGATCGATCACGCGGGCATTCGCAAGCAGGATGGGGCGGCGGTCGGTCAGCATTTAAAGCCAATTCCGTTCGAGTTGAATGCCGGATACATCCATAGCTCCGGGTCTCACGCGTTCGGCAGGTTGCGGGCGAGTGCTTCCAGCACCGCCATCCGCACTGCCACTCCCATTTCCACCTGCTCGCGGATCAGCGATTGCGCGCCATCCGCCACGATTGAATCGATTTCCACGCCTCGGTTCATCGGTCCCGGATGCATCACCAGCGCGTCCGGCTTGGCATAACCGAGTTTTTTCTGGTCGAGACCGAAATATTGAAAATACTCGCCGCTGGAGGGCACGAACGAGCCGCTCATGCGCTCGCGTTGCAGCCGCAACATCATCACGATATCGGCGCCCGCCAACCCCTCGCGCATGTCGCGGTGAACCTCGACGCCCATGCGCTCGATGCCGCTTGGCAGAAGCGTGGAGGGCGCCACCACGCGTACCCGCGCGCCCATGGCGTTGAGCAGGATGATGTTGGAACGCGCGACGCGCGAATGCATGACATCGCCGCAAATCGCGATCACGAGGCCCTCGATCCGGCCCTTGTTGCGGCGGATGGTGAGCGCGTCGAGCAGCGCTTGGGTGGGGTGTTCGTGAGCGCCGTCGCCGGCATTGATCACCGAGCCATCGACCTTTCGCGCCAGAAGTTCCACCGCGCCGGAAGCATGGTGGCGGACCACGAGAATGTCCGGGTGCATCGCGTTGAGCGTCACCGCGGTGTCCATCAGCGTCTCGCCCTTGCGGATCGAGGACGAGGAGACCGACATGTTCATGACGTCGGCGCCCAATCGCTTTCCGGCCAATTCGAATGAGGATTGGGTGCGGGTCGAGGCTTCGAAGAACAAATTGACCTGGGTACGGCCACGCAAGGAGGTGCGTTTCTTATCGACCTGACGGTTGAGCTCGACATATTCCTCTGAGAGGTCGAGCAGTCCGGTGATATCGGCGGCGGAAAGGCCCTCGATGCCCAGCAAATGCCGGTGACCGAGGACGAAGGTCGATTTCGATGCGGATGTCATTAAAGGGAGAGCTATAGGCAGAGTGGGGGCGGGGGGCAAGGGCCAAGAGGGGGTTCGCGAGTTATCCCCCGATCTGTCCGGTTTTCGCCGTCATTGTGACCGTAAGGTTTCGTCAATCATGACGTGGGGAAGCGCATTTTTCGATGCGGGACGTGGCCCCGGCCGCCTATGATCGGCGGTGGAAGCGGCTTCTCTCCCCGGAGATGTTCGATGACCCGAGCTTCATTCCAAACCCACGACGTGCTCAACCAGTCACCGCCCTTTGTCGATGTGGACCTGTTCGCGCTGGACCGTCCGTTGGCTGAGGCCGTTGCCGCCAATGGCGGGGCTTCTGCCGCGCAGGAACTGTCCGAATTCGGCCGGCATTGGGGTTCGGCTGGGATGGCCGAGCGCGGCCGCCTCGCCAATGAAAACCCGCCAAAATTGCGCGCCTTCGATTCCCGGGGCAATCGCCGTGACGAGGTCGAGTTTCACCCGGCCTATCACGAATTGATGGCGCACAGCGCGCATGCGGGATTGCACAATTCGACCTGGGCGCTTGACGGGGGCACCAAAGGTGAGCCGGCTGAGGTGGTGCGCGCCGCGAAGTTCTACATGGCGGCCGGCGTCGAGACCGGGCATTTGTGCCCGGTCACGATGACGCGTGCCTCGGTGGCCGCGTTGTCGCTTCAGCCCGATTTGCTCGCCGCTGTGATGCCTGTGATCGCGACGCGCGCTTACGATCCGGCATTTGCGCCGTGGCCATCCAAGCGCGGCATGACGCTCGGCATGGGCATGACCGAAAAGCAGGGCGGCACCGATGTGCGTTCCAACACGACGCGGGCGATGCGCGACAATGAGGCCTACCGCATCACCGGCCACAAATGGTTCATGTCGGCGCCGATGTGCGATGCTTTTTTGGTGCTGGCGCAGGCGGAAGCGGGCTTGACCTGTTTCTTCATGCCGCGGTTTTGTCCCGACGGATCGGTCAACGCGATCCAGTTCCAGCGTTTGAAGGACAAGCTCGGCAACCGCTCCAATGCGTCCTCTGAGGTCGAATTTCTCGGCGCTTACGGCCTTACGGTCGGCGAGGAGGGCAAGGGCATCCGCACCATCCTCCAGATGGTGCAATTGACGCGGCAGGATTGCGCGATTGCGTCCGTCGGCTTGATGCGTTCATGTCTGGCGCATGCGCTCCATCACACCAGACATCGCAGCGTGTTCCAGAAGCGTCTCGCCGATCAACCCTTGATGCGTTCGGTGCTCTCGGACATGGCGTTGCATGTGGAAGCATCCATCGCGCTCGTGATGCGGCTCTGCCGCGCCTTCGATCGGGCACCGGCCGATGCCGGCGAGGCCGCCTATATGCGGCTCTTGACCCCGGCAGTCAAATACTGGACCTGCAAGAGCGCGCCGGGATTTCTCTTTGAGGCGATGGAGTGCCTCGGCGGCAATGGCTATGTCGAGGAAGGAATTTTGGCGCGGCACTATCGGGAGGCTCCGGTCAATGCGATTTGGGAAGGTTCCGGCAACGTGATGTGCCTCGACGTGCTGCGCGCCTTGTCGCGCGAGGCGGAAGCGGCAACGGCAATCCTGCAACAGCTTGCCCACGAAACCGCTCATTTGCCGGGAACGCGCGAGGTGGCCGAGCTGATCGGGGAGACCTTGCGCCGGACCGATGCTGAAAGTCTGGCGCGCCTTGCGGTGGAAAAGCTGGCGCTGTTGGCGGCGGCCGCGGCGCTAAACGCCATTTCGCCGCGCCATGCCGAATTATTCGCCAATACCCGTCTTGCCGGGAATCACAGCGCCATGTACGGCGCGGTCGCGTTTGCGCGTGACGATATTGGCCGGTTGCTGGAACGCGCCTTACCTTTATAAAGGTTGTTTGATGGATTCTCTTA
>DATGJS010000233.1:0-3236 GCA_035295025.1 Bradyrhizobium sp.
ATGCTGGTCGGGCTCGCCGGTGGGCTCCAGTCGGCGCCGGCCCTTGTCGTCGTACACAGCGGCAACTTTTTGGAAGCGCACGCCGGCGAGCTTGCCGTCCTGATGCGTGAATTCCTTCGGCACGAGGAAATTGTGGATAGGTATCCCCTCGTGCATGGCATCCTCCTTCTCCCAGGGAGATGCCTTCATCTCGTCGAAGCCGGAACGCACGATCACCCTGACGTCCTCGCCGCCGAGACGGCGGGCGGTGCGGCAGCAATCCATCGCGGTATTGCCGCCGCCGAGCACGATCACGCGCTTGCCGATCTTCTCGACATGGCCAAATGACACGCTGGAGAGCCAGTCGAGGCCGATATGGATATTGCTTGCGGCTTCCTTGCGGCCAGGTATTTCGAGTTCCCGGCCGCGCGGCGCGCCGGAGCCGACAAAGATCGCGTCGTAGTTTTCACCGAGCAGCTTCTTGAGGCTGTCGATGCGCGTGCCGCCCTTGAACTCGAGACCGAGGTTGAGGATGTAATCGGTTTCCTCGTCGATCACCGAATCCGGCAGGCGGAATTTCGGAATTTGCGTCCGCATCATGCCGCCGGCTTTCGGGTCAGAATCGAACACGGCGCAGTGGTAACCGAGCGGAGCGAGATCGCGGGCCACCGTCAATGACGCCGGCCCGCCGCCGACGATCGCGACACGCTTGCCGTTTTTCGCCGCCACACGCGGCATGCGGTCCTTGACGTCGTCCTTGAAGTCGGCTGCGACGCGCTTGAGGCGGCAGATCGCGACCGGATTTTCCTCGACCCGGCCTCTCCGGCAGGCGGGCTCGCAGGGACGATCGCAGGTGCGGCCCAAAATTCCCGGAAAGACGTTCGATTTCCAATTGATCATGTAGGCGTCGCTGTAGCGGCCTTCGGCGATCAAGCGGATATATTCGGGAACGGGGGTGTGTGCGGGACAGGCCCATTGGCAATCGACCACTTTGTGGAAGTAGTCGGGCGCCGCGATATCAGTCGGTTTCATTCCTACCATATCCGCGCGCAGAACGCTTGCAACAGCGCGGCCTTATTTTGCTAGCAGAACGCTCTGGACGCGGCGCTCTTTTCGGTTTTCGAATGGGATCATCGCTCCATCGTATTAAAGCCAAACCAGATCATCCACAAAGGCAATTTTACGCGATCATCAGCTTTCGAAAACGATGCGTTGACCATGGCATAAAATCGAATTTATGTGGCGGTGCAACATGGCGGCGGTCATGCCGGAATTTCACCCTTTGAAATGTCCCACAACAGGCGGTAGGTGCCGCTCGAAACGACCGTGGGTTTGATCCCGGCCATGTCTGCCATGCGCGCCACGGCACTTTCCGCTGGTTTCACCTCCGTTGCGTCGATCAGGACGAACCAGTCGCCGGCGCCGAGATCCCGGTCGGACGAATTGCGGGTGAGCGGCTTGGACAGCGCGGGATCGTTTTCGATCAGATGCATCGAAATGATACCGTCGAAGGGTTGAGGATCGAGTGCGTCGAAAAGTGATGCGCGCAGCTTTTCTTGCTGTCCCTGATCGGGCCGAAGGCGGATGATGCCGAGCACCGCACCGCGGCCTTTGCCGCGGCTGATGGTGATCCGCGCCAGCCCTCGGATCATGTTCTTGAAATGCGCGAGATTGACCTTCGACCAAGCGGTCTGGTGGGCGAGCGCCTTGCGATAGGCGGGGCTGTCGAGCACCTCGAAAGTTTCGGTCGAATAGAGGCTTAGGTATTTCGGCGCGCCTTCGACGGCGACATATCGCCGCGCTTCGAGAAAGCCAGCTATCGCCACGCGCTCTTCGAGATGTTCACGATCATACCAGCGATTGAACTCGGCCTCGTGAGCGGCATCGATGTCCATCGACGTCAGCAACATGGCTTTTCCGGCCAGTGGCATTTGTTGAGTCTCCCTGCTTATCGGCGTTATTGGAGGAGCCCGCGACAAATTGCGGAGCAATTTGCGCTAGGGCGACGAAGCAATCCAGTCTTTTTGTGATCCTGGATCGCTTCGCTGACGCTCGCGATGACGAATGACGCTGTGTTTTGGTATTATTGTCGCTCACCGTCATCGCGAGGAACAAAGCGACGAAGCGATCCACCTCTTTCTTACGACTCTGGATTGCTTCGCTGGCGCTCGCAATGACTGGGCTGGCGTCACCGCTCGACCCTCGCCGCCACATCCGCAATCGCCCGCATCACGGCGTCGCGCACACCGGGATCATGGAGCGTGTGGCCGGCGCCTTCGACGATACGAATTTCAGCGTCATGCCAGCGTTCGGCAAGCGCGTGGGAAATTTTCGGCGGACACAACAGATCGTAACGCCCCTGCACAATCACGCCGGGAATGCCGGTGAGTTGTCCGGCTTGTTCCAGCAATTGCCCCGGCCGCATGAAGCAATGGTTCTGGAAGTAATGCGCTTCCATGAAGGGTGTGGCGGGAAGCGCGCCTGTGCCGGTGAGCGATGCCCGCTCCAGGCGGTTGCGTGCGGGTTTATATTCGGAGAGAATCCGCTCGGTATCATGCCAGACGCGCGCGAACGGGCCGTGCACGGCCGCGTCGGAATCGAGAATGCGACGCCAATAGGCTTGCAACGGATGCGCGCGTTCGGCTTCGGGCAACAGTGCAAGAAAGTCCTCGTTCAGCGCCGGATAAAAGCGCGGCAGAGCGTTCAGGAACACGTCCTGTAATTCCTCATCTGTGCCGAGGAATGTGGCGCGCAATACAAGGCCCGACACGCGATCCGGGTGGCTTTGCGCATAAGCCAGCGCCAGCGTGGCGCCCCAGGAACCGCCGACGACGATCCAGCGATCAAAGCCAAATTTCACGCGGATCATTTCCATGTCCGCGATCAGGTGAGAAAGCGTGTTGTTTTTGCGCGCGCCCTTGGGGCGGCTGCGCCCCGAGCCGCGCTGATCGAACAGCACCGCATGAAAGCGTTCGGGATCGAACAGGCGCCGATGGTCGTTCTGGCATCCGCTGCCGGGCCCGCCATGCAGATAGACGGCTGGGATTCCATCCTTGCGGCCGATGCTTTCGACATAGATCTCGTGGCCCTGGCCGACCGCCAGCATCCCTGAGGTGAGCGGCGCGAAGGGGTCGGCGGGGCGAAGGTCAGCCGGCATGCTCGTCACCGGCCTCCAGCGTGCCGCCGGCAAAATTGCGATAGAGGAAACGGTTATGACTGCTGGCGGATTCTTCCGCCGCGACTTTGAAAATCCGCTC
>DATGJS010000234.1:0-4051 GCA_035295025.1 Bradyrhizobium sp.
GGGCGTCGCTCGAGCGCATCAAATCGGCGAATTCGAGCGGCACCACCTGCCACGACAAGCCGAACTTGTCCTTTAGCCAGCCACAGGGGCCCTCTTCGCCGCCTTTGCTCAGTGCACTCCAATAGTGATCGACTTCGGCCTGGCTTTGGCAGCTGATCGACAACGACACGGCTTCGCTGAACTTGAAGACCGGTCCGCCATTCAGCGCGATGAATTCGACACCGTCGAGCTCGAAGGTGACGACCATGACGGTGCCCGCCGGCAGCGGTCCGGCTTCGCCATAATGCGACACGCTCTTGATCTTCGAATTCTTGAAGATGGCGGCATAGAAGTTGGCCGCGTCTTCGGCTTGCGTATCGAACCACAGGCAGGGCGAGATTCGCTGCATGTTCCCTCCGATTCCTATTTTGGCGGCGGACCTGCCATCATCATGCGGATGACGCATTCGCCGGGTCCCGCGACTTTGAGAAAATCCTTGACCTGCTGCAGCAGCTCTTCCTTCGTATCGGCGCGCAGCATGCCGAAGCCGTTGCCGATGCCGTCCATCGCCGCCCCGATGCCGTTGCTGACCATGAATTCGCTGCCCTTGAGCCTGACGCGCAGGCCCTGATCCGCCGGCAGGAACCCGCCGCCCATGATGAACTTGCCTTTCTGGTCGGCGACGAGTTCGTCCATCTTCCTGGCCATTTCCGGCGATGGCGGGGCGGGCGGAGCATCGGACTTGTAGAAAGCGATGTATTGCATCTTGCGATCCTTTCAATTGACAATTAGGTTGATATCAACATAAATGACGCATGTCAAAACTTGATTCGATTCCGCTTGCCGTGACGCATCAGGTGCGCGACAGCTGCCTTTGCCTGCACGCGCAGCGGGCGGCACGCGCGCTCGCCCGGCGCTTCGACGAGGAACTTGCGGCTGTCGACTTGTCGAGCGGGCAATTCTCGCTGCTGATTTCGCTCAACCGTCCCGAGCCGCCGAGTCTTGGCGCGGTGGCGAAGCTCCTCGCCATGGATCGCACGACGCTCACCGCCAATCTCAAGCCGTTGCAACGCAGAGGTCTGGTGAAGGTTGCGGCGGCCAGCGAGGATCGCAGGAGCCGCCTCTTGCAGCTGACGCCAGCTGGAAAGCGCCTTCTTGCCAAGGCGGTTCCCATCTGGCGGCGCACGCATCGCGCGCTCGATCGCGGCTTTTCACAGACCAAGCTCGACGCTCTGCGCGCCGGTCTCTTGGCCCTGAGCGGCGATTGAAATTTCGTTCCACCAATGTTCCAATCGGCCATGGCGATCATTTCCACGGCAACGGCTCAGGATGTGGCGCGCGGCGTCAGCCGGCTTTTGATCCAGCAAGGCTATAGCCCGATCCTGGAATTCACTTTGGCGAACGGCCGCCGCCTCGACGTTGCCGCGCTCGGTCCGGACGGAACGCTGCTCGGCGTCGAGATCAAGGTGGCGCTGGCGGATCTGCGTGGCGACACGAAGTGGCCGGAATATCTCGAATTCTGCGAGCACTTCTATTTCGCGATTCCACCGGATTTTCCCGATCATCATGTCCCCGCCACCACCGGTCTCATCGTCGCCGATCGCTATGGCGGCGCGATCATCCGTCCGGCGACGCCGGCCTCGGTACATGCCAGCCGGCGCAAGGCCGTGACGCTGCGTTTCGCCAAAGTGGCGGCGGAACGCCTCGCCTCGGTGCTCGATCTTGCAGCCGAAACGCTGCCTCTGACAGAGATCGGCGATGGCGATCAGCAAAGCTGACTTTCGCAAAATCGCGCTCTCCTTCCCGGAGGCGAGCGAGAAGCCGTCTTACGGCAAGCCCTCGTTCTTCATCGCCAAGAAATTTTTCACGCGGCTGCGTGATGAGGACGATTCGATCGTTTGGATTGTCGGCTCGATCGACGAGCGCGATCATTTGCTTGAGATGGATTCCAAGACCTATTTCATCACCGAACATTATCGCGACTATCCCGCCGTCCTGGTGCGCACCGCACGCATCGACAAGGCGATGCTCAGGAAGATGCTGGAGCGGCGCTTCCGCGCCATCGCGCCCAAGAGGGTGCTGAAGGAGATGGACGCGCAAGCTACGGCGCCGAAGAAGCTCCAGAAGGAAAATTCCGATTCCCTTGTCATTCCCGGCGAACGCCGCAAAGCGGCGCGAGGGAAGAAAACCCAGCTATCGAAATCGGGCCGGCGTTGATCGCCTGGGTCCCCTTCCCCTCGCGATGTTCACACATCGCTCGGCCGGGGATGACAATGGCGATCTAGCGCGGACTGCGCTTGGCGAGGATGCGTTGCAGGGTGCGGCGATGCATGTTGAGGCGGCGCGCGGTTTCGGAAACATTGTGGCCGCACAATTCATAGACGCGCTGGATATGTTCCCAGCGCACGCGGTCGGCCGACATCGGATTTTCCGGCGGCCTCGGCTTGGAGCCCGGCTGTGCCAGGAGCGCGGCGAGAATGTCGTCGGCATCGGCAGGCTTGGGGAGATAATCGATGGCGCCGTATTTCACCGCGGCCACCGCGGTCGCGATATTGCCGAAACCGGTCAGGACGACGACGCGACTGTCGGGCCGCACCACATGCAGCGTCTCGACGACATCGAGCCCATTGCCGTCATCGAGCTTCAAATCGACCACGGCGTAGGCAGGCGGCGCTTCCTTGGCCCTGGCTTTTCCTTCCGCCACGCTTTCGGCAATGGTGACGGCGAAGCCGCGCGCCTCCATGGCGCGGGCCAGACGTTCGCGTAACGGTCGATCGTCTTCCACCAGCAACAGGGTTTTGTCTTCAGGCGTGGTCATTTTCGCTACCGGAATGGACAGGCCGCGTTCATATACCGCGCCCTGACCGACCTCAACCGGAAGCTTGCATCACATTGCGCTGCAGGTCAGGAGTGATTTGCAGCGTCTATCCAAATTCGGCGCCAAATCACGCTAAACTACGGTGATGTCTCGCCTTCCCCGCGCCATCCTGTTCGACCTCGACGATACGATCATCCAGGCCTATGGCAGGCCCGAGCTTGCCTGGTCGGCCGTGATCGCCGAGTTCGCGCCAGCGCTGGCGCCCTTGAAGAATTCCGACGTGCTGGCAGCCGTTTTGGCCACGACATCGTCTTTCTGGGCCGATCCGGAGCGGCACCGCATTTGGCGACAGAAGTTGCGCCATGCACGCCGCGAAATCGTGGCGCGCGCCTTTGCAGCCATGGCGAGCCGGGGCGCGAACGTGCCGCCGGCCGGCGTTCAAACGCGCTTCGCCGACCGCTTCAGCGACTATCGCGACGAAAATCGTCGTCTCTTTCCAGACGCGCACGCCGTTATCGACGCCTTGCGGGCGCAAGGTGTCAGACTTGCGCTCGTCACGAACGGTTCCAGCGAAGATCAGCGCGACAAGGTCACGCAATTCGATCTGGCCCATCGCTTCGATCACATCCAGATCGAGGGCGAGCATGGCTTTGGAAAACCCGAGCCGCGCGCCTACCTGCATGCGACACAGGCATTGGACGTCAGGCCGGACGAAACATGGATGGTCGGCGACAATCTGGAATGGGAAGTGATTGCGCCGCAAAAGCTCGGTATCCACGCGATCTGGTACGATCCGTTCGGCGACGGACTTCCGGCGGACAGTATTGCGCGGCCTGACCGTGTCGTACGTACGCTGTCGGAATTGCTGGCGTGAAAAATTTTTCCAGCTTTCCCTTGAACCGTGACGGTCAAATCACCAATTACGCTAAATCCCCACGACTGCATTCGAACAACACCGCCCGCGCAACTGCGCGCGCGGGCGTTGTCGCGTGCGTGGAACTAGCGGCAGCGACAGGAGGCGCTGCCCCGGGGTCGTGCCGTCCTACGGGCGGCTTTTGAAAAGAGCGATTCGGAGGACCGCTCGCATTGCGTCTGCACCGAGATGCAAAGTGCAAAAAAATGGTGGCCTGGCGCGAGCGACCTACCAAACCTGGCGTTCGTCCTGTAAGCATGGCGGCGGTCGAAGACTGGGGACGACATGGAGAAGATGCTGCGCGCGCCGACGCGCGAATATCACACTGCGATCATGGATAG
>DATGJS010000235.1:0-9315 GCA_035295025.1 Bradyrhizobium sp.
GTCGGCTCCAGGTTGAGTGGGTTTAAAGCAACCTCAGTCTGGCCTCAGACTCGGTCGCTATCCACTCCCCATGGAATCTTCGTCGCTGACGCTCCTCGCAATGACAGGCGCGATGCGCCGAGCGCTTACCGTTCCAGCCGCGCCAAGAGGCTCGAAGTGTCCCAGCGCTTGCCGCCCATCTTTTCGACTTCGGAATAGAACTGATCGACGAGCGCGGTCACCGGCAGGTTCGCGCCGTTGCGGCGGGCCTCAGTGATGCAGATCGACAGATCCTTGCGCATCCATTCCACCGCGAAGCCGAAATCATATTTGCTGTCGTTCATGGTCTTGTAGCGGTTTTCCATCTGCCAGGATTGGGCCGCGCCCTTGGAGATGGTGTCGATCACGGCGGCGACATCGAGCCCGGATTTCTTGGCAAAATGGACGCCTTCCGAAAGCCCCTGAACGAGGCCGGCGATGCAGATCTGGTTGACCATCTTGGTCAGTTGGCCGCTTCCCGCCGGGCCAAGCCGTTTGCACATGCGCGCGTAAGCCGCGATAATCGACTCGGCTCCCGCATAGGCGTCTTCCTTGCCGCCGCACATCACCGTCAGCACGCCATTTTCGGCACCGGCCTGCCCGCCGGAGACCGGCGCGTCGACGAATTTGAATCCCGCCTTGGCGGCGGCGGCGTCGAGTTCGCGGGCGACTTCTGCCGAGGCCGTGGTGTGATCGACGAAAGTGGCGCCTTTCTTCATGCCGGCGAAGGCGCCGTCGGGCCCAATGGTGATAGCGCGAAGGTCGTTGTCATTGCCGACGCACGCCATGACGAAGTCCTGGCCTTCCGCGGCCGCCTTTGGCGTCGGCGCGGTCTTGCCCTTGAATTTCTCGGCCCATGCCTTGGCCTTGGCCGGCGTCCTGTTGAAGACCGTGACCTCGTGGCCGCCCTTGACGACCAGATGTCCTGCCATGGGGAAACCCATGACGCCGAGACCGAGAAAAGCGACTTTAGCCATATGTGTAACCCCAAGGGTTTGGCCGGCATCATCGTGGCCGGGACTTATTTTGAAGGGACGGCGAGCTGTCTCACATGTCGTGAAACAGACCCCGCCGGGCGACCGCGCCTTGAGAACATGCCGAGGGGTCGGCATGCCTCCATTTGGCGGGCGGGCGTGGTTTTATGATAGCATGAGACGATAGTCGAGATTCAAAACGAAAGGGAGTGAAACCATATGGCCATGAGCGTGGGCGTACTTGACCATTTCAATATCCGGACCCGAAATCTTGCCGATACCGTCCATTTTTACGAAGATGTGCTCGGCCTCGAAAAAGGCGATCGGCCGAATTTTGCCTTTCCCGGCGCCTGGATGTACAGCGAGGGCAAGGCGGTGGTCCATTTGGTCGATATTTCCCCGACCGAGGAGCCGCAGAAGCCGGATTCCGGTGTGGTCCATCACGTCGCCTTTGTGAGCCGGGGTTTTGCCGCCATGAAGGCGCGGCTTCAGTCCAAGGGGATGGCTTTCGACGCGCGGCAGGTTCCGGGCGGCGATCTCTGGCAGATCTTCGTCAACGACCCCAATGGCGTGATGATCGAGCTGAATTACGAAGCCGCCAAGGAGCAGGGCGGATCGGCGCCCTCGATGCGGGCGGACGACGTCGGCAAGCGGTAGACCAAAAGGACGAGGAGATGCGCCGGTGAGCGTCACGCAGCAACAGGTTCTCGACGCGCTGGCCAAGGTGTCCTCGCCGCGCGGCGTAGCCTTGGCCAATGCCGGCGTGTTGTCGGAGATTTCAGCCAATGACGGCAAGGTCTTCTTCTCGATCAATGTCGATGCCACCGAGGCCCGCGCATGGGAAAGCGTTCGTGCCGCCGCCGAAGCCGCGGTGCGGGCCATTCCGGGCGTTGCCGTGGCCATGGTGGCGTTGACCGCCGAACGCAAACCTGGCGGTGCTTCACCGCCGCCACCGCCGCCACCGCCGCCACCGCCGCACCGCCATGCGCATGGCGTGGCGAATGTTTCGGCCCATCGCCCGCCGCAAGGGGCGCCGTCGCCGATGTCGAAGCAGGCGGACATTCCAGGTGTCGGTGCCGTCATCGCGGTGGCCTCGGGGAAGGGCGGCGTCGGAAAATCGACTACCGCGCTCAATCTGGCGCTTGGTTTGCGCGACCTCGGCCTGCGTGTTGGCCTGCTCGATGCCGATATCTACGGCCCCTCCGTGCCGCGATTGACCGGAATCCGCGAGAAGCCGCAACTAAACGACGATCGGAAAATGATCCCGATCGTCCGTTTCGGCCTTGCGATCATGTCGATCGGTTTTCTGGTGGAAGAAGACACCGCGATGATCTGGCGCGGGCCGATGGTGATGTCGGCCATCACCCAGATGCTGCGCGATGTCGCTTGGGGCACGCTCGATGTTCTGGTGGTCGATATGCCGCCGGGGACTGGCGATGCGCAACTCACCTTGGCGCAGAACGTGCCGCTCAAGGGCGCGGTCATCGTTTCGACGCCGCAGGACTTGTCCCTCATCGATGCGCGGCGGGGCCTTGCGATGTTCACCAAGGTCAATGTGCCGGTGCTCGGCATTATCGAGAATATGAGTTATTTCCAATGCCCGCATTGCGGCGCCCGATCGGACATTTTCGGCCATGGCGGCGCGCGGCACGAGGCCGAGCATCTGGCCGTGCCTTTTCTCGGTGAAATTCCGCTGCATATCTCGATCCGCACCGCCTCCGACAGTGGGACTCCCGTGGTTGAGAGTGAACCGGACGGGCCGCACGCGGCGATCTACCGCTCGATCGCGGCCAAGGTTCGCGACCGGCTTTAGCACCGCATCGCGGCCGGCTGGAGAGCCCGATCCGGCATATCAGACTTTCGTTTAATCTGTGCTTTCATGCCCTTGTCCCGTTTTCGCGGTGCTCGCTTCCATGTTAAAGCCACTTCGAGAGAGCCTTCGGCCGATCCGTAAAAATCGCGATGCCGAACGAAATGCCCCCGAGAATTTCGGGAAATGCCTGATGAGGAGATGCCTTAATGAAGCGTCGTGATTTTTTGAAGGTTTCGGCCGTGGGGGCCGCGGCGAGCACCGTGGCGGCACCGGCGATCGCGCAATCTTCGCCTGAAATTAAGTGGCGCATGACGTCGAGCTTTCCGAAATCGCTCGACACGATCTTTGGCGGCTCGACGGAGTTCGCCAAATACGTCTCCGAGATGACCGACAACAAATTTCAGATCCAGGTTTTTGCCGCCGGTGAAATCGTGCCGGGCTTGCAGGCGCTCGATGCGACCTCGAATGGCACCATCGAAATGTGTCACACCGTCTCATATTACTATGTCGGCAAAGACCCGACTTTTGCGATCTATGCGTCGGTGCCGTTTAGCCTTAACGCGCGCCAGCAGAATTCCTGGTGGTATCAGGGCGGGGGAATGGAGCTCGGCAACGAGTTCTTCAAGAAGTTCGGCGTGATCGGATTTCCCTGCGGCAACACCGGCACGCAGATGGGCGGCTGGTTCCGCAAGGAGATCAAGACCGTTGCCGATCTCTCCGGTTTGAAATTCCGCATCGCCGGCATCGCGGGCCAGGTGCTGCAAAAGGTCGGCGTCGTGCCCCAGCAATTGGCCGGCGGCGATATTTATCCCGCGCTTGAAAAAGGCACGATCGACGCGGCCGAATGGGTCGGCCCTTACGACGACGAGAAGCTCGGCTTCCAGAAGGTCGCCAAATATTACTACTATCCCGGTTTCTGGGAGGGCGGGCCCGCGGTGCACGCGTTCTGCAATTTGGAGAAATGGAATTCGTTGCCCAAGAACTATCAGGCCATTCTCACCAATGCGGCCGCCAACGCCAATAGCTGGATGGCGGCGCGCTACGACATGCAGAACCCGGCCGCGCTCAAACGGCTGGTGGCCGGTGGCACCCAGCTCCGGCCCTTCACCAATGAAGTGCTGGAAGCCTGCTTGAAGGCAACGAATGAACTCTGGGCGGAAATTTCCGCCAAGAATGCCGATTTCAAGAAATCGATCGAGGCGATGCAGGCCTATCGTTCCGACGAGTATTTGTGGTGGCAGGTGGCCGAATATACGTTCGACAGCTTCATGATTCGCTCGCGCACCCGCGGCTAATCGCCACTTGATTGTTGTTTAAGGGCCCGGCGCCGCAAGGGGCTGGGCTTTTTGCATTGCGATATGAGAGATCGGCGTGGAAATCCGAGACCGGATGTTCCATGCTGCCGTTCATGCCGCACCAAAGGCCTCGCAACGAAGGCCGACACACATCATCAAAATGGGAAGGGATTTCTATGAAGCGTCGCGATTTTATCAAAGTTACCGGACTGGGGGCCGCGGGGGCGGCGAGCATGGCCGCGCCGGCGATCGCTCAGTCGATGCCGGAGATCAAATGGCGCATGACGACGAGCTGGCCCAAATCGCTCGACACGCTGCATGGCGGCGCCGAGATCATGGCCAAGATTGTCGCCGAAGCCACCGACAACAAGTTTCAGATTCAAACCTTCGCCGCCGGTGAAATCGTGCCCGGTTTGCAGGTGCTGGACGCCGTGCAGAACGCGACCGTCGAAATGGGACACACCGCGTCTTATTATTATTTCGGCAAGGACCCGACCTTCACCTTCGGTTCGTCGATTCCATTCGGGCCCAACTCCCGCCTCAACCAGGCTTGGTACATGATCGGCGGCGGCAAGGAGCTTCTCAACGATTTCTACAAAAGCTACAACGTCACCTCGCTCTTGGCCGGTAATACCGGCTGTCAGATGGGCGGCTGGTTCCGCAAGGAAGTCACCAGCGTCGAGGACCTCAAGGGATTGAAATTCCGTATCGCCGGTTTTGCGGGGCGGGTGATGCAAAAGCTCGGCTGTGTGCCGCAGCAGCTCGCCGGCGGCGACATCTATCCCGCGCTCGAAAAGGGTACGATCGACGCCGCCGAGTGGGTCGGACCTTATGACGACGAGAAGCTCGGCTTCTACAAGGTCGCGCCTCATTATTATTATCCGGGATGGTGGGAGGGCGGCCCGCTTCTGCTTGCGATCGTCAATCTCGATAAGTGGAATACGCTGCCGAAATATTATCAGACCCTGCTCGAACAGGCGGGCCATTTCGCCAACAATTGGATGATGGCGAAATATGACGCGCAAAATCCACTTGCGCTGCGCAAACTTTTGGCGAGCGGCGCCAAACTGCACGCTTTTCCGCCGGCGGTGATGGAAGCCTCCTTCAAAGCGGCAAAGGAATTGCACAGCGAGGTTTCCGCGACCAACGCCAATTTCAAGAAGGTCTACGATTCGCTGACCGCGTTTTCGAACAACGGCTACCAATGGTTCCAGGTCGCTGAAGTCGGCTACGACAATTTCATGGCACGGCATTCGCAAAGTTAGACCGGTGTCCCGGTTCTGACATTCGTGTCATCTCGCGGCGAGTGATCTAACGAATGTCAGAACCAGAGGGATGCTATAGAACCAATTAAGCTTATGAGACGACCGCGGCTGTGAACAGTCGCGTCAAGGGTGGGCCCGCTTTGCAAAGGGACAATCGGGATGCAGACGGTCTTGCCAGGCTGAACGACGGGATCGCCGTCGAGGCAGGTAACCCGTCATCCGCTGTGCTCAACCCTCGCTGCTCCCATTG
Organism: Bradyrhizobium sp.; assembly: GCA_035295025.1. Lineage (GTDB taxonomy): Bacteria > Pseudomonadota > Alphaproteobacteria > Rhizobiales > Xanthobacteraceae > Bradyrhizobium. The sequence continues at coordinate 5,616 of DATGJS010000235.1, forward strand.
GCGACGATCATTGATCGTGTGGCCCGACGGACGGCGCGATGACACATCGGCGGTCGATTGGTTACAGGGACCCACGCTCTACATCGATTTGCGATGCCCCGCCGATCGCCCCGATTTTTCTGCCATGCCGCGGTTAGACGATCTGGACTGGAAAGCCGTCACATGGCTCGCAGGACAGGAGGGTTTTGCCGGTCGGTTGCTGTTCGATGGCGAGTGCTTTGAATGGGAGCGGGCCATCGACTATCAACCGAGATCGTCCGCGCCGGACGTCGGTCGGCTCTGGCTTGAAAACGGCGTGATGATTGAGCAGGGGCGCGACATCACCTATGTCGAGCATTGGCATCGCCAGGACGTGGCTCGCGTGCCCTGTGCGGCGGTTCGCCTGCGTCAGCAGGGGCATGGTGGCGAGGGCTTCATCGTAAGGCTAGGCCCGACTTTCATGTATGCTCGCGCGCGAACGCTGGCGACGCCAGCAGGCCTTTCGCTCAGCGAATGCGTCGCGCGGGCGCCGTCGCTCAAGGATGCTCGCGCGCTCATAGACTGCGAAATCTCGATCGGCCGGATCGAGTCTTCGGGTTGGATTATTGCGCGCTCGACCCTCCCGTTTCGGGAAGGGCAGCAGCTGACCATCACGACGCCAGTTAACCGGGATCGGATCAGAACCACCGACATCGCCGCGACAGGGGAGGCGAGCGTCCGGGACTGGGACATTCACGAATCCGAAGGCGACTTACAGGCCATCCTAGAGCGTCATCCGTTCTGATTGAATCAGAACGGAGCTCTAGATTCTTGTTTTGACGCATTTTCTTCTTCACGCGAACAGGTCACCACTTCGCTCGAAAGAGCATGATCCGGAAAAGTGTAAAGAGGTTTTCCCTCGCGACAAACACCAAGGGCGTCTGCGCGGAGATCATGCTCAAACAAAGAGCCAAAGAGTGATGACGATTCGGCCAAATCTCATCGCGCTTTAGAAGCCAATATTTGCTCGTGATCCTTTGATTCCAACATCTGCAAAAATGGTCGCCGAGAAGGAATACAAATGTTAGGATCGCGCCGGCTACCTGAACGCGGACGTAAAGAAGGAAAGTAATTAGCATGCGAAAGCATTTCTCGAGCATCCCGGTCATCGACATATCGCCTCTCACGAGCGGGGAAATAGGGGAACAGCAGAGCGTCGCGGACCAGCTCGGCCGCGCTGCGAGCGAGGTCGGGTTTCTGTATGTCCGCGGTCACGGAATCAATGACGCACTTTTTGAGGGCGTGCTTGATGCGGCTAAACGTTTCTTTGCTCAACCGGTCGAGCGAAAGATGGCGGTATATATCGGCCGCTCGAAGAATCATCGCGGCTATGTGCCGGAGGGCGAGGAAGTTTTCGCCTCCGGCAGCAAGGACAAGAAGGAAGCTTACGATCTCTCGCTCGACCTACCGCAGACTGATCCTGACTATCTCGCCGGCAATCCGTTACTGGGTCCAAACCAATGGCCAGATCTTCCAGCTTTTCGCGATGCGGTGGGAGCTTACTACAACGCGGTCTTTCATCTTGGCCGTAATCTTATCCGCGGATTTGCCCGCGCTCTCGGCGAAGTGCCCGATTTCTTTGATCATTACATCACCAAGCCGCCCAGCCAGCTTCGTCTGATCCATTATCCCTTCGACGCCGAGGCCGAGGACCGCATGGGTATCGGCGCTCACACCGACTACGAATGCTTCACTTTGTTGCGTTCGACGAGCCCGGGTCTGGAGGTCATGAACGGCGCGGGGACCTGGATCGACGCACCGCCGATTCCGGGTGCGTTTCTGGTCAATATCGGCGACATGCTCGAAATCTTGACTAACGGTCGCTTCGTCGCGACCTCGCACCGCGTGCGCAAGGTCAAGGAGGAGCGCTATTCGTTTCCGCTCTTTTTCTCGGTCGACTATCACACCGTGGTCAAGCCACTCGATCGTTTCGTGACGTCAGGTTCGCCGCAGCGGCGGCAGTTCGTCGCGGGTGAGCACTTGTTCGCTCAGACCGCACAAACCTTCACCTATCTGAAGGAACGGCTGGCGCGAGGAGAAATCATGCTGCCTCGAAATGCGGTCGGTCTCTCATCGTTCGGGCAAGAGGCGCGTCGGCAGGATCTCAAGGGCTGACCGCGCACCTGCTCCTGCCAATCGCCTCGCCCATTCGCTCACGCCAGCGGCCGATTATAGATCGGTCGTTGACGGGCCGTAGCGCTCAGATGTCGCGAAGCTCGGCGTAGCTCAGAGCGCGCAGAGACGCGCCGTCGAAATAGACGAAACGCAGCCGGCGGCGGCGTGAGACGAAATTCGACGGTAGCGGATCGTAGCGGAAAGTGTCGCCGCCAAAATGCGGGGTCAGGCTGCCGACATCGGTCAGCGCGTCGATCTCGACCCGCAGCAGTTTCAAGTTTGCGCCGCCGGCCGCGATCTCGAACGGGATTCGCGCCAGGCGCAGGAAGCTGGTGGGATCCGGCGCCTGAAAAAAGCCATCGACAAACGCCGCCTCAACCTTGTCGAGGTCGGGCTCCGGCGCGACCGCGTGCTCCTTCGCGCCATCGGGCTGATGCGGCGTCTGCCATTGCACGGGCGCGCGATGGGAATGGTTGTGGCCGGGGCCATACGGCGGATGGTCATGGTCATGGTCATGATGATGGTCGTGATCATGTCCGTGATCATGCCCGTGGCCGTGATGATGGCGATGCATGGCGGCCCCTCAATATGCAACCGGCTTGTTTATGATCTTCTTGTGGCTGCCGAGCTTGCCGTGGGCGACCATCGAGCCCAGCGCCTCGACCACCACGCGCACGCCGATCAGTGCCGTGATGTCGGACGTATCGTAAGGCGGCGAGACCTCGACCACTTCGAGACCGCAAAGACCTTCGGCGGCGACCAGCCCAAGAATCTTCAGAGCCTCGCGCGGCAGGAAGCCACCGGGCTCCGGCCAGCCGGTGCCGGGAACGAAGCCGCAATCTATGGAATCGACATCGAAGGAGATGTAGACGGCGTCCGCATCCTTCCACGCCAGTTCCAGCGCGATCTCGGCGGTTTTTTCCAGCCCGATCTTTTCGATATCGGCGATCGTCAGCACGTTGGTGTTCCGCTTGCGCGCCACCTCGACGCCTTCGCGCGGCACCTGCCAGCCGCCGATGCCGAGCTGCACCAGATTGGTCGGCGATACGTTTGGCAGATTGGTCGCCCAGTACCAAGGCGTGGTGTGCATGCGCTCGTCGAGATCCTTTTCCTGGATGTCGATGTGGCGATCGAAATGGATGATGCCGATCTTCTTGTCGGTGCACTGCGCGATGCCGCGGACGCAGGGGAAGCCGATCGAATGATCGCCACCGAGCATGACGGGGAGCGCACCGGAAGAGAAGACATGCGCGACGCCGCGCGATATCTGGTCGAAGCTCTTTTCGAGGTTGGCCGGAATCGTGAAGACATCGCCGGCGTCGCACAAGGTCATCTGCTCGCGCAGGTCGACGCCGAGCTCGTAATTGTAGGGGGTATAGAGCGCTGAGATTCGTCTGATGCCTTGCGGCCCGAAACGGGTCCCCGGGCGATAGGTGGTGCCGGAATCGAAGGGTATGCCGATTACGGCAGCGTCGTATTTGCTGACGTCACGCACGTCCTCGACGTAGGGAGCCTTCATGAAGGTGTTGATGCCGGCAAAATGCGGCAGCTCGCCTCGCGCGAAGGT
>DATGJS010000236.1:0-3430 GCA_035295025.1 Bradyrhizobium sp.
GCCGATGGCCGGCGTGCCCCTCATGCAGACGGGATTCGTCTTCGACATGCAGGCTTTCCGGCGCGAAAGCCGCGATGAGCTTGGTCGTTATGATGTCCTGCATTCCCATCGTCAGGTCCGTTCACAATGGTTGGGGCAATAAAGCGTTAGGACTACCGGTGCGACGCACCGATTTGTCCGCTGTCAAGTCTTGAACCGATCCGCCACAGGGCCGCATAATCTCATCATGCGCACCAACTCGCCGTTGTTCGACCGCATTCGGGTCAAGCCGGAGCACGACCGCCGCCTCGCGGCGGAGCTTCCCGGCTGCCAATGGCCCGGCTGCACCGGCTCGGCAACCCATCGCGCGCCGAAAGGTCGCTTGCGCGCCAGCGAATACTGGCAGTTCTGTCTCGAACATGTCCGTGAATATAACAATTCTTATAATTTCTTCGCCGGGATGAGCGAAGATGCGATCGCTACATATCAGAAGGAAGCCCTCACCGGGCACCGGCCGACCTGGAAAATGGGCTCAATCGGCGGCAAGCGTGCCCGCCGCGCCGCACGAGAGTTTCGTGATGCCGATTGGGCGGCCGACGATCCGTTTTCATTGTTCGGTGAATGGGGCGCAAAGCGCGCCGGCCATGCGCGCACCGCGCCAGAGGGACGCAAGATTTTCAATGCCCAGCGTCGCGCCCTCGATGTCCTCGGCCTTGAAGCAGACGCCAAACGGGCCGATATCAAGTCGAAGTTCAAGATGTTGGTTAAGCGGCATCACCCTGACGCCAATGGTGGTGACAGGGGTTCGGAAGCACGGCTGCGGGAGATTATTCAAGCGTATAATTACCTGAAATCGGCCGGTTTCTGTTGATCCTTTGGGTGGCTTCCGCCGCCTTGGAACTTTCTGCTAGAAAACCGCCGCCGCCGGCCGCCGATACCCGATTCGCGCCTCGGATTTGGTGTTTCGCTCCCGCGCCGAGGTCACGGAGGAGCAATGGCTCTCGCAACTGATACGACTGATGAATCCGGTTTGCCGGACATGAAGGTGTCGGTCCGACAGGTGTTCGGGATCGACAGCGATCTCGAAGTTCCGGCCTATTCCGAGCCGGACGAGCATGTCCCGGAACTCGATCCGGACTACCGTTTCGACCGTCCAACCACGCTTGCCATTCTCGCCGGTTTCGCGCGCAACCGGCGCGTTATCGTGACCGGCTATCACGGCACCGGCAAATCGACTCACATCGAACAGGTCGCGGCGCGGCTCAATTGGCCCTGCGTGCGGGTCAATCTCGACAGCCATATCAGCCGCGTCGATTTGATCGGCAAGGATGCCATCGTCATTCGCGAGGGCATGCAAGTGACCGAATTCCGCGACGGCATTCTGCCATGGGCGCTGCAGAACAATGTCGCTTTGTGTTTCGACGAATACGACGCCGGCCGCCCCGATGTCATGTTCGTCATTCAGCGCGTGCTGGAGTCCTCCGGGCGATTGACATTGCTTGACCAAAACAAGGTCATCAAGCCGCATCCGGCTTTTCGGCTATTCGCGACCGCCAATACGGTTGGGCTCGGCGACACGTCCGGCCTTTATCATGGCACCCAGCAGATCAACCAGGGCCAGATGGACCGCTGGTCGATCGTCACCACGCTCAATTATCTGCCGCACGACAACGAAGTCGAAATCGTACTGGCCAAGGCCAAGCACTATCGCACCGCCGAAGGCCGCGACATCGTCTCCAAGATGGTGCGGGTCGCCGATCTCACGCGCAATGCTTTCATGAACGGCGATATTTCGACGGTGATGAGTCCGCGTACCGTCATCATCTGGGCGGAGAACGCGGAAATCTTCAATGATATCGGCTTCGCCTTCCGCCTGACCTTCGTCAACAAATGTGACGAATTGGAGCGGCCGCTGGTGGCGGAATTTTATCAGCGTTGCTTCGGGCAAGAGTTGCCGGAGAGTGCGGTCAATGTCGCGCTGAGCTGAAAATCACCTCTCCCCGCAAATAGGGAGAGGGAATAAGAGCCATGAACTCCAACATCAAACCGAAAGGCGCGGCGAAAGAAGCTCCGACCGAGCCGTTCAAGCGCGCCGTCGGAATTTGTCTCAAGGCGATTGCCGGCAAAGGCGATCTGGAAGTCAACTTTGCGTCGGAGCGGCCGGGGCTGGTCGGTGGCAAGGCGCGATTGCCGGAGCCGCCGCGGCGGCTTAACGAACGCGAAGCTGCCATCGTTCGCGGTCATGCCGACGCGATCGCGCTCCGGCTCGCTTGCCACGATGCAGCAATGCATCGCAAGCTCTCGCCCGGCGGCCAGCAGGCGCGTGCCGTTTTCGAAGCCGTCGAACAGGCCCGGGTCGAAGCGATTGGCGCGCGCCGCATGGGCGGCGTCGCCAAAAATCTGGCCGCCATGCTCGATGACCGCTTTCACCGCGGCAAGTTTGATGAAATCACCGATCGTGCCGATGCGCCCATCGAAGACGCGTTGGCGATGCTGGTGCGCGAGCGGCTGACCGGCCAGTCGCCGCCGGCGACCGCGCGCAAACTCGTCGAATTGTGGCGGCCGTTGATCGAAGAACGCGCCGGCCGCGATCTCGATCGGCTTGAGCGCGTGCTCAATGATCAGCGCCGCTTTGGCGATGTGGTGCACGATCTGCTCGACTGTCTCGATATGGGTGAGGATCGTTCCAGCGAATCCGACGAGGAAGAAGGCGAAGAGGGCGACGACCGCAATCAACAGGATGAGACCGGCCAGGACGGCGAAGCCTCCGATTCCGCCGAAAACGAACAGATGTCGGCCGAGGCCGAAGCCTCAGCCGAGGAATTGCCCGACAGCGCCTCGGAAGCAGTCGATGCGCCGGCTGCCGAGATGGCCGACGATGCCGAAATGGCGGATTCAGAGAGCGCCGCGGAGCCATGGCGGCCGCGGCAACCGCGCAACGAGCTGCGCGGGCCGGATTACCGGCCGTTCACCGCGCGCTTCGATGAAACGGTCGGTGCCGAGGAATTGTGCGAACCCGAAGAACTTGATCGCCTGCGCGGCTATCTCGACAAGCAGCTGTCGCATCTGCAGGGCGTGGTGGCGCGGCTCGCCAACCGATTGCAGCGGCTGTTATTGGCGCAGCAGAATCGCGCCTGGGAATTCGATCTGGAAGAAGGCTTGCTTGATCCGGCGCGGTTGTCGCGCGTGATCGTCGATCCCATGCACCCGCTGTCGTTCAAGCGTGAGAAGGACACCGATTTCAGGGATACCGTCGTCACTCTTTTATTGGACAATTCCGGATCGATGCGCGGGCGGCCGATCACCGTCGCCGCGACCTGCGCCGATATTCTGGCGCGCACGTTGGAGCGCTGCGGTGTGAAAGTCGAAATCCTCGGCTTCACCACGCGCGCATGGAAGGGCGGCCAGTCGCGCGAAGCCTGGCTCGCCGCGGGCAAGCCCCCCAATCCCG
>DATGJS010000237.1:0-9216 GCA_035295025.1 Bradyrhizobium sp.
CGCTCATTCATGAAAGGCTCTTTTTCGGAGGGTCGATAGTTCTTCAATTTTTCCAAGGCCAGCCCATCCGTATGTTCGATGTGCGGATCTCAGCAAAAAAGACCCGCCCGCGCGGCGTTATATAGGCAGGCGTTCCGGGAAACAATATCGTCCCGCGACATGAAACAGGCCGTTCGCGTCCCAAGGCACGGAATTAGAACTGTCCGGCCTTGGCCAATTCAACCTCAACCCTGAGCTCAATCTCCGCCAGGACCGTATCCAAACCCGGATCGCCCGAGGTCAATTTGAGGTTGGCGGCAGCATCGCGCAGCCGGCTGACCGTCGAGGCATCGAAATTACCCGACAACAAGCCAATCTTGAGATCGTCCAACACATCGAGCGCCCGTTTGCCGCGTTGCACCGAACGTTTGCGCCGATCGAGTGGATCCTCCTCGATACCTTGCATCGCAAGCAAGGCATCGATGCCGGCCGCCGCCTTGGGCGCCTGCGCCGCACGCGTCTCGGTAGAGGATGCGGCATCGGGAAGCGAAAAGCCGCTGGAACCCGTTCGCCTGATATTGCTTGTCGGGGATCCCAGAGTGGTACCGTTCGGTCCTGAGATGCGCATGGAGATTCTCGTTGGTGCGGTGAATTTGAAATTCCTATCAATGTCGCGGCAAATTCGTCATAGGAACTGCAAATTCGAAAGCCGCGCCAGAAATAATAAAGTTTGCTAGTGCTCCTCTGATTCCGAAGTTCGCAAGCCCGAGTGCCGCACAATGATCCGAACTTCGGAAGCGGAGCACTAGTATCCAGATCCGGGCGCAGCATCGCTCTTGATGGTTAACGCAACGTAAACCACCCGGCAAAATCTGCCGCCGGGCGGCAGATTTGCCATCCTTGCACATCGCCGAAAAATGGCAGTCTCATAAATTTATATCATAGTTTCAATGCTTTAATTCGGGTTCACCACCTGGCACGGCGCTCGCATGGTTGCTGGATGAGATCACCATCATGGGAGTGGTGGAGGTCGAAAGTTCGTAACCCTCAGCGGGGAGCAGGGGATGCCAGGCGTTTTGCAGGGAGTTTTGCTGCGGTGGGCGGGAGCCGCGCTTTTCGCGCTGGCGCTTGGGTCGGTTCCGGCGAGCGCGACCTCCCGGATCAAGGACCTCGCCAATATCGAGGGCGTGCGGCAGAACCAATTGATCGGATATGGCCTCGTCGTCGGATTGAACGGCACCGGGGACACGCTCAACAACGTCCCCTTCACCAAACAATCCCTGCAAGCGATGTTGGAGCGGATGGGCGTCAATATCCGCGGGGCGACCATCCGGACCGGCAATGTCGCCGCCGTGATGGTCACCGGCAATTTGCCGCCATTCGGCACCCAGGGAACCCGGATGGACGTCACGGTGTCCGCGCTTGGCGATGCCAAGAACCTGCAAGGCGGCACGCTGCTCGTCACCCCCCTGCTCGGCGCCGACGGCAATGTCTACGCGGTGGCGCAAGGCTCAATCGCAATCGGCGGCTTCCAGGCCGAAGGCGCGGCCGCCAGCATCACCCGCGGCGTGCCGACGGTGGGCCGCATCGCCAACGGCGCCATCATCGAGCGCGAGATCGAATTCGCGCTCAACCGCCTGCCCAATGTGCGGCTTGCCTTGCGCAACGCCGATTTCACCACCGCCAAACGCATCGCGGCCGCGGTCAACGATTTTCTCGGCACCAAGACCGCCGAGCCGATCGACCCCTCCACGGTGCAGCTTTCGATCCCGCCCGAATTCAAAGGCAATGTCGTCGCCTTCCTGACCGAAATCGAGCAATTGCAGGTCGAGCCGGACCTCGGCGCCAAAATCATCATCGACGAGCGATCTGGCATTATCGTGATGGGCCGCGACGTTCGCGTCGCCACCGTCGCGGTGGCGCAAGGCAACCTCACCGTCTCGATCTCTGAAAGCCCGCAAGTCAGCCAGCCCAATCCGCTCGCCCGCGGCCGAACGGTGGTGACGCCGCGCTCGGGTGTGAGTGTTTCCGAAGACGGCAAGAAGCTCGCGCTGGTCAAGGACAGCGTTTCGCTGCAACAACTCGTGGACGGCCTCAACGGCCTTGGCATCGGGCCGCGCGACTTGATCGGCATTCTTCAGGCGATCAAGGCCGCCGGCGCGATCGAAGCCGATATCGAGGTGATGTGATGCAGACCCTCGCGCTCGGCAGCGGCCAAAGCGGCGCCCCCAAGGCTCCGATTCCCTATCGCAACAATCATCCCGATTACGACTTCGCCGCCGCCCTCCAGAAGGTTTCACCCAAGGTGCAGGCAAAAGCCAAGTCCCAAGCCCAGGATTTCGAGGCGGTGTTTCTCAACTCGATGTTCTCGGAGATGACGAACGGCCTCAAAGGCGAAGGCCCGTTCGGCAATACGGTCGGCACCGGCGTCTGGCGCTCGATGCTGACCGAACAATATTCGAAATCTTTCGCGCAAGCCGGCGGCGTCGGCATCGCCAAGGAAGTTTATCGCACGCTGATCTTGCAGCAGGCCAGCCGCGCCGGACAGACCCAGGAGAAACAAGCATGAACCCGCTTCCGCAAAAACAACAGGCCATTCCGATCCAGAGCATCTCGACGCAAGCCGAGGCGCGCAAGCTCGCCGAGGATCTGATGGACGCCATGAGCGCGCTGCTCGGCGTCATCGAGCGCGAGACCGAACTTGTTCGCGCCGGAAAAATTCGTGAGGCGATGAGTTTTGAGGGGAAAAAATCGGAATTGTCGCGCCGCTATGTTCATGTGGTCACGCAGGTGAAAGCCAATTCAAAATATTTGACCAAGGCGGCACCGGACTTGCTCGCGACATTGCAGCGCAATCACGAAACCTTTCGCGCCATGCTGAAGATCAATCTCACCGTGCTGGCGACGGCTCATGCGGTATCCGAAAACATCATCCGCGGCGTCAACACCGAAGTTCAGCGTCGCAACATTCCAAACACCTACACCGCCGCCGGACGGCGCGTGGCGCCCGGACCTCGGCACATCACGCCGATCGCGGTCAGCCGTTCGCTTTGAGCGCGCGACTCGCGCGCCGGCGGCTCGATAAAATTTTAATAAAAACCCATCGCCAATTTCAACGCGGCGCTCATCGCATTTTCTAACAATGCGTTGAGACGTCGACATTATATTTGCGGAATGTGAGGGGTTGGGATTTGTCTCGAGGAAAGCCAGGAGGGCTGCCATGAGTACAGATTTCAGCATTAGACCGGTGGGGACGCCGGTTATAACGCCCGTTGTGTCGTCGCCTACCGGTGACGCTGCACGCGCCGCCGTGCCCACTCAACTGCCGCCGGACCAAAGCGTCACGGCCACAGAAGCGGGCACAGGCACGCGCAACGATTCCCAGAACGCAAGCGTTCCCGTTTCACAGCAGGCTTATTTCGATCGCGCCGCGGGCACTTTCGTTTTCCAGGTCGTCAACAGCCAGACCGATCAGGTGGTGGAGCAGTTTCCCGACGACGCCGCGCTGCGGCGCCGCGCCTATTTTCACACGCTCGACCTGACGAAGGAAGATTCGGGGCGGCCGATCGCGACCGATCTGAAGGCGTGAGCGGGCGGCAGACTGGCTTTTCAAAACCCGCCTTCGCTCCGGCTCATCGCTTGAGCAATTCTTCCTCGCGCGCGAAAAGTTTGCGTAGTTCCTTGAGCGAGCCATAAAGAGAGCCGCCCACTATCAATTTGCTTGCGGCTTCGATGGAGCTTCGGAAGCTCGGCACCGCTTCCAGGAGATCCTTGACGAACCCCATATAGATATCCTGGTATTTCGGTATATCGTTTTCCAGATACATCATCTGAACGCACAAATAGAGCCGCTTTACCGGCGTGTTGGCGGTATCCGACGTCAGGATATCCTTCTCGCGCAAGATCGGCGCTTCGCCGTCGATCAGAAAGGTCGCGCGATTATCCGAATTGGTGATCAGGCTCTGGCCGATAATGATCCGCTCGTGCGGCTTCAGCACAACCCTCAGCGACATCGCCGCCCCTCCTCGCGTTCATCGAGAGCATCATCGGTATCGATCAAGATTCGAAACTACACACAAAACGGCACACGCGGCAACACGCCTTGCGATGTCGGGGATCGGCGAATCAGCCGCCGCCCGACCGCTTCGCACCGAATTTCAGCACCGCGGCGATCAGCGCATCGATATCGCGGGCATCGGTGCGGTGATTGACGATCGCCGCCCGTATCGCGAGCCGGCCATCCAGTATTGTCGTCGAGGGCGCGGCGATTCCGGATTCCTGGAGATCCGCGACGATCTCGGCATTTACGCTGTCGGCATCGCTCGCGCGGTAGCGAAAGCAGACGACATTGAGCTGCACGGGCGCAAGCAACTCAAGCCGCGGCTCCGCCGCAATCCGCGCTTCGAGATGACGTGCCACCGCGCAGGTTTGCTCGATCATGGCGCCGAGTTTTTCGGTGCCGAAGGTTTTCAGCGTAAACCAGGTCTTGAGGGCCCGAAACCCTCGCGACAGATCGGGGCCGAGATCGCATGGCCAAGGCGAGCCGGCGGCAAGCCCCCTTGTTTCCCGCCGCAGATAGGCCGCCGGCGCGGCAAAGGCATCGCGATGCCGCTCGCCGTCGCGCACGAGCAGGAAGCCCGCGTCATAGGGCACCTGCCCCCATTTATGAAAATCGAGCGCGATCGAATCGGCGTTTTCGATTCCCGCCAATCGAGGCGCCAGCAACGGCGCGAGAATGCCGAGCGCGCCGTAAGCGCCATCGACATGAAACCAGAGATTTTCGTCGCGGCATAATTTACCCAAAGCTTCGAGATCGTCGATCGCGCCGATGTCCACCGTGCCGGCCGACCCGACCACCAAAAAGGGTTTTAGGCCGATTTCGCGGTCGCGCGCGATCTGGGCGCGCATGGCCGCCACATCGACACGGTGCGACGAATCGACCCGCACGCTTCTGAGCGCGTCGGCGCCGAGGCCGGTGAGATCCATCGCCTTTCTGACGCAGCCATGCGCGGCGTCCGAAGCATAGGCGGTGAGCAGCGCGCCTTCGCCGGCGACCCCTTGCTGCCGGACGGCTTGTCCGAGCACCGCCGTTCGCGCCACCAACATCGCCATGAGATTCGCCATCGACGTTCCCGTGACGAAAACCCCGCTCGCTCCATGCGGAAAGCCAAACATCACCCGCGTCCACTCGACAATCTGACGCTCCACTTCGATGGGAATATGATCGCGGCCGCCGAGATTGGCGTTGAGCCCGGCCGCGAGCATTTCCGCCAGCATGCCGACCGCGGTGCCGCCGCCATGCACCCATCCCATGAAGGCGGGATGGACATTGCCGGTCGCATAAGGCGCGATGAATTCACGGAACTCGCGATAAACCTCGCCGAGATCGGAGGCCTGATGCGGAAGCCCGGCGCGAAACCGCGCGCGAACGTCGTCCGGAATCGGACGCCAGACCGGCTGCTTACGGATATTGGCGACGTAGTCGATCATGTCATCGAGCATGCGATGACCGTGGGCGCGAATCTCGTCCCAGTTTTGCGGATCGAGCGTTTGGCTCTGTCCGGTTTGCGGCGGCGCTTCGTGCAATGCCCTGGTCACGCCGGACGCTCCTGTCGCCGCAGGGATGCAAATGTTAGAATCACCAGCGTTCGTAAGGCCGGTTTGGTTAACGATATATTAACCACCCCGCGCCGCGGCAGGCGGCGCAACACGCTACCCAATGCGCGAAAGCCTATTCGGAGGCGCGACCAGCCAGACCGGCCGCGATGTTGCGGTTGATATCGATCAACGCTTTTATCGGGGCCCGCTGGCGACTGACTTCCAGCGCCGCGGTGTGAGACAAAACGAAAAGACCGAGATTGGCGATGTTCTGCCGCACGTCCAAGGGTTGGGGATTTTCTTCGCGCTGGGCTTCGGAAAGAAAGATAGTCCAGAGCTTGCGATTGAAAATCAGCGCGTCGGACACCTGCTTATGAGTCGCCTCGGAATCATTCAAGACGACCTGTAATTTATTGGCCGCCATCAACAGAGCCTTGGCTTCGTTTTCACGGGGTGATGCGGTGGTAAACGCCACACGGGCGTAGGTTTGAGCAGCGGAACTAGACATCAAACACCTCGGCGACCCCTTTTTCCGTTCGACAATTTACTGATTTTGACCGACCGGACCGTAAAGCCGGTCGCTTAAAATTAACTTACTAACGGCTTCGATTTGCTTGCAAAATTTATCGATCGACTTCGGCGGCCATGCCCTCGCGTGACACGGGCCTTTGCCGGAAAACACGTCCTCCCTCATGCAATAACCACGAAAGCAGCCGGTTTATGGCTTGTTAACCATGTTTGCTAAGCGCTCGTTAACCATATTTTAAAAGCTTTTGTTCACAAATTCCTATCGCGGAAAACAGGGTTGCGCGTTGGCTCAAAGGGCCCGCTTGCGGTGCAGACTTAAGGAAGCAAAAAAATGTCGAATATCACGCTCACGGCGGCCGTGCGCCAGAACCTGCTCTCCTTGCAGGATACGGCGAGCCTGCTCTCGCAAACGCAGGAACGTCTCGCCACCGGCAAAAAGGTCAACAGCGCACTCGACAACCCAACGAATTTCTTCACCGCCGCCGGCCTTGATGCCCGCTCCGGCGACATCGCCAATCTGCTCGACTCGATCAGCAACGGCGTGCAGGTGCTTCAGGCCGCCGACACCGGCATCACCTCGTTACAAAAATTGATCGATACCGCCAAGTCGATTGCCAACCAGGCACTCCAACAGCCGAGCGGCTTTAGTACGCAGTCCAGCATCGCATTCACCGCGACAACGGGCTCGCCCAGCAATGCCGGCTCGGGAGCCGATCAAGCAACTTCCGGCGATCTCACCACCAGCAAGCTCAACGGGTCGGTGTTTAAGTTTACGAACGCTTCCGGCACCGCGGTCTCGATTGCAATCTCCCCGCCGCCTTCCCAAGCTTTCAACCCTGCGACCAAGACGGCAACCGTACAGTCGCTGAACCAGTTGAATCAGGTGCTGGCGGATGCGGGCGTGAATCTCTCGGCCATCATCACCGGCACCGACGGTCTCACCTTCACCTCGACCAATGATGGCGCCGCGCAAACGATCACCAATACCGGCAGCGCCCCCACCTCGCCCGACGCCATCGATGTTTCGGTGGTCGCCGCCACCGCCATCACCGGAAACGCGGTCTCGTCCGTCAGCGTCGCGCAACTTACCCCGACCACCGTCACCAGTGGCACCGCTCTGAAAGATAGCGCAAACGCCAACGTCACAGCGGCTACATCGCTTAACAGTGCCGCTGGTACCCACCTTGCCACTGCTACGTTGAGCGCCCTTGCCGGCCAGACGCTGGTGATTAACGGCAACACGATTGCCTTTAGCTCCACCGCGACCTCGACCGTGTTCAGTGGTGCCAACACCACCATCGGCCTTGGAAGCGGAACGGCATCGACATTCGGCGACATTTTGCAGGCCGTTCAGGACGCGGCGAACAACACCCCACCTCCCCCCGCTCCCGCGGGTCCCGCGACCGCTACTCTCAATAACGGCGCGATCGTGCTCACAACCGGCGGCGCCGCCGGTACCGCTCAAAACGCCTTTAATATCACCAGCGGCACGGGAGCTGGCACGGCAGCCAACATATTGGGTATCACCAGCGTGACCCCAGGCGGCGGCGGTCAAACCCCCGCGGCTTTCAATAATGCGACCTCTTTGGAAGGCCCCATCGCCGCGGGCCCAGCGGTGCCCAATACGCTTTCGAGCGGGTTCAAGGTCGGCGACACCATCACAGTCAATGGTCAGCTCCTCACCTTCGTGGCTTCGGGTGCGGCAGGCAATAACCAGATCAACATTACCGATAGCGTCGAGCCGACCTTGTTGGCCAAGATCGACGCGCTTTCCGGCAACACCGGCCCCGGTACGACCCCATCGAGCGTCAATGCCAATAGCCAAATCGTCCTGCATGCCGGCACGGGTGGCAGCCTGAGTATCACGAGCACCAACACCGCCGCCTTGGCCGCGCTCGGGTTACCCAACCCGGCCAATATCCAGAGCTTCGCTACTCCCACGACTGTCAGCGCGGTGCCCGACCCGTCGGGGCAATCAGCGCGCGCGACCCTGGTCAGCCAATACAACCAGATCCTCACGCAGATCACCACCACCGCACAGGATGCCTCCTTCAACGGCATCAACCTTCTCAATGGCAACTCGCTGAAACTGATTTTCGACGAAACCGGCAAATCGGCGTTGACGATCGGGGGCGTGACCTTCGATCCCGCCGGTCTCGGATTAACTTCGCTGACGCCCGGAACTGATTTCATCGATAACGTCCACACCGAACAGGTTCTGACGTCGCTCAATAACGCCAGCCTGACGCTGCGGACACAGGCCTCGGCCTTCGGCGCTAACTTGTCCATCGTGCAGATCCGCCAGGACTTCAACAAGAACCTGATCAACGTGCTGCAAACCGGTTCATCCAACCTGACGCTGGCCGACTCCAACGAGGAAGCGGCTAACAGCCAGGCGCTCGCGACCCGCCAGTCGATTGCAACCTCGGCGCTGGCGCTGGCCAACCAGTCGCAGCAAGGCGTGCTTCAGCTCTTGCGCTGATTCTGGCGCTACGCCTGTTACATAACCGTCATCGCGCGCGCCAGCTATCCCCTCGTCATTGCGAGGAACGAAGTGACGAAGCAATCCAGAATCTTCCCGCAATAAGAACTGGATTGCTTCGCTGCGCTCGCAATGACGGGGAGACGACGCGAACAAAAACAGCGCAGACGTAAACAAAAACGGCGGGGCTTTTGGCCCCGCCGTTCTTCTTTGTCGAAAGAGACCGCGATCAGCGCAGGAGCTGAAGCACGTTCTGCTGTGACTGGTTGGCCAGCGCCAGCGCCGAGGTCGCAATCGACTGACGGGTCGAGAGCGCCTGGCTGTTGGCCGCTTCCTCGTTGGAATCGGCCAGCGTCAAATTGGACGCACCGGTCTGCAACACGTTGATCAGGTTCTTGTTGAAGTCCTGACGGATTTCAACGACCGACAGGTTCGAACCCAGTGTCGAGGCTTCCGAGCGCAGCGTCGCGGCGGCCGTGCCCAACGAAGACAGCGCGGAGTTCGCCGAGGCGTTGTCCAGGAAATCGACGCCCTGGGTCAAGTTCGACAAACCAAGTCCGGAAGCGCTGAAGGTCGTGCCGGAGATGGTCAGCGACGACTTGCCGGTCTCGTCGAACACCAGCTTCAGC
>DATGJS010000238.1:0-12984 GCA_035295025.1 Bradyrhizobium sp.
CGACAAGCAGCTCCTTGGCCGCGTCGCAGACCGACTGCGCTAGCGCCGCCGAGGTCAGATAGCCGTGGAAGGTGTATTTGTTCTTCTCATAATCGGCATGAACGCTCTTGCTGATTTCGTTGGAGGCGGCACCCGGCGTGATGAAGGGCGTCTTCAGGCGCGAAGCCCAGGGCTCCAGCGCCAGCACCACTTCGCTGATGTAGCTCGCGATCACGATATTGACCTTGTCTTCGTTGACCGCGCGCTGAAAGGCACGAACGGAATCCGCCGACGAAGAATGGTTGTCGTAGGTGACGATCTCGATCTTGCGCCCATCGACGCCACCCTTGGCGTTGATCTCGTCGGCGGCGAGCTGGGCGGCCTGCGGAATCGAGGCGCCGGCAATCGCTTGGGCTTCGGCGATCACGCCGATCTTGATCGGGTCGGCGGCGAGCGCCTGACCGGAGGCCGTTGCGACCAGGCCCAACGCGGTCGCGCCGAGCAGTGAGCGGAATATAGGCGTGCGGGATATTTTCATGACGCTCCTCTCCATTTCTTGATGGCCTTGCCGGCCTTGGGCTTCCGGCTTGCCTTGGGCTTATTGTAGCCTTACCCGCGTCCCCAGCAAGCGAAACCCCGTCACGCTTGCTTCACGAGGGCATAACCCGATCAGGTGGTACGGTCCCGGCATCGGAATGGAAAGGCTAAAATCGCCGCGCTTTGCCTGCCATCGCCGCATCGTTAACGCGCGTGCGAAAGCGGGCGGTGACGCCGGTCGAGAGTGTTTCCCCTTCTAAGTCAATGAATTACGTTATCGGCGTTTTGTGCTTTCGTCGGCGCGCAGCGCAACCAACCTGAAAAGAGCGTGAGACGAAAGACTAACGGCGCACGCGGAAAGTGGCCGCCTCATCCCTCGATGATCGCGACCGCGCGCGTCCAGCCTGCGGAAGCGCGTTCGATCTTCACCGGAAAGCAGGACACCATAAAGCCGGTCGAGGGCAAAAGCTCGAGATTGTGCAGCTTCTCGATGTGGCAATAGCCGATATGGCGCCCGGCCTTGTGACCTTCCCAGATCAAGCTTGCATCTTTCGTCTCGGCGAATTTCTTGGTGGTGTAAACGAAGGGCGCGTCCCAGCTCCAACCGTCGATGCCGGTGAGGCGCACGCCGCGCTCCAACAGATACATGGTCGCCTCATAGCCCATGCCGCAGCCGGAATTGACGAAGTCGCCCCGGCCGTATTTGGCGCCGGCAGAGGTGTTGACCACGACGATTTCCAGCGGCGACAGCGTGTGGCCGATGCGCTTGAGCTCGGCCTCGACATCGTGAGCGGTCGCGACATAGCCGTCGGGAAAATGGCGGAAGTCGAGTTTGACGGCGGGCTGGAGGCACCATTCGAGCGGCACTTCATCGATGGTCCATGACCGTTCGCCCCGGTTCATGGTCGGGTGATAGTGGTAGGGCGCATCGAGATGGGTGCCGTTATGGGTCGATAGCTGCACGGTCTCCATCGCCCAGCCTTGTCCGTCCGGCAGATCCTCCGCCTTCAGGCCTTCGAAGAATCCGAGCATGCGCGGCAGGCTTTTCTGGTGATCGTGATACTCGATGCGCGGATGGATACCCGGCGGATCGGCCGGTACGTCATTTTGCAGGGCTACGGAAATGTCGATCAGCTTTCGCGCCATGGCGTTTCCTCTCGTTTTTTGATTTGCGCCATTGTGAGCGGCGGGCGCGATTGGTTGTCAAGCTGCGACGCACGACGCCGCGTCAGGTGAGCGCGACCATTCCGGCCCAGAACTGTTGCTTTTGCGCCGAAGCATCGATGTCGCATTTGCGCGTTCGCTGATCGGGGCCGTCCGCGTTGAGGCGGTGCACCGGAAGGGCCGCGGGATCGTTATAGGCAAAGCGAGGACCAAGCCGGTCAAAAAGGCCGAGCATAAAGGCTTTGTTAACCATTTTTAAGGAATTGGCGGGCGAGACTGAGGGCGGCTTCTCACCAAGTCAGCCTCCCATCAAGACGGGTTCGAGACCATGATTGAGCTCAACCTCTTAAACCGCCAAATCGATACGCTGATGGCCGAACAGCGGGCCGCCTGGCGGGAACTCGCAAGCCCAAGCCTCACCACCTTCGACCGCCGCGAGATCCGCAACCGCCTCAAGCAGGCCGAAACGGAATTGCGCGACCATCTGAAGATCAGAACGGAGCGCTTGCGGCCTCAACCGTCCTTGACAGAGCCGGCCGGGGACAGCCTCGCCGACATTCCGTTCCGGATTTTCTAAAATTCGAACTCGCCGGTCGCGTGCTGCGCCAATTCGCGCAGGTCCGCCATCGTCCCGCGAATGGCGTTGCAGCGGCGGCAATGGATTTGTGCGCCGTCCGCCGCATGCATGGGGTCGATCGGCTTGATGGCCAGGTCGCCGCAGATCTCGCAGACGACCTTCAGGCCGGAGCGCTCCCAGTGCGGATGACGATCGAGAAGGTTCATTGCATCAGCCGATGATCGAGGAAGCGAACAGGCCGACGGCTGCGAATTTGAGAGCCACGCGTCCATAGTCGCGCCGTGGACCGAGCGAAGCCATCACCGCTTCGATGCGGTCGCGGGCACAAGCCAATGTGGTTTTGCGGCCCGCAATATAGGGGCCGTACAGCACGTCGCCGCGACGCTCGATCAGCTTTGCGGAGAGCGTGACCGCAAGGAATACCAGGCTCGGATATGCAAAAAATTCGGCGATCATTTTGGCCCCCACCGTTTGACCCGATGGGATCCGTCATACGCCGGAAATTTTAAGGTCGGGATCGCGGGCGTTTGCGCAATTGAACGATCGCGTTAGCCAATCCTAAACCAAGCGATCCAGGCCTTCTCATCGCAAGCCGCTCACCGCAACACGTGCCGGGGCAGCCAAAGCGAGACTTCGGGGAGATAAGTCACAGCCATCAGCACCAGAAACATCACGGCGTAGAACGGCCAGATTTTTCGCATGACCTGTTCGATCGACACTTTGCCGACGGCGCAGCCGACGAACAGGATCGATCCGACCGGCGGGTGGCATAACCCGATGCCGAGATTGAGCAGCATGATCATCCCGAAATGAACGGGATCGACGCCGAAATTCTGCATCACCGGCAGAAGAATCGGGGTCGCGATCAGGATCGAGGGGGCCATATCGACCAGCGTGCCGAGCACCAGCAATAGGATATTGATCAAAAACAGGATGACGTATTTATTGCCAGAGATCGACAGAAAGAACGCCGTCATCTTGGCCGGCATTTGCGTCAGCGCCATCACATAGCCAACGGCGGAGGCACAGGCGATCAGGGTCAATACCATCGCGACCGTGCGCAGCGTCCGGTGCAACAGCAGCGGAAGGTCGCGCCATTGATAGTCGCGGTAGACGAACATCGTGACGAAAAATGCCCAGATGCACGCGACCGCGCCGGCTTCGATCGCGGTAAAGACGCCACCGAGAATGCCGCCGAGAATGATCACGAGCGTGATCAGGCCCCAGACGGCGTCGATCGTGATCCTGACGGCATCCTTGGCCGGCACCGATTGGCCGCGCGGGTGCTGATCGCGATAGGCGATGACAAGGCAGAGAATGACGAGTGAGAAGCCGAGCAACAGTCCCGGAAAGACGCCCGCCATGAACAGCGCGCTGATCGAGATTGTGCCGCCGGTCGCGAGCGAATAAAGCACCGCGTTATGGCTCGGCGGCACCAGCAACGCCTGCACCGAGGAAGTGATGGTCAGGTTGGTGGCGAACACACGCGGAAATCCCGCCCGCTCCATTTGCGGAATCATCACCGAACCGATCGCGGAAGTGTCGGCGACGGCGGAACCGGAAATGCCGCTGAGAAAAGTGGTCGCGAGCACGTTGACGACGGAAAGCCCGCCGCGAAGGCGGGTAAATCCCACCAGGACATCGGCGAAGGCAACCAGCCGCCGCGCCATGCCGCCTTCCGCCATGATCGCGCCGGCCAGCACGAAAAACGGAATCGTCAGCATCGCGACCTTGCTGACCCCGTCGGAGATTTTCAGCATCACCGCTTCAAGCGGAATACCGATCGACCAAGCGCCGGCGATCGCGGCGAACGCCAGCGAGTAGGCGATCGGCATGCCGATCGCAAAGCAAATCAGCATGGTGGCGAGGAGAATGAAAATGTCCATGCTTGGCGCCTCTTGATCAATCGAAGGGTGCGGCTTCGCGATGGGCGGTTATCGGATCGTTTGGGATGCCCAGGGCGACCCGTTCGATGATAAAGAGCAGAAGACAAACGCCGCCGAGCGGAATCGGCAAGTAAGTCACGCCGACCGACAGGAAGGGAAAATCCGCGATCGTGTTATGCCAGGTGACTTCCACAAGCCGCGCGCCCCAAACGATCATGAAAAGCGCGATCAGCGCCATCAGGAACTGAACCAGAAGGTCGAGCAGCTTGTGATAAGCCAACGGCAACTGATCGGCGAAATAGCCGACATTCATGTGCAGGTTGAGCCGATAGGCGGCGGCGGCGCCAATGAAGGTCAGCACGATGGTGAGGAGAACCGCGAGAGGCTCCGGCCAGGAGGCCGCGCTGTTGAGCACGTAGCGGGTGAACACCGCCCAGGGAATGACCGCGGAAATCAAGACCAGTGCGAGGCAGCCGATGATAACGCACAGAAGATAGAGGGCGTCCATCGCGCGGCGAAAATGGGCTGCCATGATCCTGCACTCCCTCCATCGTTGTGAAACGAATTCGCGGCCTGTGCTTAGTGCTTACGCGATGGTCTGAATACGCTTGATCATGTCTTGATATTTCGGACCATATTTGTCCCAAACCGGTTTGACCGCGTTCTGGAACGGCGTCTTGTCGGCGATCTCGATGATCTGACTGCCGGCCGCCTTGGCTTTCTCAAGCGCCCGCTGCTCATATTGATTCCACAGCTCGCGCTCCTCGAACTGGGCTTCACGCGCGAATTTTTTGATGAGCGCCTGATCGTCGGCGGAAAGCGTATTCCAGATCCGTTTGGAGAACACCAGAACCTCGGGAATGATGAGGTGCTCGGTCAGCGTGAAATATTTCGCGACCGTGTAATGGTTGGCGAAGACGTAGCTCGGAAAATTGTTTTCCGCGCCGTCGATTACTCCGGTCTGCAAGGCGCCGAATACCTGATCATATCCCATTGCGACGCCGTTGCCGCCGAGCGCGTTCATCATGTCGATGAAGATCGGATTGCCGATGACGCGGAATTTCAAGCCCTTGATGTCGTCGATCGATTTGATCGGATGTTTGGTGTTGTAGAGGCTGCGCGCGCCGGAATCCATCCAGGATAGCGCAACGAGGTTGGCGTTCGGGCTTGCGGTAATCTTGTCGAGCAATTCCTGGCCGATCGCCCCGTCCATCATCTTTTCGGCATGCGCGGTGTTCTTGAACAAGAACGGCATGTTGACGACATTGATATCATCGACAATCGGCCCCATCGAGCCGACACTGACGCGCAACATCTGGATCGCGCCGATCTGCGTCTGTTCGATGGTTTCCTTCTCGCCGCCGAGCTGCATCGATGGATACATCTGAATCGACAGCCGGCCGGCTGTGGCCTCGCTCAGTTTCTTGCCGAGATTTTCGGTCGCCGCCACGGTCGGATAACCGGGAGGCTGCACGTCGGAAGTCTTGAAGACCATCTTGGCTTGCGCGTGGGCGGAACGGGGAGGCGCCAATGCCGCGGCAAGGTTCGCGGCCCCAAAGCCAGCGCCGATCTTCATGAAGTCCCGACGTCTCATGGCAATCCTCCCATTTTGAGCAATGATAGCCAATTTCAGCCGCCGAGGAAGCCCGCTCTTGTCCGCAACGGCAGTTGATCCCCGGCCGTCAAAAGATCGATCAATATTTGCGCTTCCCGCGCGTGGGCGGCCCTGGCGCTTACCGCCGCCGTATAAACCGTCGCAAGGTCGCATCCCCTGGGTAAGGCGCCCAAAAGTTTCACGCCTTTTGTCGCGAGGATTTCGGTCGCTTGCGTCGCGCCGATCGGCCGCCGCGCGTCGCTTTCGGCGAGGTGGCGCATCGCGGTCGCGCCGTTTGGATAAATCCTCAGACGGCTTGCGACTTCCTCGGCGATGCCCAATTGAGCGAGCACTTTCGCAATATGAATGCCGGCGGTGGAGGCCTTCGTGTCGGGCACGAAAATCGCATCCGCCGCCAATAATGCCTCGCGCAGGCTTGCCGCGTCGTGAACCGCAACCGCCGCGTCGCCCGCGCGAACCGCCACCGCGGTTTCGACCCGGCCGATATCGGCAATGGAGGCAGGATCGACCCGGCTCTCGCGCGCGAGATCGGCGATCAGCGCTTTTGTCAGGATGACGATGTCGGCCGGCGTGCCCTCGCGCAATTTGCTCGCCATGGCGCCGACCGCGCCGAATTCGCCTGCGATGTCGAGGCCGGTTTGTGCCTTGAATATCGGCGCGAGGCTCTCGACCAGGCCATGGGCCGCCCCGCCGCTCAAAATATTCAACGCGCTCATGATGACTCCATTGCCGCGATCAGACGCTCGCGCGTGATCGGAAGGTCGCGCACCCGCACTCCCAGCGCGTCGAATACCGCATTCGTGATCGCCGCCGTGACCGGACCGTGGGCGGCTTCGCCGGCGCCGACCGGCTCGATCTCGGGCCGCGAGATCACCTCGACATCCACTTCCGGAATCTCGCTGAAACGCAGAATCGGATACTCACTCCAGGAATGGCTGGTGATGCGGTTTGCGTCAAAGCGAACCCGCTCCTTCAACACCCAACTGGTCGCCTGAATCGCGCCACCTTCGATCTGGTTGATCACGCCGTCCGGGTTGATGACCTCGCCGACATCGGCCGCGATCGTCAGCCGTTTGACGCGGATATCATCAGTGCTTTCCACTTCGGCCACCACCGCGCAATAGGCGCCGGTGTTTTTGTAGCGCGAATAGCCCAGGCCGTAACCCGCACCCTCTCGCTTCTTGGACTTCCATTTGGCGCGCGTGGTGGCCGCGCGGATCACGTCCCTGGCGCGCGGGTCGGACAAGTGTCGCAAGCGAAATGCGAGCGGGTCCTCGCCGCGCTCGAAAGCCAGCTCATCCAGAAAGGATTCGATCGCAAACACATTGCCCTGGGCGCCGAGCGTTCTGAGCGCCGAGGTGCGGACCGGCATGGCGGTGAGGCGATGAACTTCGACACGCCAAGCCGGAAAGTCATAAAGCGGGATGGAATTGCGGTCGGAGCCGCCGCCGCCCGCCTGCGGCGGATCGACCGAGATCGCGCGTGGAAACGGTTTGGCGAGTTCGGATGCGGCGAGCAGGGTGGGCAATTCGGCCCGTCCCGGCCGGGCAGTGTGGCCGTTGCTCCAGACCTGGTGATGCCAGTCGATGATGTCGCCGGCCGCATCGAGCCCGGCCTCGATTTCGATCGCCATGGCCGCGCCGAAAGGGGCGTGCGACATTTCATCGGCGCGCGACCATTGCACCCGCACCGGACGTTCTCCGGCGGCTTTGGCCAGCAATACCGCATCGAGCGCGACGTCGTCGGCGCCATTATGGCCGTAGCAGCCGGCGCCCTCCATATGTTCGACGGTGATGTGGCCGGCGGGAATCTTGAGCACCAGCGCAAGGTCGGAGCGCAAATTATAGACGCCCTGGCTATGGGTCCAAACCCGGACGCGGTCGCCGTTCCATTGCGCGATCGCGCAGGACGGCGCGATCGAGCCGTGCGCCAAATAAGGCCGGCTATATTGCCGCTTGATCGTGCGGACTTTCGGCGCGGACGAGGCAGCCTCTTTGTGCGCGATGGTCACCAGATCCGCCGGTTGATGCCGGAGCCATTCGGCGAGCCTGTCTTCATCCGGCAGTGCTCCGCGCGGCGTCCAAATGGCGCCTTTGCGTAAAGCGGCAAGGGCGGTTTCCGCGCCCGTCTCGGTTTCGCCGACGACGCCCGCGAAATTGCCGTCGCGCACGATCGCGACCAAGCCATCGACTTGGCGGGCCCGATCTTCATTCAGCCCGGTCAATGTCGCCTGCGAAAGCTCGGCGCGCAGCACGCGGCCGTGCAACATGCCGGGCAGCACGCAATCTTGAATGAAACGCGGACGGCCAAAAACCTTGTCGGGAATATCGAGACGTTGCACGGAATTTCCGGCGAGCTTGCGCTTTGCGGCCGGTTTCGGTGTCGCGCCCGGTGTCGCCTCGCGGTCGAGCGAAACGTCCGCCGTCAATTCCCAATAGCTGGTGCGGACGTTTCCGGGTCCGGAAATGGTGCCGTCTTGAATCGAAAGCACACTTGTTTCGACGCCGAGCCGCTCGGCCGCGGCGTTAAGGAAAATCTGGCGGATTTCCGCGCAGACAGCGCGGACCGCGCGGCCGGAATGTTGCACGGAGAGGCTGCCCGAGGTGACGCCCTCGTTTGGGCTTGCCGAGGTCGAGGCGCGCACCATCCGCACGCGCGCGATATCGACATCGAGTTCATCGGCGGCGATTTGCGCCAGCGCCGTCACGATGCCTTGCCCGATTTCGACCTTGCCGGGAGAGATCGTCACATGGCCCTCGGGCGAAATGGCGATCCACGACGATAGTTTCGGGTTGGCCGCAAGGCTGGGCGGCAATTTCGGCGTGGCGGAAGGTGAAGAGGGCGGTAGTGTTGTCATGGTTTTCGCATTTCAGCCGCCGCCCGCAGCACCGCCCGCACCATGCGATGATGCGAACCGCAACGGCAAAGGTTACGGTCGAGCGCGGCTTTGACGTCGGACGCGGTCGGGTTTGGATTTCGTTTCAATAAAGCGGCCGCGCTGATCAGAATTCCCGACACGCAATAGCCGCATTGCAACGCCTGTTCGGCGATGAAGGCTTGCTGAAGCGGATGCGGGGCTTGCGCATGGCCGAGGCCTTCGAGGGTCGTGACGCCCTTGCCGGCGACCGCCCATAGCGGCGTGTCGCAGGAAGTGATGGCGTGATCATCGAGCAGTACATGGCAGGCGCCGCATTCGCCCGCGCCGCAGCCGAAATGCGAGGCTGTCATGCCGAGTTCGCCGCGCAGGGCCGAGAGCAAGGGCGTATCGGGATCGGCGTCGATGTCGGTCGAAACCCCGTTGAGGCGGAAGGAAATAGTCGGCATCACGTCGCAAACCTTGACATCGGACTTTTCGGTTCAGGGCCGTTCCGCGAATTGCTTGACCACCGAAGCCCATTTGACAATATCGTCGCGCAGGAATTTGTCGAACGCCTCGGGCGTCATCGACAGCGGTGCCGCGCCCTGATCCGCCCACAGCTTGATGATCTCCGGCCGCTTGATCGCCTCGTTCACGGCGGTGTTCAGCCGATCGATGATCGGTTTTGGCGTTCCCTTGGGCGCCATCAGGCCTAGCCAGATCGTGGCTTCATAGCCCGGTAATTCCGCTTGTTCCGCCGTCGGCACGCCGGGCAAGGCGGCTGAGCGCGTCTTGCCGGTCGTCGCCAACGCCCGCACCTGTCCCTGCGCGACATTGGGCGCCATGGTGGTCACGGAATCGATCATCATCTGCACCTGTCCGCCGATCACGCCGTTGCGTGCCTCGCCGCTGTTGCGGTAGGGCACGTGGACCAAATCGATGCCGGCCATGCTCTTAAACAGCTCGCCGGCCATGTGATAAGGCGTGCCCTGGCCGGAAGAAGCGTAATTGAGTTTCCCCGGTTGCGATTTGGCGAGCGCGATGAATTCCTTCAGCGTCTTGGCGGGCACGGAGGGGTGCACGACGATCACAAGATCGGCCACATTGATCGGCGCGATCGCGACGAGGTCGCGCATCAACTCGTATTTGCGCTGCGGCACCAGCGATTCATTGGCGGTCTGGGTGTTCGACATCATCAGCAGCGTATAGCCGTCGGGGGTGGATTTCGCTGCCTCTTGCGTGCCGATCAGCGCGCCCGCGCCGGGGCGGTTCTCGATCACGAAAGGCTGCTTGAGGCTTTCCTGCATGGCGTTGCCGAGCACGCGCGCGGCGACATCGGCGGGCCCACCGGCGCCAAAGGGAACGATGATCCGGATCGAATGTGTTGGATAATCCTGCGCATGGCCTGGGGTTAAGAGGAGCGCCTGCGCCATCAGAAAAACCGCCGTCGGCGCCAGCAAACATGCGACTCTTGAGATGCTTGTGCGGTTTGCCATGCCTCTCGGTGCCACGCCTCTCGGTGCCGTGCCTGTGCTTGCGAATCTCAAATGATGGCTCTCCCGTCTTTGTTCTCTTTATTCTTTTTCCCGGCTCTTGCTTTTCAAGAAGTCTCGCCTTCAAGTCCAGCGGAAAAGCGCAAGCCCCAGCCGCGCGAGGGGTAAGGGAATCACCGACATGGACTTGCCGGCCGTCGCGGGAATATAAGGCAGGCCAGCAGAGTGGGTCAGTGGGTCGATGAGGAACAATAAAATTTCGCGCCGGCAGGCGCTCAAGGCAGCCACCGGTTTGTTGGCGGGGACCGCTTTTTCCACCCATGTGCTGGCGGATGCGCCGCCCGCGGAAGCCGTCACGCCGGCCTTGATCGAGGCCGCCAAGAAGGAAGGTCAGGTCGTCTATTACACCTCGACCGACCTGCCGGTCGCCGAAAAGCTCGCCAAGACCTTCGAGGCGAAATATCCGGGGATTTCCGTGCGGGTCGAACGCACCGGCGCCGAGCGCGTGTTTCAGCGCATCGGCCAGGAATATTCCAGTAACATCCACGCCGTCGATGTGGTGAATTCGTCGGACGCCGCGCATTTCATCGTCTGGAAACGCGACGGCATTCTTGCGCCTTATGTTCCCGAAGATGTCGCCAAATTTTATCCCGCGGAGCATAAGGATGGTGATGGTCAGTTCGCCAGTTGGCGAATCTGGCTTTCCATCATCGCCTACAACACCAATCTGGTGAAGGCGGAAGACGCGCCGAAGAGTTTCGCCGATCTGCTCGACCCGAAATGGAAAGGCAAGATCGTCAAAGCCCATCCCGGCTATAGCGGCACCATCATGACCGCGACCTATCAGTTGCAGCGCGATCTCGGCTGGCCGTGGTTCGAGCAGCTTGCCAAGCAGAACATCATGCAGGTGCAATCCTCCTCCGATCCGCCGAAAAAGCTCGAACTTGGCGAGCGCGCGGTGATGGCCGACGGCAATGAGTACAATATTTTGCAACTTCGGGAGGCAGGGCGCCCGGTTGAGCCGGTTTACGCATCCGAGGGATCGCCGATGATTGTCGGCCCGAACGGCATTTTCAAAGGCGCGCCGAACCCCAATGCGGCAAGGCTGTTTCAGTCGTTTTGCTTTTCCCGCGAAGCCCAGCAACTCATCATCGATATCGGCGGCTTGCGCTCGGCGCATCCGCAAGCCAAGGACAAGCCCGGCTGGATTCCGCTTCACGACATCAAGACCTTGAAGGACGACCCCGCGGCCGTGGAACAGCAGGGAAGCGCTATCCGTTCCCGCTACACGCGAATCTTCCGCATCTAATCCGCTCTCTCAACGAAGCCCCTCACGTCGAGCCGCCATGACCGCCGAATTGCCGAAGACTTCCGTCGCCGAAATCCTGGCGCACAAAATCGCCGCGCTGAAGCCGGGCGCTCTGCCGGATACGACCACGCGCAAATGCGAAGACTTGCTGACTGATGTCGTCGGTCTTTGTGTCACGGCGCGCAACCAGGACTATGTGAAAAGCGCGCTCGCGGGATGCGACGATGACGGCCCGTGCACGGTGATTGGGCACGCGCGTTCGCTGACGGCTTCAGGCGCGGCCTTCGTCAACGGCACCGCCGCGCATGGCGAGGATTTCGACGACACTTTCGAAGGCGGCCCCGTGCATGCGGGTGCTGTGATCGTGCCGGCGGTATTGGCTGCCTGCGAGCGCCACAATCCCGACGGCCGCATGGCGTTGACCGGCATCGCGGTCGGAACCGAAGTGCTCTGTCGTTTGAGCCTCGTGGTGCCGAAGGCCGTGCACAAAGCGGGCTTTCACCCCACAGCGATTTTTGGCGCGATGGGAGCTGCCGCCGGCGTCGGCGCGGCGTTGGGCTTGGGCGCCAAGCAAATCGTCGATGCGCTCGGGATCGCGGGCAGCATGTCGAGCGGCATCATCGAATATCTCGCCGAAGGCGCCTGGACCAAGCGGCTTCACGCCGGCTGGGCGGCGCAATCGGGTATTCGCGCCGCGCTCCTCGCCCGCCAGGGTTTCGTCGGTCCGCGCACGGTGTTCGAAGGCGTGCATGGGCTGTTTCATGGCTTCGCCCATACCATTAAAGGCGACTATGAGGCGCTCACAGGCGATTTCGGCACCCGCTGGGTGACGGATACGCTGGCGTTCAAGCCCTATCCGTGCGGGACGATGGCGCAGCCCTATATCGATTGAGCCAAGCGGCTCGCCGCGCGCGGCGTCAAGCCGGAACAAGTCGAGACGATCCTGTGCGAGGTCGCGGAAGGCACCGTGCATCGGCTCTGGGAGCCCTTGGCCGACAAGCAACGTCCACGCAATGGCTACGCCGCCAAATTCGCGGTGCCGTATCTGCTCGCGGCCGGGTTCGTGCATGGTGGCGTCGGGCTTGGCGCGTTCACGGAAAAAGCGATCCGGGACGAAAGCGTGCTCGCGCTCGCCGCCAAGGTGAAATTCGTGATCGATCCTGATAATCCCTACCCGAACAATTATACCGGCCATATCCGGGCGACGCTCAAGGACGGTCGCGTGGTTGAGGAGCGGCAGCCTTATTTGCGCGGCGGCGCCCAGGAGCCGCTGACGCGGCAGGATGTGACGGATAAGTTCGCGCTCAACGTCCGGCATGGCGGCTGGAGCCAGACGCAAGGCGAGGCGGCGTTGCAGCTGCTGGCGGGATTGTATCAGGGGGAGATCGATCTTAGCGGGTTGAGATCTTAGCTATCGTCATGCCGGCTTTATGCCGGGCATCCACGTCTTACTTTTTGGGGCTTCAGACCAGGCTGGCCGGGACAAGCCCGGCCATGACGTCGAGAGGGAGGCAACATGGGCACCACTGAACTCGACGGCAAGGTCGCCATCGTTACCGGCGCGGGC
>DATGJS010000239.1:0-3903 GCA_035295025.1 Bradyrhizobium sp.
AGTTGTCCTTTTCGCATTAGCTGGAAAGCGGCAGGACGACCAATCCATGAAACGCGCCGATCGCACAAAGCAAGACCGCGCGCCAAGCGATGATGGTAACAGCACGCGACGCGACTTTCTCAACGGCTGTCCAGTCGCGGCCGGCGGCGCGATTGCGGCCGGGCTGCTGCCCGAGTTGGCCGCGAGCGCTTTTGCCGCTGCGGCAGCGCAGGATGCGCCGGGATATTATCCGCCGGCGCTGACCGGACTGCGCGGCAATCACATCGGAAGTTTCGAGAGCGCCTACCAGCTGCGCGATGGTGATTTTTGGTCTCGCGCTCGCCCGGTCGATAATCTCGCCGAGGTCTACGATCTAGTCATCGTTGGCGGCGGCATCAGCGGGTTGGCGGCGGCGCATTTCTATCTGGCCAGGCAAAAGACCGCGCGAATTCTCATCCTCGACAATCACGATGACTTCGGCGGTCATGCCAAGCGCAATGAATTCAAATTAGGTAATCGTCGGGAGCTGATGCACGGCGGTACTTACGAGATCGACAGCCCGCGCCCCTACGGCGCCGTGGCCGATGGTCTTCTAAAAACGCTTGGTATCGATCCCGTTGCGATGGCCAAGAAATTCGAAGACCGCGGCTTTTATCAAAAGCTCGGATTGCAGCGCGGCGTCTTTTTCGACAAGGAAAACTTCGGCATCGACAAGCTTGTTGTCCAGAGCCGCGGGACATCTTGGGCGCAACTGCTCGCCGAAGCCCCCTTGTCGCCGCAAGCGCGAAGCGATATCGCGCGAATTGAGGAAGCAAAAATCGACTATCTGCCCGGCCTGTCTTCCGCGGAAAAGAAGGCCCGGTTGTCGCGGATGAGCTATCGCGACTACTTGTTGGATGTAGTCAAGGCGGATGCCGGCGTTATTCCATTTTATCAAGCGCGGACGCACGGCGAATGGGGCGTCGGCATTGACGCCGTTTCGGCACTCGATGTGTGGGCCTTCGATTTCCCGGGCTTTCAAGGATTGGGGCTTGATGCGGGAGCGGCGCCGCACATGGGCTATACGGCGGCGGGCTATGCCGACGGCGGCTCCTACAAGTTTCACTTTCCCGACGGCAATGCCTCGATCGCGCGGCTGCTTGTGCGTCGCCTCGTTCCCGCGAGTTTGCCCGGGGGCAGCGCGGAAGACGCGGTCACGGCGCGGCTCGACTACTCCCAACTCGATCAACCGCAATCGCCGGTGCGCATCCGTCTTAGCAGCGTCGCTGTGCGCGCCCGCAACATTGGCGATCCCGGGTCTTCCACGGGGGTTGAGATCGCATATCTTCGAGGCGGCGAGGTATATGCGGTTCGCGCAAAGTCATGCGTGCTTGCCTGCTACAACATGATCATTCCGTATCTCTGCCCGGAATTGCCGCAATCGCAAAAACAGATGCTTCACTATGCGGTGAAGATCCCTCTGATCTACGCCAGCGTCGCGCTGAAGAACTGGATGCCCTTCAAGGCTCTTGGCATCGCACGGGTCTATGCGCCGGGTTCATATTTTTCGTCCTTGGCGTTGAACCAAATTGTCGACATCGGAAGTTATCGCAGCCCGCGTTTGCCGAACGAACCTGTGCTGGTCCACATGACAAGAACGCCGGCGAAACCGGGCTTGCCGGAGCGCGATCAGCACCGGGCCGGACATTACGACATATTGAGCACGAGCTTCGAGACGTTCGAGCAGAAGATCAGCGACCAGCTGAGCCGCATCCTGGCTCCAGGCGGATTTGATCCAAGCAAGGACATTACCGCGATCACCGTCAATCGTTGGCCGCACGGATATGCCTACGAATATAACCCGCTGTTCGATCCGCAATGGCCGGAAGGCGCGGCGCCGCACGAACTCGGCCGCAAGCGCTTCGGCCGTATTGCGATTGCCAATTCGGATGCCGGCGCTGCCGCCTACACCGATTCGGCGATCGACCAGGCCTACCGGGCCGTGGAAGAATTGTTTGGCGCGTAGCCGACTTGCCGCGTGCCCGTGGCTATCTCGCCGCGATTGTATAAAGATGATCAGCAGAAACCACGAGGGGCGCCGCTGCAGCCTCGTCGCTTGCTGCGGGTATCGATTCAACATGAACGCATCGCATTTTACGATACGATTTGTCCGGTTGGCGGCGATTATCAGTCTTGCGCTTACCGGCACGGGAGCCACGCGCGCCAATGAGTTGATCCGCGTCGGCAAGGCGCAGGGCGTCGCCTGGACTTTCCTTCCAGTCGATGTCGGTGTTGGGCAGGGGCTCTTCGCCAAACAAGGCCTCGACGTGGAAATCACCAGTCTCGGCGGCGACGCCAAAGTGCAGCAGACTTTGGCTGCACGCAGTATCGATTTTGGGCTCGGTAGCGGCCCGGGGATGGCGTTTGCCGCCAAGGGCGCGCCGGCGATCGCCGTCGCCGCTTTCGCAGGTTCGCCGCGCAATATTGCCGCGATCGTGCTTGCCGACTCCCCAATCAAGACGGTTGCCGACTTGAAGGGCAAGCTGATCGCCGTATCGACCGTCGGCTCGCTCAGCGACTGGCTGGCGAAGCAGATGGCGATTCAGGAGGGTTGGGGCCAAAACGGCGTGCGCACCGTCGCTCTGGGCGCGGCCGAAACCAGCATGGCCGCGCTCCGCGCGAAACGCATAGATGCCATTGTCCTGTCGACCGAAGTGGGCTTCGGCCTGGAAGAGCATCAACAGGGCCGCATCCTGGCAACGATGGACCGCTATGCGCCGCATTTCATTACCCACGTGGTATTCGCGCAAAAGTCTCTTGTCGCGGACAAACCGGGGTTAGTGCGCCGGTTTCTCGCTGGTTTCTTTGCCTCGATCGCTTTCATGAAAACGCACCGTGATGAAACGTCGGCCTTGGCGGAGCGCATCCTGCATCAGAGCGAAAGTGTCGTGCACAAGGACTACGATTCCGAGATCGGCATGTTCGTCGACGACGGCCGCTTCGATCCGCAGGCCGTCGCCATTCTCAAGCAGTCCTTCGTCGATATGGGAACGCTCAAAGAAAAGCCGGCCGACAGCGCGCTGTTCGACACGCGGTTCCTGCCGATCAGGCCATAGGGGCAGCGCGCGATGACGACTCCAACCGTTCCCGTCACCAATCCCAACGTGACCCGCTCGCGTCTGGTGCTGGAGATCGCTTCCGAAATTGCGGGCGGCGATGCAGCCGACGCGGTGCCCGATTACATCCTTCCCAAGGTGGTGTTGCGTCATTCGCGCGGCGGCAAACCGGTGACGCTGTCAGCCAGCAGTTCGGCGGAGGGCATATTCGCCGTGGCGGCGCGCGAAGTCGATCTGGCCATGATCAACCCCGCCTCTGTGCTGTCGGTCGCGCTCCACGGCAAAGGCATTTTCAAGCGCCCTATGCCGGTGCGGGCGCTCGCCGTCATTCCATCCTGGGACGCATTTGTCTTTGCGGTGCGGCCCGAGACCGGGCTTACACGCTTCGAAGATATTGCAGCGCGAAAGCCGAAGCTTCGCATTTTGATGCGCGCGACGCTGGACCATTGTTTGCATCACATGTTCGACGACGTCGCGGCGGCGACCGGTTTTTCCCGTGACGACATCGAGCGCTGGGGCGGCGAGGTGCAAAAGCGCGGCAGCGTACCGTGGCCGCACACTGAAACATTCAAGGCGCTCATTCGCGGCGACGTCGATGCGATCTTCGACGAGGCGGCGAGTTCTTGGGTGCCGCAAGCGCTCGACGCTGGAAACAGAATTCTGCCGCTCGCTGAGCCCACAGTGCAGTCTCTTGAAGTCATGGGCTATCGCCGTGCTGTGCTGCCTCGGGTCGCCTACCCGAAACTGCCGGCCGACGTGTTGTCGCTCGATTTCTCCGGCTGGACGGTGTTCGTTCACGAGGAAGCCGACGCCGCGCTGGTGACGGCGA
>DATGJS010000240.1:0-2781 GCA_035295025.1 Bradyrhizobium sp.
CATGAGGGTGCGATCCAGATGCGTGTCTGCGGGTCGGTTCATGAGAAAATATTATTCAACCAGATGGGTGAATATGGACTTTGCGCATCGCGTTTGTCAACGCGGCAAGTGCCGGCGGTGGAGTTTTGGATGTGATGTGCCGACCTGCAGCCGCGAATATGTCTAATCCGCTTTGGGCATCGAAGCGCGGAGCGCCGCGCAGATTCCAGCCATCCGGGCGATGGGATGTTCGACGAAGAGCCGGCAGGAGGCGAGGGCATCCTGCAAGGACGGTGGCGGCGGCGAGATCGTCAATTGGCGCGACAAGACGCGGCCATGGGCGCGGCCGATGGCGCGCGCACGTTGCGTCAAGCCGACCAGGGTTCGATTGGCGTGCAGCGGGGCAAGCGCGGTTCGGATCAGGGCGAGATAGGGCGGCCAATACGCCAAATGCCGATACATGCTCGCGATCAGGAACGGCGCCTCGTCCTCGCCAAATCCGTTGAGTTCGGCGATCAAGCGTTGAACGGCGGGCTCGAGCGCGGCCATGGCCGGGAGCGGCGGCAATTCGCTTGGCACCGGAGGCGCCGCCGCTTGGCTTGCCTGGCGCGGTTCGGTGTCGCTCGGCTCATAATGTTCGATCAGTGCGGACAAGATCACAAGCGCGAGCGCGTTGGTGTGATAATAACTGTCCAGGATGGCGCGGATTTGAATGAGGTCGCTTGCATGAAGACCAGCCGCGCTCAAGGCGTCAGCCGTGAATCGTGGCAATGTCGGCGGCGCGAGGTTATCCCGCACGGCTTGGGCATGCCCGGCCGCGCCGCCCAGATAAAGCGGCCGCGCGATCGACCAGGCCCATGGCAGGGCTCCGGGCAGGGTTGCCAGATTGCGCCAGACCAGGTTGACGACGCTCGTCCTTAAAGTGGCGCGAATATCGGCGTAGATGGCGGCGGTCTCGCCGGTGGCCTCTTGTTCGAGGACGGAGGGAACGCTTTCGGACTGGTTCACCGTGTCATTTCCAAGGGGGTTACCAGGGGTTCAGAAGAGTTCAGGAGTTTGGCGGGCATCGACTGAAACCTTTGGCCCATCCGGTCGCTCCAAAATAGTCAATGCGGTGTAACGATTTAGCTTGCTGTCGGTGGTAATGGGGACGGGAATTGCCCGCTCGGGCTCCTTTTAAATGGGGATAGTCCTTAAAGTCCCTGTTCGGATTGACATTTAGCCGCGTTTTGGCCTAGAAACCGCCGGTCTCGGGGGGCGCGCCGCCATCTGCGATAAAGCCTATTTTGCCCATCTTACCCTAGAGGGTTTTTTCCGGGGCTTGCTCGGATTTCCCCGAACGATCGTGCCGAACGCGGCCTTTCAAAGCATTAGGAACGTCCCATGAAGGTCCGTAATTCGCTGAAATCGTTGCGCGGTCGTCACCGTAATAACCGCCTGGTCCGCCGCAAGGGCCGTGTCTATGTGATCAACAAGGTCCAACGCCGCTTCAAGGCGCGCCAAGGCTGATTGACCAAGGCTGATCCGGCTTCACGGCTGATTTGATTTCTCTGTTCATCACAGGTCTTTGACGCGTGGGCCGCTTTGCAAGCAGGCTTTGCCGTGTCTAAACTTTTCCATGGCTATGAGATTCTCTGCCGCGCGACGCTGCCGGTTAGCGATCCTTTTCACCGCGCTCAGTGCCGCGGTGCCGGCGGCATCGCTCGCCCAAGAACAGTCGCCCTCCAAGCAACAGAAGAAACTACCTGAGGCTCCCGCGAAACTGCCCAAAGCCGGCGCCGACAAAACGCGTGGACTGGATTTTCTATTCGGCGCGCTCAAGGCCGCCCCCGATGAGGCCAGCGCCAAGCATGTCGAGGCTCGGATCTGGGCGCTTTGGCTCCAGACGCCGAGCGATACCGTCGCGCTTTTGATGGTGCGCGCCAAGGCGGCGATGGATGCCAAAAACTCCGACGTCGCACTTCAATTGCTCGATGCCGTCGTCAAATTGCGTCCCGATTATGTCGAGGGCTGGAACCGGCGCGCGACCCTCTATTATCTGCGAAACGACTATACGCATTCGCTTCAGGATATCGAGCAGGTCTTGGCGCGAGAGCCGCGCCATTTCGGTGCGCTCGCGGGCCTCGGCATGATCATGCAGGAGGTCGGCGACGACAAGCGCGCGCTCGATGCTTTCCGCAAGGCGCTCGCCATCAATCCGCACCTCGAAAAGGTGCCGGAGCTGGTCAAGACCTTGAGCGAGAAGGTCGAGGGCCGCGACATCTGAGGCGTCGTCTCGCTCGAAAATGCCCTAATGCAGCAAATTGCGATCGGGACTCTTCCATTTGCCATGCGCAACCGCGGCATGAAGCTGCGCAAGCTCGGTTTCCAGTTGTTCGTTCACCAGCAAAAGCGCTTTCAGGGCGCCGTGAATATCGCCATTGCATCGGGCCACGATTTCGTCGATGGCGCTCTCATCTCTTAGGGAGTTCATCGAAAACCCTCCAAATATCCTCGTTCAATAACCCTTGGGCGTTCCGCCGGTTGCTGTGGATTATGTGGATAGGCCGGTTTTATGAGAGCCTCGGACATGTTCACCCGCCGAAAAGCGCAAAGTCCAACATGCAATTATAGGAAGGCGCAGATGACGGTTGTATGAAGACGGCGGTCTTGCGTGCGTCGCACAGTGGAGAACTCGAACCGCCTGAACTCTCGGATTTTCCGAAACCTTTATCGCTAGAGCATGATCCGGAAAAGTGTGAAGCGGTTTTCCGAAAAGATCATGCTCAAACAAAGAATTAAAGCGCGATGACGATTCAACCA
>DATGJS010000241.1:0-3727 GCA_035295025.1 Bradyrhizobium sp.
GAAGATCGTGGTGATGAAATTGATTGCGCCGAGAATCGAGGACGCGCCGGCCAGGTGCAGCGACAGAATCGCGAAATCGACCGCCGGTCCGGGATGGCCCGACGTCGACAGCGGCGCATAGATCGTCCAGCCCGCGCCGACGCCGTTGGCGCCCGGCTCACCCTCGACAAAGGTGGAAATCAGAAGCAGCGCGAAAGACGCCGGCAAAAGCCAGAACGAAATATTGTTCATGCGCGGGAAGGCCATGTCGGGCGCGCCGATCATCAGCGGCACGAACCAATTGCCGAAACCACCGATCATCGCCGGCATCACCATGAAGAAGATCATGATCAGGCCGTGCGAGGTCACGAAGACGTTGTAGGTGTGGGTCTCGTGGAAGATCTGCACCCCCGGATACATCAGTTCGATCCGGATCGCGATCGACATCGCCGCGCCGATGATCCCGGCGATGATCGCAAACACCAGGTACATCGTGCCGATGTCCTTGTGGTTGGTTGAAAGGACCCAGCGCCGCCATCCGGTCGGATGGCCATGATCGTCATGGGCGTGGTCGTGGTGTGTCGCTGCACTCGTTGCCATCTTCAAAATCCCGCCTTAATCCGTCTTCGGGCCCGTCTCACAGTCCGGCCGCGCTTAGCTCGATTGTTTCGCCTTGTTGCCTTCCGGCACGTCGATGCAATTGTCCTTGCCGGCCTGAACGCACTTCTTCCAGTCGGCGTAATCCTTGTCGTTCACCACCTTCACCACGATGGGCATGAAGGCGTGATCCTTGCCGCACAATTCCGAGCATTGGCCGTAATAGATGCCGAGCTTGGTTGCCTTGAACCAGGTCTCGTTCAAACGGCCGGGGATGGCGTCGATCTTGATGCCGAACGCCGGCACCGCAAAGGAATGAATGACGTCGGAGCCGACGGTTTGCACCCGGACGACTTTATTCACCGGGACCACGATCGCATGGTCGACGCCCAATAGCCGCGGCGGCGGCGAAGCGAGCTTGGCGCGGTCCGCCTCCGAGAGCATGATCGAGGTGTATTCGATCTTGTCGTCGGGATAGGTGTAGGTCCAATTCCACTGGTTGCCGGTTGCCTTGATGGTCAAATCGGCCTTGGGAATATCGAGCTCCAGAAACAACAGCCGGAACGACGGCACCGCGATGCCGACCAGAATCAGCACCGGAATGAGCGTCCATGCGACTTCGATCAGGGTGTTGTGGGTGGTCCGGGAAGGAACCGGGTTGGTCTTGGCATTGAATTTCACAATGACGGCGATCAACAGCGCCAAAACGAACAATGTGATGACGGTGATGGCGCCGAGAAGCCAGTTATGGAACCAAGTGATGTAGTCCATCACTTCCGTGGCCGACTCCTGCAATCTATATTCCCATGGCGCCGGCTGCCCGAGTTCGGCGAACGCCGTCCCGCTGGCTAAAGCCGTCACACCGGCCACTCCCCATCCCAGCAACCGGCGGCCCATCTGGCCCTTCGACATCTTCATGTCGCTCGCGCTCCCTTAAACAAATAAATCCCTTGGCGCATTCCGCCCGAAGGCAAAGAACGCGGGCACGATCCCGCCCCCTGACAAACGGCCTTGGCATGAACTTTGAGAAAGCCGATGGGCCAGATCGCTGGAACGCGTCGAAATCTCGCCTCTCAAACCATAATTCGCAGGCCATCGCAATGCAGTAGTAGGGCGTCGCGGCGCGCATCACCTGCTATTCTTGGGATGCCGCATTTTCCGGAAGAAACCGGCGAAACCACGCGTTTTCGCTCCATCACGGCTTGACAGGCGGATTACCCGATGTAGGCAACAGAATTGCTGCCATAGAGGGGCTTGATTCGCAGCTTCCGGTGGGGAAGGACTGCCTTCAAGACGCCGTCATTGCCGTATCAGTCGGTTATGATCGACTTTGCGACCCAACCGGCCGAGGAAACAGGAAATATCGAGGAATCGACCCTGATGGCGTTTTCGAAATCCCTGGCGGATTCTGGCCTAGTACCCACTTTCCGAAGTTCGCGCTCCATCGCAGCACCCACTTTCACGAACTTCGGAAAGTCATGGGCACTAGCAAACTTATTGGTTCTAGTACCGCTTTATCGATCTGAAGTCCTGATCGAATTCGCAGCTTGTGGTGCAGGGACTTCAGATCGGCGGTACTAGCCATTTTCCTTTGGTTTGGCTTGACGGCTCTGGCGAGTGCCCAAGGCGCGGTACGCTCGGTTCATGGCGACTGGCAAATCCGCTGCGACACCCCGCCGGGGGCGCAAGGCGAGCAATGTGCACTGATCCAGAGCGTGGTAGCCGAAGACCGCTCCAATGCGGGGTTGACCGTCATTGTGCTCAAAACCGCCGATCAAAAAAGCAAACTGATGCGGGTGGTGGCACCGCTCGGCGTGCTTTTGCCCTCCGGCTTGGGACTGAAACTCGACAATGTCGATGTCGGCCACATCGGGTTCGTTCGCTGCCTGCCCAATGGCTGCGTGGCGGAAGTGGTGATGGACGACAAGCTTCTGGGACAGCTCAGGACCGCCAAGACCGCGACCTTCATCATCTTCGAAACGCCGGAGGAAGGCATCGGCTTCCCGCTCAGCCTGAACGGGCTCGGCGAGGGGTATGACAAACTGCCATGAGGCAGCTTGCCTCACCTAGCTAGTGTGGCTTTTGGTTCGGAAGTCCGCATGGCGAACTCGCGGCAACAGGGGTGCGGACTTCTGAACCGGCACACTTGGCCCTCCCCTTTTGCGCCTGCCGTGATTATCTTCCGCGTACCGGAAGCGGAACGTCACACGACGACGGCCTGAGGCGTTTACGGCTTGAGGCGTTCTCAAGAACGAAAGTTTGGAGCAACCATGACCCCCACGACCTCGCTTCTCGACCGCGCCAACCTCGACCGCGACTCTGTCCGCCAACAAATCACGCGGGGTCTTTCCGGCGCCGATGACGGCGAATTATTCCTCGAATATGCCCAGACCGAAGCCTTGATGTTCGACAATGGAAGGCTGAAGCAGGCGACTTATGACACGTCGCAAGGTTTTGGCCTGCGCGCGGTGAAAGACGACGCGGTCGGCTATGCGCATTCATCCGACGTCTCGCTGCCGGCCTTGATCCGCGCGGCGGACGCGGTCGCTGCCGTCCGCGGCGGCTACAGCGGCACGTTTGCGGCCCCGCCCGCGCACACCAATGTGCGGCTTTATGGCGACGAAAATCCGCTGGATGCACCGGGATTTGAGACCAAGGTGAAGCTGCTCGCCGAAATCGACGCCTATGTCCGCGACAAAGATCCGCGGGTGCGCCAAGTCACGGTGAGCTTAGGGGCGACCTGGCAGGTGGTCGAAATCCTGCGGCCGGATGGAGAAAGTTATCGCGACATTCGCCCCTTGGTGCGGGTCAATATTTCCGTGGTCGCGGGCCAGGGCGAGCGGCAGGAAAGCGGTAGCAAGGGCTATGGCGGCCGCGAAGGCTATGCGCGTTTCATCGAGGCCAAGTCGTGGCGCGAGGCCGCCGACGGCGCGATTCGCGAGGCACTGGTCAATCTGGAATCGGTGCCGGCGCCCGCCGGCGAAATGGACGTGGTGTTGGGCGCCGGCTGGCCCGGCGTGATGCTGCATGAAGCCGTCGGCCATGGGCTTGAAGGCGATTTCAACCGCAAGAAAACAAGCGCCTTTGCCGGTCTGATGGGTCAGCAGGTCGCGGCCAAGGGCGTCACCGTGGTCGATGACGGCACCATGGC
>DATGJS010000242.1:0-4526 GCA_035295025.1 Bradyrhizobium sp.
CTAGAAACCTATATTTCGGCTTGCCTATCGAATGAACGTATAGGGTTGGTCGGATTTGGAAGCATGGACGGCCATGCCCGTGCCGAGGGTATGGCGTGGTGGTTTGGTGGCGATGAGCAGAGTGGAGAGCGGCGATGGCAGGCAGTGTGAACAAGGTGATTTTGGTCGGAAATCTCGGCAAGGATCCCGAAATCCGGCGGACCCAGGATGGGCGGCCGATCGCCAATCTCAGCATCGCGACTTCGGAGAGCTGGCGCGACAAGGCCACCGGTGAGCGCAAGGAAAAGACCGAATGGCACCGCGTGGTGATCTTCAATGAAGGGCTCTGCAAGATCGCCGAGCAATATCTGAAAAAGGGCGCCAAGGTTTATATCGAAGGCCAATTGCAAACCCGCAAATGGACCGATCAAAGCGGCGTCGAGAAATATTCCACCGAAGTCGTGCTGCAAGGATTCAACTCAAGCCTGACCATGCTCGATGGGCGCGGCGGCAGCGGCGGCAGCGTCGCTTCCGACGACCAGGGCGGCGATTTCGGCGGCAGCGGACCCACCAGTGCGCCGCGCCGGGCGGTAGCGGCGGGAGCGCGCAACGGCGACATGAATGACGACATTCCGTTTTGAGAAGAACGTCAAAATAACGCTTCGGATGCTAAGCTAAGTCACTGGAAAAACGAAGGGAAAACAAGCTTCGCGGCGCTGGGTGGTCTCAAAGACCGCGATGCGCTATATGATTCTCAAGCGAAACCGACCGGATTTTTCCCTTGTCCGAACCTGAAGATACCAAGCCGGGAGAGCCGCCGGCGCCTTCCGATATTCGTCCCGTTTCCATCCTCGACGAGATGAAGCGCTCCTACCTCGATTACGCCATGAGCGTTATCGTGGCGCGGGCGTTGCCGGATGCGCGCGACGGCCTCAAGCCGGTGCATCGGCGCATCCTCTACGCAATGTATGAAAACGGTTTCGAGTGGAACAAGGCGTACCGGAAGTCGGCGCGCACGGTCGGCGACGTCATCGGTAAATACCATCCCCACGGCGATCAGTCGGTCTACGACGCGCTGGTGCGCATGGCGCAGGATTTTTCCATGCGCGTTCCGCTGATCGACGGCCAGGGCAATTTCGGCTCGGTCGATGGCGATATGCCGGCGGCGATGCGTTACACGGAATCGCGCCTGACCAAGATCGCGCAAAGCCTGCTTGACGACATCGACAAGGACACGGTCGATTTCCAGCCGAACTACGACAGCACCGAGAAAGAGCCGGCAGTGCTGCCGGCAAAATTTCCGAATCTCCTGGTCAACGGCGCCGGCGGCATCGCGGTCGGCATGGCGACCAACATTCCCCCGCATAATCTCGGCGAAGTGATCGATGCCTGTGTGGCGCTGATCGACAATCCCTCGCTTTCGATCGATCAACTGATCGACATCGTTCCAGGACCGGATTTTCCGACCGGCGGCATCATTTTGGGACGCCAGGGAATTCGCTCGGCTTATCATCTCGGCCGCGGCTCGATCGTGATGCGCGGCAAGGTTTCGATCGACACCATCCGCAAGGATCGCGAAGCCATCATCGTCACGGAAATTCCCTATCAGGTGAACAAGGCCACGATGGTCGAGCGTATCGCCGAACTCGTGCGCGAGAAGAAGATCGAGGGCATTTCCGATCTGCGCGATGAGTCCGACCGCGACGGTTTCCGCGTCGTCGTCGAGCTCAAGCGCGACGCGGTGCCCGATGTGGTGCTCAATCAGCTTTATCGCTTCACTCCCTTGCAAACCAATTTCGGCGCCAACATGGTGGCGCTCGACGCCGGCCGTCCGCAGGTGATGAACCTGAAGGATCTTTTGACGCTGTTCATCGCCTTCCGCGAGCAGGTGGCGACGCGGCGGACCAAATTCCTGCTCAACAAGGCGCGCGACCGCGCCCATATTCTCGTGGGCCTTGCCATTGCGGTCGCCAATATCGACGAGATCATCCGCGTCATCCGCACCTCGCCCGACCCCAATACGGCGCGCGAAACCCTGATGTCGCGCGACTGGCCGGCCAAGGACGTCGCCGCCATGATCACGCTGATCGACGATCCCCGTCATCGGCTGGCGGAAGACGGCACGGCGCGGTTGTCGATCGAACAGGCCAAGGCCATCCTCGATTTGCGCCTGCAACGGCTTACCGCGCTTGGCCGCGAGGAGATTTCCGAGGAACTCGACAAGCTCGCGGTCGAAATTGCCGACTATCTCGACATTCTGCGTTCGCGCGCCCGCGTTCAGGCCATCATCAAGACCGAACTCGCCGACGTGAAATCCGAATTCGCCACGCCGCGCAAGACCGTCATCGTCGAACAGGAAGGCGAGGTCGAGGACGAAGACCTCATTCAGCGCGAGGACATGGTGGTGACGGTGTCGCATGCCGGTTACGTCAAGCGTGTGCCGCTTTCGACCTATCGCGCGCAACGGCGCGGCGGCAAAGGCCGGGCCGGCATGCAGACCCGCGACGAGGATTTCGTCAGCCGCTTGTTTGTCGCCTCCACCCATACGCCGGTCTTGTTTTTCTCCTCGCGCGGTCAGGTCTACAAAGAAAAGGTCTGGCGGTTGCCGATGGCCGCGCCCAACGCCCGCGGCAAGGCGATGATCAACATCCTGCCGCTGGAGCAGGGCGAGCGTATCACCACCATTATGCCGCTGCCGGAGGATGAATCCTCCTGGGGTAATCTCGACGTGATGTTCGCCACCACGGGCGGCACCGTTCGCCGCAATAAGCTCTCCGATTTCGTCGATGTTCGCCGCTCCGGCATCATCGCGATGAAGCTCGACGCGGATGAGGCGATCGTGGACGTGCAAATCTGCACCGAACATGACGATGTGCTGCTCACGGCGGCCGGCGGCCAGTGCATCCGTTTTCCTGTCACGGATGTCAGGGTGTTTTCGGGCCGCACCTCGATGGGCGTGCGCGGCATTGCGTTGGCCGAGGGCGATCGGCTGATTTCGCTTTCGATCCTGCGCCATGTCGAAGCATCTTCGGACGAACGATCGGCGTATTTGAAAATGCGCCGCGCGGTCGCCGGCGAGGGGGCTGCGGAGGAGGCGGCGGAGGCCGAGTCCGAGGAGACACCCAACGCCATTCAGCTCTCCTCCGACCGCTACGTCGAAATGTCGGCGCAAGAGCAGGTGGTGCTGACAGTTTCCGTGAATGGCTACGGCAAGCGCACCTCGTCTTACGAATACCGCACCACGGGACGCGGCGGCAAAGGCATCGTCGCGATGTCGGTCAACAATCGCAATGGCAAGCTGGTGGCCTCCTTCCCGGTCGAGGATTCCGATCAGATCATGCTGGTGACCGACAAGGGCCAATTGATCCGCTGTCCGGTCGAGGACATCCGCATCGCCGGTCGCTCGACCCAGGGCGTCATCGTGTTCGACACCGCCGAAGACGAGCATGTGGTGTCGGTCGAGCACATCGGCGAGGAAGCCGAGAATGGTAACGGAAATGGCGGCTGATCGCTGAGCCGATTCGCTGCCAGAGCATGATCCGGACCCGAAGGCCGCATCGGCGCAACAATGTGCAGCGGTTTTCCCTCGCCACAAACGCGGAGCGCGTTCTGTGCGGAGATCGCGCTCAATCAAAAACCAAAGCAAGATGATGATTCAACTAATCTTATCGCGCTTAAGGGTCGCGGGTGTTAGAATGTGTTTGATTACCTTGGCGAGAGTTCA
This sequence comes from Bradyrhizobium sp., assembly GCA_035295025.1. Lineage (GTDB taxonomy): Bacteria > Pseudomonadota > Alphaproteobacteria > Rhizobiales > Xanthobacteraceae > Bradyrhizobium. The sequence continues at coordinate 3,704 of DATGJS010000242.1, forward strand.
CAATGAGCCGGTCCGTGTCACTGACATTTACTGCTGATGATTATGTGGCGGCGAACAAACTTCACGCCGCCGCCGCCTATCGTAGCCGTCGGAGTCTGGTGATTTTGGCAGCGTGGGCTTTGATATATTTTGGACTACTTGCCGCGGCTCATGTGTATCGCTGGAATTCGCCGATGATCGTGCTGGTGCACTTCTACGTCGCCGCTTTGATCGTCTTCATAGTTGTGAACTATTATCTGGTAGCCCCGATTTCGGCGCGCCGAAACTTCCGGATGCATAAACTTTTTTATCAAAGTCCGCGCCTGTTCCACATGTTCCCCAAACGCGTTCTGACGGCAGAGCAGATCGCAGACATCGAGCGATGCGCCAGTCATATCGTCGAATGATCTATTGACCTTGTCGAGCCATGCGGCACGCTCCGCTCATGGCATGCGGTTGGCGGTGACGAGGCGAGCCTCCCGAACGAGGGCTTTAGAGCCCGCGGTTCGCAGGCAAGAAGCCTCAAAACGCGGCCAAGTCTGTTGCGAGCAGTCGCTGCCAATGGGGCGGATATCGAGGCGGTCAGCCTTGGCCAGCGCACGCGGCACGCTCGCTTCGACTTCCGGCGCAAACCCGGGGAAAATGGCGAGAGTGGTAGCAACAAAAACGGCGATACCGACGGCCGAAAAAGTCTTGATCATAGCGGTCCCCTCTTGTCGGGCTTCAGTAGCCCTCATTGTCTGACCTTTAAGGGACGCCCCAAGCCGCCCATGGGTTCAAACGGTCGGGAAAAAATGAAATAGCGGCTTTACTGTCTTGGCGAGGATAGGAACCTGATCGGCTT
>DATGJS010000243.1:0-4026 GCA_035295025.1 Bradyrhizobium sp.
CCTTGCGGGCCGGACAAGTTGTCGGACGCGTCGTCCTGAAAAACTGACCCATGAAATGGCGTCGGCCAGTGCCTTAAAGGCGACGAGCCGACGCCTGAATTAAGCCCCGTACCATCCGGATTTGCAGCGTATTGCGACCCAAATTTTTGGGGAGGTTTGGCATGTGAGAAGTATCGCGTTCACCGGAGATATGCATGCCAAGACGAATGCAGCGACGAATGCAAAGGCGACCTACGAAATTCGTATTCGCCATCCTCGTCAATATCCTTACAGGAATCCCGTTTGCGGTGGCGGGCGGAGAAACCGCGACGGCCGATGGCTGCCTTACCGAACCGAAAGGCGATACGCCGCCAGGAGGTCATTGGTATTATCGCATCGACCACGTCAATAAGCGCAATTGCTGGTATCTGCGTCACGAGGGCGGCGGACTATCACAGGTGGGGCCGCGGAATTCCCTTTCCCCTAAGCCACCGGCGGTCGATGCTCGCGCCGAACTTCCCGCGCGAAGTAACCACGAGGACGGCCCCGCCGTCAGCGCGCCGGCCAATGTGCCAGCGCCCACGGCTTGGCCCGCCGAAGCGCTTGCGCAGACCACAACCCCCATCGTTGCGGCGCGCTGGCCCCCACCGACAATGACTAATCCGGCGCCCGAGCCCGGAGCAGACAACTCACGCCTCGCCGACAATCGATCGCAGGCCGTTGTCGACCTTCCAAGTGCCGTGCCTCCATCGGCGTCCTTCGCCAACTCATTGGCAGAATTTCGGCCCAGCACGATTCCAGCTTTGGTCGCCGCGACCATCGGCGCGCTCACCTTTGCGGGCACCGCCTTACTCATCTCCAGAGGGGACCGCACACGGCGCCTGCGGCGCCGCACGATGCCTCATGCCCGAGAGCCGGTTTGGGAAACGACCGACGACGATCGGATTGTCCTTTCAGATCATCCCCTTTCGGATCCTCCTCGCGCGGGCAACGATGAATATCGGCCACGATTTGCCCGCGACGTCAAAAGCGCCACGGCTTCAGATGACCGCCCGACAACCTTCACGCCGCGCAAACCGAGACGCGCCTCGATGTAGTCCGTTTATTTTTCCAATTGCCGCTGCAATTCTCGCACAAACACCGTCAGGCCGGTGCGACGCTCCCGCTTAAGCCGCTCCGCCTTCAAGATCGATTGAACCTCGGCGAAGGCCTCCTCCACGTCATGATTGACGACAATATAATCGTATTCCGCCCAGTGACTGAGCTCATGCGTGGCGCGGCTCATGCGCGAACGTATCACCGCGTCGCTGTCCTGCGCGCGGCTGTGCAGCCGCTTTTCCAGATCGGCGGCCGATGGCGGAAGAATAAAGACGCTGACCACGTCGGCCCGAGCCTTTTCCCGCAATTGCTGCGTACCCTGCCAATCAATATCGAATAGCACGTCCTGCCCCGAGGAAAGCGCGGTTTCGACCGGCCGGCGCGGTGTGCCGTAACTATTGTCGAACACGGTGGCCCATTCGAGCAATTCGTGTTGTTCCACCATCTGTTTAAATCGGGCTTTATCGACGAACAGATAATCCCGGCCATCGACTTCGCCGGGGCGCATCGGCCGGGTGGTGGCGGACACCGACATTTTCAAACCCGCCATCCGCTCGATCAACAACCGCGACAGCGTCGTCTTTCCCGCGCCCGACGGCGAGGACAGCACGAACATCAACCCACGCCGTTCGACTCCGTCGAAACCAGTTTCCATGGTTCACTCCAGGTTCTGAACCTGTTCGCGGAATTGCTCCACGACGTTCTTCATTTCGAGGCCGATATTGGTCAAATCGATATCGTTGGATTTGGAGCAGCAGGTATTGACCTCGCGATTGAATTCCTGCGCGAGAAAGTCGAGCCGCCGGCCGATCGGCCCTCCCTTGGCGATCATCTCGCGAGACTGCGCGATGTGAGAGGCTATTCGATCGAGTTCCTCGCGAATATCGGCTTTGGTCGCCATCAGAAGCGCTTCCTGATTGAGACGGTCGGGATCGAGCCGGTCGGAAGCTTCAAGCAGCACCGCGATCTGCTCGGCAAGCCGCGCTTTGATGGCGTCCGGTTTGCGTCCTGGCGCGGCCTCGGCTTTCTTCGCCAATCGTTCGATTTCATCCATTCGTTGCAGAAGAACCTGTCCCAATGCGCGGCCTTCTCGCCGGCGCATGTCGAGGAGTTGCGCGAGCGCCTGATCGAACACAGCTAAAGCCGCCGCCCGCGCGGCCTTGTCTTGCGCCTCGTCGATTTCCGGCTCGACCACTTCAATGACGCCCTTGATGGACAAAAGCCCGTCGATGCTGGGCGCGACCGCGTCGATCTTGCCGGAGAGTGCGCCGGCAACGCGAACGACCGAGGCCAAAACCTCCTCGTTGACACGAACCGTGGACGGCGCGTTGGTGCGCTTGACGTTGAAGTTAGCGTATACCGTGCCCCGCGACAGCACGTCCGCGGCGCGCTTTTTTGTGAGCCCTTCCAACTCGTCCCAGCCTGGGGGAAAGCGCATGCGCAGATCGAATCCCTTGGCGTTGACCGACTTCAACTCCCATTCGAACACGTAAGGCCCGCTGGCGCCGTGGCTGCGGGCAAAGCCGGTCATGCTTGACAGGACCATCGCGTGAAATTCTCCGGAAAGAAGTGAAATTTGCGTCCGCTAAATCATTTCCGATTGCATATAGGCGTTCTCGACCGGAAAAAGACGCTTGGCTTTAGCTGATCCTATCCCGCCGGCTATTGCTGAACCACCGGCGAAGGCGCGGTGGGCTGTGACGCCCCCTGCCGGATCGGGGAGGCCGCCGGGTGCACCGGCTTCTTGATCGCAGCAGCCGGCTTTGCCGCCGCCGGCCCCGAGCTCTGATCCGCCGGCGCGCCCACGCTTGCGGTGGCCGGCGCGGGCTCCTCAACCGGTTCGACCGTGTCGTTTTGGATCTGCTTTTCCATCGCCCGCAATTTGGCGACGTTTTTCTGGTGCTGATCGTAAGAATCGCTAAAGGCGTGGCCGCCGGTCCCGTCAGCCACGAAAAACAGATCACGTGTTCGCGCGGGATTGGCGGCCGCCTCCAACGAAGCCCGCCCGGGATTGGCAATCGGGCCAGGCGGCAAGCCGTCCACCACATAGGTGTTGTAAGGCGAGGGTTGTTGGATCTCGCTTCGCTTGATCGGTCGGCCCAGCGTTCCCTTGCCGCCGACCAGCCCGTAGATGATCGTCGGGTCCGATTGCAGCTTTATTTTCTGCCGCAAACGATTGACGAACACGGCGGCGACACGGCTTCGCTCGTCCGCCTTCCCCGTCTCCTTCTCGATGATCGATGCCAATATCACCAATTGTTCTGGAGATTTGATGGGGATGTCCTGGCTGCGCCGTTCCCATATTTCGGCGAGCACACGTTTCTGCGTTTGTTGCATGCGCGAGATGACTTGCTCGCGGGGAGTCCCGCGGGGAAATTTATAGGTTTCGGGCAACAGAGTGCCCTCACGCGGTATCTCGCGCACGGAGCCGGCAAAAATATCGTTTTCGGAAAGCCGAGCCACGATCTGCTCGGAGGTCAACCCTTCGGGAATCGTAATGGCGTGCTGAACCACCTTGCCTTCGACAATGGTTGCGATGATGTCCCGCAAGCTGGCGCTTTTCGGAAACAAATATTCGCCGGGCTTGAGTTCGGAGCGGGCTTTCAAGGCAAATACGGCGCCGATGAAGGCCCAGCGGTTGTTGTCGATGACTCCCTCGCGCTGAAGAATATCGGCGATATCGGTCATCCCCGCCCGCGCCGGAATATTGACGACCTTATCTTCTTGCAACGGGCCGGCCGCTTCAATCTTCTGCCTACCGTAGATATAGCCGCCCCCGATCGCGATCATCAGAACCAGAATAAGCGTGATGACGGCGTTACCGAACACGACAAGCGGATTGCGGACGCGATCGGAGCGCTTTGGCGGCGGAGGGAGCTGCTCGGGCTCCAGCGCGGCGCGCGGGCTCCGTGGCGAAATGGGTGGCCTCTCACTCATCGATGCAACCTG
>DATGJS010000244.1:0-3623 GCA_035295025.1 Bradyrhizobium sp.
GAAGGCGAGCCGGGCGCCAACGGCGTCGGCGCGGGCTGGTCGATCTATGCGCCGCTGTCGACGTCGGGCCATCCCGGACCGGCGGTCGATTTCGCGATTCTGTCGCTGCACCTGGCCGGCGCGTCCTCGATTCTCGGCGCAATCAATTTCATCACCACGATCTTCAACATGCGCGCGCCGGGCATGACGTTGCACAAGATGCCGCTGTTCGTGTGGTCGATCCTGGTCACGGTGTTCCTGCTTCTGTTGTCGCTGCCGGTATTGGCCGGCGCCATCACCATGCTGCTCACCGATCGTAATTTCGGCACCACCTTCTTCTCGGCCGAAGGCGGCGGCGACCCGGTCCTGTTCCAGCATTTGTTCTGGTTCTTCGGCCATCCCGAAGTCTACATCCTGATTCTTCCCGGCTTCGGCATGATCAGCCAGATCGTCTCGACCTTTTCGAGAAAGCCGGTGTTCGGTTATCTCGGCATGGCCTATGCGATGGTGGCGATCGGCGGCATCGGCTTTGTGGTGTGGGCGCACCACATGTACACGGTCGGCATGTCCTCAGCGACGCAGGCCTATTTCGTCGCCGCCACCATGGTGATCGCGGTGCCGACCGGCGTGAAGATTTTCTCCTGGATCGCCACGATGTGGGGCGGCTCGATCGAATTCAAGACGCCGATGCTGTGGGCGATCGGTTTCATCTTCCTGTTCACGGTCGGCGGCGTCACCGGCGTGGTGCTGGCCAATGCCGGCGTCGATCGCGTGCTGCAAGATACCTATTACGTCGTCGCGCACTTCCATTATGTGCTGTCGCTCGGCGCCGTGTTCGCTATCTTTGCCGGCTGGTATTACTGGTTCCCGAAAATGTCCGGCTATATGTATAGCGAGGTCATCGGTAAGGCGCATTTCTGGTTCACCTTCGTCGGCGTGAACCTGGTGTTCTTCCCGCAGCACTTCCTCGGGCTCTCCGGCATGCCGCGCCGCTATGTCGATTATCCCGATGCGTTCGCCGGCTGGAACTTCGTCTCGTCGATCGGCTCCTATATCTCCGGATTTGGCGTTTTGATCTTCATCTACGGCGTGATCGACGCGTTCATGCGCAAGCAGCAGGCGGCCGACAATCCGTGGGGAGCCGGCGCGACCACGCTGGAGTGGACGCTGTCGTCCCCGCCGCCGTTCCACCAATTCGAAGTGCTGCCGCGCGTGCAGTGAGCCTTTTGCCTCTCCCATGGGGGGAGGTCGGATTGCGAAGCAATCCGGGTGAGCGGGTAAACCTATCGCGTGGCTTGGGAAGTGTGACCATTGTCGATCGTTGAACACCATATCGATCTTGCGCCACCGCGGATTTCGGAAGCCGACGTCGCCGACTACGTCGCGCTTCTAAAGCCGCGGGTGATGTCGCTCGTGATCTTCACCGCGCTGGTGGGGCTGATGATCGCGCCTGTTCATGTGCATCCGGTGCTGGCTTTCACCTCTATTCTCTGCATCGCGGTCGGGGCGGGCGCCTCTGGCGCGCTGAACATGTGGTACGAGTGCGATATCGATGCCTTGATGTCGCGCACCGCGAACCGGCCGATCCCGCGCGGTCGCATCACGCCGCCGGAAGCCGCGGCCTTCGGCCTGACGCTTGCGTTTTTCTCGGTAATGACGCTCGGCATTCTGGTGAACTGGGTCGCGGGCGCACTTCTGGCCTTTACGATCTTCTTCTACGTCGTGATCTACACCATGGCGCTCAAGCGCTGGACCGCGCAGAACATCGTGATCGGGGGCGCGGCGGGTGCTTTGCCGCCGGTCGTGGCCTGGGCGGCGGCGACCGGCTCGCTGTCGGTCGAGCCGCTGCTTCTGTTTCTGATCATCTTCTTCTGGACTCCGCCGCATTTCTGGGCGCTGGCGCTGTTTCGCAGCGATGATTATGCCCGCGCCGGCGTCCCGATGCTGCCGGTCGTCGCCGGGCCGGACGCCACGCGCGCGCAGATTTTGCTCTACACGATCGTGCTGGTGGCGATCGCCGCCGCGCCCTGGCCGCTCGGCTATTTCGACGCGGTCTATGGTGTCGCCTCGCTCATTCTCGGCGGCGGCATGCTGATGCTCGCCGTGAATGTCTATCGTCATCGCGAAGGCCACCAAGCCGGGCGCGCCACGCGGCGGCTCTTTGCGTTCTCCATTCTTTATCTGTTTGCGTTGTTCGCGACCTTGCTGATCGAAGTCGTGGCGCGCGCGGTCGCGCCGTCGATCTGGTAAGAGGCATATGGCAATCCAATGCCCGACAAAGAGGAACCAGGTGGAATCGTCCTCACCGAGGCGCAGAAGAAAAGCCGCCGTCAGCGCTCGATTGCGATCGCGCTGGCGCTCGGCGTTCTGGTTATCTTGTTCTTTGCCGTTACCATCGCCAAAGGACCGATTGTTCTTATGCGGCCGATGTGAATGACATGAAGCGCGAACCGACCCTGTCGCAACAAGCACTTGCCAGCGCAGTAGCGCCATCGCGCCGCGGATTGGGGCGCGATGCGATGGTCGCCGCCATTTGCGGTTTCGTGGTCGTGCTGATGGTGGGCGCTTCCTACGCGGCGGTGCCGTTCTACAACTGGTTTTGCCGCGCCACCGGGTTTAACGGCACCACGCAGGTCGCGACCTCGGCGCCGTCGGGCGCGCCGCTGGCGCGCAAGGTTCTGGTTCGCTTCGATTCCAACGTCGCGGGAGGGTTGCCCTGGAAATTTGTTCCCGAGCAGAACGAGGTCGAAGTCCGAATCGGCGAAGTCACGACGATCTTTTACACGGTGACCAACCTGTCGGCCCGCGCCACGACCGGACAAGCCGCCTATAATGTGACGCCCCTGACGGTCGGGGCGTATTTCCAGAAGATCAACTGCTTCTGTTTCACCGAGCAGACCATGGCGCCCGGCGAAAAGCGGGAAATGCCCGTGGTGTTCTATGTCGATCCGTCGATCGCCAATGATGGCGAAAATGACGCTCTGAACACCATCACCCTGTCCTACACGTTCTATCCGGTGCGCGAGTCGGCGTTAAAGCCGCTGGCGGCCAGCGAACCAGACAAACCCAAAGGCAATTTGTGATGCCGGAACCTGCTCGGATTTCCGGAAACTGACGATTGAGATGAAGAGGCCGGATCAAGCCGGCACCGCTAACGGAGAGATTTCAATGGCTACGGCGCAAGTCAAGCATCACGATTACCACCTCGTCGATCCGAGCCCATGGCCGATCGTCGGCTCCGTCTCGGCCTTCATCATGGCGGTCGGCGCCATCGGCTGGATGAAGCATTTGTATTCCGCCTCCTGGCTGGTGTTCTTCATCGGCACTCTCGGCGTGCTTTACACGATGGCGAGCTGGTGGACGGATGTGATCCGGGAGGCGCAGGTCAAGGGCGACCACACCCGCGTGGTGCAGATCAGTCACCGCTACGGCATGATTTTGTTCATTGCCTCCGAGGTGATGTTCTTCGTGGCCTGGTTCTGGGCTTTCTTCAACTCGGCGCTGTTTCCGGCCGATGCCGTTCACGCCGCCCGCGATGCGATTTTCGGATGCGGCGCAAACGCCCAGATCGGTGCTTGCAGCGTGCCCGGCACTTGGCCGCCGAAGGGCATCGAGGCGTTCGACCCCTGGCATCTGCCGCTGCT
>DATGJS010000245.1:0-4392 GCA_035295025.1 Bradyrhizobium sp.
CGTTGAAGACGCGCCGTCGACTGAAACTTTTTGCGTGGATTTTTTTTCATAGGAGGTCCGTAGATGGGGTAACGGGCCGGCCCGTTACGAGCTGGATCGCTTCGCTTCGCTCGCGATGACGGCTGAGACAGCGTGTTGCGCCGCATCCGGGGAACGCCTGTCCTATCATCGTCATCGCGAGGAGCCCGCGACAAAATTGCGGAGCAATTTTGCGCTAGAGCGACGACGCGATCCAGGACTTTCTCGCGATTCTGGATTGCTTCGTCGCGAAGAGCTCCTCGCAATGACGCGACGGGCGCCCTCAATATTTCGCGGCGACCACAGGATCGCCAGCGCCGAAGAAGCGGTAGTTGACGCCGATCTTGGCGACGTTGCTGGTGGCGCTTTGGGTTTGGTTGAAAGGAGGATTGATGGAGGCGACGCCGTTATTAATTTGACCCGAAGCAAATGGCACGCCCCGGCCCAAATAACCGATGCGGTCGAATTCGAACTTGGCGCTCCAATTCGATGCGAACGCGTATTCAAGGCCGGCGCCGAACAGCAATCCAGTCAAGACGGCGCTGCCGTTCTGAAAATTGCTGGAACTGCCGTCATTCTGCGCAGAATTCTCCGCAAAATCGAACCGGCCAGAGGCGATTCCGGCCTTGCCGTAAATCAACGCGCGGCCGACCGCGACGCCCGCGCGCGCGGCGAGATCGGCGCTCCATCTGATGGAGCTGGTGAATGGGTTCGAAAATCCAACCCCGAACGCGGCCGCAGCCGGTTGATTAAACACGAGATTGTTCTTCAGCCCGGACCACGCCGCTTCGCCTTCCACGCCCCAGACGATTTGCCCGGTCTGGACGTTACAACCGGCTTGACCGCCCGCGATGCCACCGGCGCCGTTGGCGCCGGCAAACGGATCGCTGAGCACGCCGCCGCCTGCGTGAATGCCGGCGTAGCATCCGGTCCAGTTATAGGTGGCCATCGGCAAGGCCGGGCGTGCGGGAGCGGCCGCGAAGGGCCGATCCGAACCACCGAATTGGTAGTTGATTCCGGCCTTGACGAGGTTGGTCTGGGCCGATTCGGTTTGGTCGACCGGCGCGAATCCGACGGTATTGAAAGACAAATCGCGGCCGAGATAGTCGATGTGATCGTATTCGAGCCTGGCGCTCCAATGCGGCGCGAACGCAACTTCGAGGCCGAAGCCGAACACTATTCCGGTCAAGGTGCCGCTGGCGTTCTGAAAATCGCCGGGGGTGCTATTGGAGAAGGCGAACGATAACCCGCCACTGGCGACGCCAACCTTGCCGTAGACAAGCGCGCGATCGATCGCGACGCCGGCGCGCGCGGCGAGGTCGGCGCTCCAGCGGTTGCGGCCGGTGACTTCCTGTGAAAATCCCACTTCCGAAAAGTCAAAGCGTTCCTTCAGGCCGGAGGCCGCTTCGCCTTCGAGACCGAAGACGATTTGCCCGGTTTGAAAATTACAGCCGAGCTGGCCGCCGGCGATGCCATTGGCGCCATTCACGCCGGCGAATGTATCGTTCAGGACACCCGCGCCGGCGGATGCGCCGAGATAGCACCCGGTCCAGTCATAGGCGGCTGTGGTGGACGCTTTATACGCGGGCGCTTTGGCGATCGGCGACCATGTGGGCTGATCGGAAGTGAGCGCAAAATCCGCACCGCCAAAGCGGTAATTGATTCCGGCTTTGACGATGTCGGTCTGAGCGGAGGTGCTTTGGTCGAAAGGCCCGCCATTGGCCGCGCTCTGATCGAAATGCAAAGTTTTGCCGACATAATCGATGTGGTTATATTCGAGCCGGGCGCTCCAGTTCGGCGCGAACGCAACTTCGACGCCGAAGCCGAGCAGCGGGCCGCTCAATGTGCCGCTGGCGTTCTGGAAGTCGCCATTGGTATCGGAGAAGGCGGATGCGAACCCGCCCGTGGCTAAGCCCACCTTGCCGTAAACAAGCGCGCGATCGACCGCGACGCCCGCGCGCACCGAGAGATCGGCGTTCCAGCGGCTGCGGTCGGCGGTTTGCGACGAAAAGCCTGCTTGCGTGAAGATATTACTGTTCGAAAGCCCGGACCATGCCGCTTCGCCCTCAAGCCCAAAGACGATTACGCCGGTCTGAACGTTACAGCCGAGCTGGCCGCCGATGAGGCCGCCGCCGCCGCTGTCGCCGACAACCGAGTCGCTCGTGACCCCGACGCCGGCGGATGCGCCGGCATAACATCCGGTCCAGTTAGTGGACGCCGCCGTTAAAGATTTCGGGGGGGGGGGACTCGAAAGATCGGCCGCGCGTGAGGGCTGCGCCACGGCGAGAGCAGCGATCGCGGACGTTCCAAGCAATAATCGTTTCATGACACCCCACATGCGGGCGCGGTTTGATCGCCCGTCCCCCCCCCTTTTTGATTTGGGACTCATGGCAGGTTCGGCGGACAAAATCCAGTGTTGAAGATGCGCCATAGACTGAAACTTTTTGCATGGATTTTTTTGCATGGGAGGTCCGTAGATGGGGTAACGGGCCGGCCCGTTACGAGCTGGATCGCTTCGCTTCGCTCGCGATGACGGCGCGGGTTCCAATGGTATCTCCGTCATCGCGAGGAGCCCGCGACAAAATTGCGGAGCAATTTTGCGCTAGAGCGACGAAGCGATCCAGTTTTTTGTGATTTCTGGATCGCTTCGCTCGCGATGACGGCTGAGACAGCGTGTTGCGCGGCATACGGGGCACGCCTGTCCTATCACCGTCATCGCGAGGAGTGATATTTCCCCCGTCATCGCGAGGAGTGAAACGACGACGCGATCCAGGATTTCCTCGCGACTCTGGATCGCTTCGCTATCGCTCGCGATGACGACTCTCGTAGCGAGCGCGGCTTGCTTGGACAGCAGACCGGGGTCCGTTACCCCATCTACTTGCTCGACTCTACAATCAAAATTCAAAAATTCTGCACATCGAAAAGGTTTTTTGGTGCATAAATCAGGTGCGAAATGCCCGCCTCACGCGCCGCGTTTGAGTGCGTCGGCTACGACCGCGAGCGGCAGCACCAGTGACAAAGGCGCATCAAGCAGCGCGAGGGCTCCATTGTCACTGTACCATTGCGCCACACGCTCATTCTTCGCATCGATGAGCATGGCGACGCCGCCCACTTCGTTCGCGACGCGGAGGCAGCGTGTGCCGGCGCACAACAAAAGCGCACTACCAAGGCCACGATCTTGTACCGTGCGATCGACGGCGAGTCGGCCGAGCCGAAACACTGGCACGTCATAACGCGCCAGCCCCTTCTTCGCGAGCGCGGGCGTGCGCGCATAGTCGATTGACGCGGGGCTTAGCGTGTAGAGGCCGAGAATGCGCGCCGGCGCATCGGCGGGCGCGGCGACGAAACATTTCGCGCCGCCGCTCTCATGGTTTTGCCGGGCATAGCGTTGTACATAAAGATTGAGATCGACATCGCCGCAGTCGAACGCCGCTCGATCGTGATGCTTGGCCAGCGGTACTTCTTCCCAGACGAGCGCCGTCACGGGAGCCTGAAACCGGCCTTTGCGGCGCGCACCAGGCGAGCGGAAGCCGCCGGCGGATTTTCCAGAAGATCGAGCACGCGCAGGGAATCGCGCTCGGTGAGCGTGAGCCGTTCTGCTTCGGCGATGTCGGCCTCGGCATGGGGCAGCACGTTGCGCAGAATGTAGCCGGTCAGATCGAGCCGCTTGAGCGAGGCGGCGCGGGTGAGCATGGCTTTGTCTTCGGGGCGGAGTCGCAATTCGATCCGTCCGTTCTCGGTTAAGGCGCGGGCCATGGAATCCTCCAGTTAAGCCCGATCGTATCATACGGAATGAATCCGTACAATAGCAAAAGCGAGAAACCCGCATAAGCGTCAGCGACATGCGGGACTGGTAAAAGCCCCGGATATCGCTTTCGCTTATCCGGGCTATCTCATTCCTTCGCATCCTCAAGAAGCATCGCCGCACCTTTTTCCGCGATCATCGCGGTCGGCGTGTTGGTATTGCCAGAGGTGATGGTCGGCATCACTGAGGCATCCGCGATCCGCAAGCCAAAAAGCCCGCGAAAGCGCAAGCGCTCGTCGACGACAGCGAAGGGATCGCTCGCTATTCCCATCTTCGCGGTGCCGACGGGATGGAAAATGGTCGTGCCGATGTCGCCGGCGGCTTTGGCGAGCGAAGCATCGTCGTCGCCGACCGAAGGGCCGGGCAGAAACTCTTGCGGATGGTAGGGCATAAGCGCGGCTTGTTTCATCAAACGCCGCGTGGTGCGGATGGCGCTGGCTGCGACCTGACGGTCTTCGCTGGTGGCGAGATAATTCGGCGCGATCGAAGGCGCGTGGTCGGCGGCCTGCGACTTGATCCGCACCGTGCCGCGCGAGGTCGGCTGTAAATTGCAGGCACTGACCGTAATC
>DATGJS010000246.1:0-10879 GCA_035295025.1 Bradyrhizobium sp.
ACAAGGCCGTCATCAAGCGCGTGGTGGTGTCGACCTATCAGTCGGTCTCCGGCGCCGGCAAAGACGCCATGGATGAACTGTTCTCGCAGACCAAGGCGGTCTACACCAACAGCGAATTGGTCAATAAGAAATTCCCCAAGCGCATCGCCTTCAACGTGATTCCCGAGATCGATGTCTTCATGGAGGACGGCTACACCAAGGAAGAATGGAAGATGATGGTGGAGACCAAGAAGATTCTCGATCCCAAAATCAAGTTGACGGCGACCTGCGTGCGGGTTCCGGTGTTCGTCAGCCATTCCGAAGCCGTCAGCATCGAATTCGAACATCCGATCTCGCCGGATGAAGCGCGCGACCTCCTGCGTCGGGCGCCGGGCTGTCTCGTGATCGACAAGCATGAGCCGGGTGGTTACGTCACGCCGTATGAGGCGGCGGGCGAGGACGCGACCTATGTCAGCCGCATCCGCAGCGATCCCACGGTCGAAAACGGCCTCGTGCTCTGGTGCGTGTCGGATAATTTACGCAAAGGCGCGGCGCTGAACGCGGTGCAGATCGCCGAATGCCTGATCAACCGCAAGCTGATCCACGCCAAGAAAAAGGCGGCGTGAGATTGGCGAATAGCGAATGGTGAGTGGCGAATAGGAAAATCTTTCCATTCGCCATTCGCTACTTCCTATTCGCCCATTTCCTCGCTCGCGCTGCGAAACTCTTTGGCTTCCTGATCGAGTACAAAAAGCGATCCCTCGGCGACACCGAAATAGGCGCCGTGCAAATGCGTGTCGCCGCGCGCGACCGCGCTGCGCACAAAAGGAAACGTCATCAGGTTTTCCAGGCTGCGGAACACCGCGGCCTTTTCGATCCGCACGGTGAAATCGGCCATCGTCTCATGGTCGCGCTGTTCGACCTTTTCTCCCGGCTTGACGAACATCGCCATCCATTTGCCGATGAAATCGCCGGGGGATAGTGGGGCGGCCTTGTCGATGAAGGCGCGGATGCCGCCGCATTGGGCATGGCCGAGTACGACGATATGTTTGACGCGCAGCACGTTGACGGCAAATTCCAGCGCCGCCGAAACGCCGTGGGCATTTTGGTCGGGTTGGTAGACCGGCACGAGGTTCGCGATGTTGCGCATGACGAATAATTCGCCGGGACCGGCGTCGAAAATTACCTCGGGCGAAACGCGCGAATCGCAGCAGCCGATCACCATCACTTGCGGGGATTGCCCGCGTTCGGACAATTCGCGGTAACGCGTTTGCTCGGTCGGCAGCCGCTGCGAGGTGAAGGTTCGATAACCCTCGATCAGATGTTGCGGAAATGAGATCATGCGCTCTGTAACCATAAGCGAGAAGCTGGGACAAGGCTTTCGGAAGAAAGGTTGAAATGTTAAAGCCAGAAGTGGGAAAGAAGTGGGTACCTTTTTTCCAAAATGCCCAAACCATGAGTGGATGTCGCTCACCATCCGAAAAGGGAACCACCGATGATCCGTCCGCGCCGCAGCCTTCTGTTCATGCCGGGATCGAACGCGCGCGCCTTGGAAAAAGCCCGCATCCTGCCCGCCGACGGCATCATCCTCGACCTTGAGGATTCGGTCGCTCCCGAGGCCAAGGGGCTCGCGCGCGACAAGATCGCGCAGGCGATCGCGGCCGGCGGCTTTGGCCAACGCGAGGTCTGGGTGCGGACCAACGCGCTCGATACTTCGTTTTGGCGGGACGACGTCAAAATGGCCGCCAAGGCCAAGCCCGACGGCATTTTGGTTCCCAAAGTCTCCAGCGTTTCGGATCTCTCGACCATCGCGGCCGCCTTGCGTGAGGCGAACGCCGCCCCGTCGATACGCCTTTGGACCATGATCGAGACCGCGCGCGCGGTGCTGCATGCCGAAGAACTTGCGGCCGCCGCGCGCGAGATCGAGCCGCGGTTTTCCGGATTCGTGTTCGGACCGAACGATATTTCGCGCGAGACGCGCATTCGCATGCAGCCGGGGCGGGCGATCATGCTGCCGATGATCACCCATTGCATTCTCGCCACGCGTGCCCATGGCCTCGAAATCTTCGACGGTCCCTACAGCGATTTCAGCAATGTCGATGGTTTCGGCCAGGAATGCACGCAAGCGCGCGACCTCGGCTTCGACGGCAAGACGCTGATCCATCCGGGCCAGATCGAGGCCTGCAACGCCATCTTCACCCCGCCCGCGGAAGAAGTCGCGCAAGCCCGCAAAGTCATCGCGGCCTTCGATCTGCCGGAAAACGCCTCGCGCGGCGCCATCTCGCTCGACGGCCAGATGGTGGAGCGGTTGCATGCCGATATGGCGCGGCGCACGATCGCGATCGCCGATTCGATTACGGCGATGACGCGTTAAATTGAGGCGCCGACATCGTTTCCTCCATCACTGGGGAGTTAGCCTATGGGCAGGCTCATCGTGGCGGAGATTGCGCTTCGCGTCATTGCGAGGAGCAACGCGGTGAAGCAATCCAGCTTCTTACATCGGTCAGATGGATTGCTTCGCTTCGCTCGCAATGACGGTGTTGGCGCCAAACCGATCCGCGGCCCAAGCGTGCAGGCTGCCCGCAATTGGCTCCTGATCGCCGCGGCCCTTGGGCGAGATGTGAAAGCCTGTTATGTCGGGATCGGCGATCATGGCCGAAAAATCCCGTGGCTCAAAAAACAGCTTTGGCTCGGCATGAACCGCGTAGAACGATTTCTTGGGCAAGGCGAAGCTCAGCTCGTTGGCGCGGCGGGCGAGCGCGGTTAGCGCTGCGGGGCCGAAGATGGCCAGACGAATATCCGAGGCTCGCCTTGATCTCCGCAAGCGGTGCAGCAGAAAGGTCAGCCGATGCCGCGGCGAAAGCCAGTCCGGCGTCAATTCATCCTGCTGCATGAGAACGGTGAACGCCGCCACGATCGGATCGTCCGGCGGCAGATATAAAACCGAATTGCCGAGCTGGCGCGGCCGCTCCCAGGCGAAATAGGGTTTTGCCGGATCGAGGTCGATGGCTTTGAGCAACAGCACGTCGGCATCGAGCCACAGGCCTTTTTTCTCGGCCAAGAGCCGCATCCGGAAAAAATCGGAGAATTGCAGCGTGGTCCAGTCGCGCCAATTGCCGTCGGGTCCGGTGGGACGTAACCGTTCGGCGAAGCTGCGCGGCAGAATGGCTTCGGCTTGCGCATTGCCGACGCCGTCGGGCAATTGCGCCAGCGGCTCAAAACTGTAGAGCGTGACATTGTGGCCGGCGGCCACCTGCGAGCGCAGACATAACCGTCTCAACGCGTCGAGCGGACCGTGCCAGAAGGTGACGATGTCGGGCCGCAAATGTCGCACGCGTCAAACGGGAATCTTAAGCCCAGGCGCGTTCGTTCTTCGTCTTGGCCTCATAGGCGTCGATCGAAGCCTTCTTCTCCATGGTCAACCCGATATCGTCGAGGCCGTTCATCAGGCAATGTTTGCGGAACGCATCGATCTCGAATTTGACCGTGCCGCCGTCGGGGCCGCGGATTTCCTGATTGGCAAGATCGATGGTCAAGGTCGCGTTGGCGCCGCGTTCGGCATCGTCGAATAATTTGTCGAGGTCTTCCTGGGTGACGCGGATCGGCAGAATGCCGTTCTTGAAGCAATTATTGTAGAAGATGTCGCCGAACGAGGTCGAGATCACGCAGCGGATGCCGAAATCGAGCAGCGCCCATGGCGCGTGTTCGCGACTGGAGCCGCAACCGAAATTGTCGCCGGCGACCAAAACCTTGGCGTTGCGATAGGCCGGCTTGTTGAGAACGAAATCGGGGTTCTCGCTGCCGTCATCCTTGTAACGCTGCTCGGAGAACAGCCCCTTGCCGAGGCCGGTGCGCTTGATGGTCTTCAGATACTGTTTCGGGATGATCATGTCGGTATCGACATTGATGATCTTCAGCGGGGCCGCGCCGCCTTCGAGCGTCGTGAATTTTTCCATCGGTCACACTTTTGGGTTGGAAGGGACGAAAAGCGATTGCGGTGCGTGGTTTATCGCGAATGCAGCCGGCATCAAAGCGCAAAAAGCAATTTACGTCATCGAGGTTTCGATCGCATCCATATCGTCGTCCGAAAGGCCGAAATGATGCCCGATCTCGTGTATCAACACATGACGAACGATCCGGCCCAGGGTTTCATCATGTTCGGACCAGTAATCCAAAATCGGCCGCCGGTAGAGCCAGATCAGGTTGGGCAACCGGGCGATGTCGCTATGGCTTTGATGGGGCAGGCCTACCCCTTGAAACAGGCCGAGCAGGTCGAATTCGCTTTCCGCGCCCATCTCGTCGAGAACCTCTTCGGTCGGAAAGTCGTCCACGCGGATGATCAAATCCTCGCACAGATCGCGAAACGCCCTTGGCAGCCGCGCGAAGACCTCACGCGCGATGCCCTCTATTTCGGCGAGGGAGGGAGCCTTTGCTGATTTCCACATGGGCTCGTTAAAGCAGGTTCGCCACGGCGGGGGAACGGCTTTCGGATGAAATGGCCGTCTTGCAGGTTGACGTTGCCGCCACAATCGGGGACCGTAGGGGCAAGGACGGATCTGGGGCATGCGTGAAATGCGTGGCGGTAAACAAGCCATTTCGGTGAGATTATCGGTGGTGCTGGCGGGGGTTTTTTTGCTGCTCGCGACGGGCGCTGGCGCGCAGAGCCCGATGCCTGCCACGCGGCTTGCACGGGCGGCCGTTGTCCCCGACAACGAGCCCGCGCCGGTTCGCCCGGCGCGCCGGCTTCGGATTTATCCGCGCGACCAGGCCGGGCCCGACGGGGTTTACCCGCGTTACAATCCGGGGCCGAACGCGGTGCGGGTATGCAACGCGACCTATGTGCCGGAATACCGGCCAAGCGGCACCGTCATTGTGCCGCGCGTGAATTGCGTCTGGCGCCGCGGCTGAACGTGTCTTCGAAAATCTTTTGCGCATCAGAACCGATGCGTCATCAGAACCGATGATGACCTGGTTGCATTCATGGCGTATTCAGATTGCCATCGTTAGTTTCAGGCCGCGAGCATCACACAAGCGAAAATGCGGACACGCCAAACACGCCGCATCGAAGCTTATTGACGCCACTCGCTTGGTGGCCTTGATCTGTCGTCGCTGGAATAGCGGAGACCTCATATGATTGGAAATGCGGCTCTCTCACGACGTTCTTTGCCGTTGCGGCTGGTTGGCTTGGCGGCGGCGCTACTGGCATTCTCGGCGGTGACAAGCCAAGATGCTCACGCGCTGCCATCGATCAATCCGGGAGGTGCGATCAAGGCCGCCGCGAGTCCGCAGACGATTGAAGCTCACGGCGGGCATAGCGGTAGCGGAGGCACGCATAGTTCTGGCGCCGCGGCCGTTCGCGGCGGTTCGGTCAATACGGGATCAGCCGTCGCGGGCGGCCGTTTCGCGGGCGGCGGACGTGGCCATCGGCATCATTTCGGCCGCAGGTTCGTCGACGGCGTTTATTACGACGACTATCCGTATGGCTATGACAATCCCTATTCCGATTATCCCGCGGCTGTTGTGCGGCCGGGTTGCCGCTTGGTGCCGACCATCCATGGTCCGCAGCTCGTCTGCCATCCTCGCGGTTTGCGCCATCACCGGCGCCACGCCCATCGCAGGCATCATCACGCCTAACGTCGAGGTTCGAGACACGGTAGGTGAAGGTGAGTCAGGCGCCCCGCAAGGGCGCCTGATCCTTTTAGAGCATGGCCTGCGACGGGAACCTCAAATCCAGTCCTTGAGCTTCCAAGGCTTGATCTTCCATGGCGTAAGATTCTGCATCCGCCACTGCGATAGATGCTCCGGCGGCCAATGGCTGAGCTTGGATTCTTCTTTGTCGACCGGGGTCATCACCCGCGGCATGACGCGGCGCCTGACCTGCCGCGTCGCCTCGCTGATCATGTCGACGAATTCAGATTTGGTGTCGTCGGCCATGAGGAACCTCCTCGCGCCACGCGAATGCCTTCTGGCGCCAGCAAGTTTGCTCCCAACTGCTTAACGACTTCCTTCGCTGATCTGAGAAAAAAGGGCCGGTTGACCTACCGCCACTCCCTGATATCGACGAAGTGCCCGGCGATGGCAGCGGCCGCCGCCATCGCCGGTGAAACAAGGTGGGTGCGGCCCTTAAAGCCTTGACGGCCCTCGAAATTGCGGTTCGAGGTCGAGGCGCAGCGTTCCTCCGGTTGGAGCTTGTCCGGATTCATGGCGAGACACATCGAGCAACCCGGCTCGCGCCAGTCGAAGCCGGCTTTGATGAAAATCTTGTCGAGCCCCTCGGCTTCCGCCTGTTCCTTCACCAGTCCCGAGCCGGGCACGATCATCGCTTGGACATTGGCGTTGACCGTTTTGCCCGCCGCGATCTTGGCGGCGGCGCGCAAATCCTCGATCCGGCCATTGGTGCAGGAACCGATAAAGATGCGATCGAGCTTGATATCGGTGATCTTGGTTCCCGCCTTCAGCCCCATGTAATTCAGCGCGCGGTGTTTGGAGATCCGCTTGGCTTCGTCCTCGATCTTGTCGGGGTCGGGGACAAAACCCGTGACCGACACCACGTCTTCCGGCGAAGTCCCCCAGGTCACGATCGGCGGCAATTTGGCCGCATCCAGCCTGATTTCGTGATCGAAATGCGCGCCCTCGTCGCTGCGCAAACTGTCCCAGTAACGCATCGCCTCATCCCAAGCCGCGCCCTTTGGCGATTTAGGCCGGCCTTTGAGGAACTCGAAGGCTTTCTCGTCGGGCGCGATCAGGCCGGCCCGCGCGCCGCCCTCGATCGACATATTGCAGACGGTCATGCGGCCTTCCATCGTGAGCGAACGGATGGCCTCACCGGCATATTCCAGCACATAGCCGGTGCCGCCGGCGGTGCCGATCTCGCCGATGATCGAAAGAATGATGTCCTTGCCGGTGACGCCCTCGGGCAATTTGCCGTCAACGATGGCGCGCATGTTTTTCGCTTTTTTCTGAATCAGCGTTTGCGTCGCCAATACATGCTCGACCTCGGAGGTGCCGATGCCGTGTGCCAGCGCGCCGAAGGCGCCATGGGTTGAGGTGTGGCTGTCGCCGCAGACGATCGTGGTGCCGGGCAGCGTAAAGCCCTGCTCGGGGCCGATCACATGGACGATGCCCTGGCGTTTGTCGAACTCGTCGAAATATTCGATGCCGAATTCCCTGGCGTTTTCGGCCATCACCCGAATCTGCTCGGTGCTTTCGGGATCGGGATTGGGTTTGGTGCGATCGGTGGTTGGAATATTGTGATCGACCACGGCGAGCGTCTTTTCGGGCGCGCGCACCTTGCGGCCCGTGGCGCGCAGGCCCTCGAAAGCTTGAGGCGACGTCACTTCATGCACCAGATGGCGGTCGATATAGATCAAACAGGTGCCGTCCTCGGCTTCGTGAACCAGATGATCGTTCCAGATTTTGTCGTAGAGAGTGGTCGGTTTGGACATGAGCGAAAGCTCCATGAATTTTCGAAAAAGGGTTTTGCGCGAAATCGCGCGGGGCAGATGCCGAAAGCCGGCGCGGCGTCAAAACGCGCGCGGCAATTCCGCGGTCGCCGACGTCGCAAACCGTCCGAAGAAGCGGCCGGGCAGGCGCGAATGATCGTCAATGACGACGCGGAGGCAGGCCATGCTGGTGCGATCTGGAACCATTTGGGCAGATATATAGCACGTCAACGGGGGAGGAGGAGAGCTTTGCTCCTCGCAATGACGGTGCCCCATAAACAAAAAAGCGCGGGGAGTTTCGCCCGCGCTTTCGTCAAACCGCTGTTTGTCGCGCTTACTCGCCGACGGCGGTCGCTCGCTCGCTCTTTTCGACGATGCGGGCCGATTTGCCGCGCAGATTGCGCAGGTAATAAAGCTTGGCGCGGCGCACCTTGCCGCGGCGCACCACCTTGATCGAGTCGATCATCGGCGACATTACTGGGAAGACGCGTTCCACGCCCTCGCCATAGGAAATCTTGCGCACCGTGAAGCTCTCATTGAGGCCCGCGCCGGAGCGGCCGATGCAAACGCCTTCATAGGCCTGCACGCGGGTGCGATCGCCTTCGACCACCTTCACATTGACGATCACGGTATCGCCGGGGCCGAACTCCGGAATCTGCTTGGCGGCGGACAATTTATCGAATTGCTCTTTTTCGAGCTGCTGGATCAGGTTCATTTACAAATCTCCATCGGCGGCGCGCCCTGCCTTTGCGGGCTCGCGCTTGGTCCGGCCGTCACTTCGCGGAATTGGCCGCTCCTATAAGGCAAAGGACGAGGCTTGTCACTCCTTTGTCGTGCTTTTTGGCGCGGTTTCGTGGACGGCCCATAAATCCGGCCGCCGCGCTTGGGTGAGCACCTCGGCCTCGGCCCGGCGCCAGGCGGCGACCTTGGCATGGTCGCCGGAGTTCAGGATTTCAGGGATGGCGCGGCCCTCAAAGCTTTGCGGGCGGGTGTATTGGGGGTATTCCAGTAGGGATTCGGAAAAACTTTCCTCGGCGCCCGATTCGGCCCTCCCCATCACCCCCGGCAACAGCCGGACGCAGGCATCGATCAGCGCCATGGCGGCGATTTCGCCACCGGAAAGCACGTAATCGCCGATCGACACCTCCTCAAGCGCCCGTGCCTCGATCACCCTTTGGTCGATGCCCTCAAAACGGCCGCAGACGATGAGGGGACCGGGGCCGGCGGCCAATTGGCGGACACGCGACTGAGTCAACGGCCGACCCCGCGGGCTCATGAGCAAACGCGGCCGGTCGGAGGCGATATTCGCAGCGTCGATGGCGGCGGCCAGCACATCGGGGCGCAGCACCATGCCGGGGCCGCCGCCGGCCGGGGTATCGTCCACGCTGCGATGTCGGTCGGTGGCGGAGTTGCGGATATCGCGCGCCTCCAGGGTCCAAAGTCCCGACGCCAACGCCTTTCCCGCCAGGCTGACGCCGAGCGGGCCCGGAAACATCTCGGGGAACAGGGTGAGGACCGTTGTGTGCCAAGGTGAGGTCATGGTTCTGCATCGCCTGGCTCGTCGCCCTCGATCTCCTCGGGCAATTCGATCACCACGCGTCCTCTGGTCAGATCGACCGCCGGTACCACGGCATTGGAAAACGGCAGCAAGAGCGTCGGGCCGCCTGCGGGCGCGATCTCGATGATGTCGCCGGCGCCGAAATTATGAATCGCCACCACGCGCCCGATCGGCTCATCGCGTGGCGTCACCGCCGCAAGCCCGATCAAATCGGCGTGGTAATATTCGCCTTCCTCGGTCGCCGGCAGCTTTTCACGCGCGATATAGAGTTCGATGCCGTTGAGACGTTCGGCATCATCGCGCGTCGTGACGCCTTTGAATGTCGCGACCAGATGGTCCTTGGCTTCGCGAAGCTGGGCGAGTTCAAACGAACGGGCGCCATCTCTGGTCGAGAGCGGACCATAGGCCTTCACCGCGAACGGGTCCTCGGTGAAGGTCCACAGTTTCACCGCGCCACGCACGCCATGGGCGGCGCCGATTCGGGCGACGCAAATTTTTCTTTCGGCTTGCGAATCGCGCAAGCCTTACGCCGACTTCGCGGCGGCTTCGGCCTGCGCCTTGCGTTCCTTGCGCGGCACGGCCTTTTCCGGGTTGTTGCGCTTTTCGCGCTTCTTGACGCCGGCGGCGTCGAGGAAGCGCATCACGCGGTCGGATGGCTGCGCGCCCTTGGCGAGCCAGGCCTTGACCTTGTCCATGTCGAGCTTGAGCCGCTCGGCATTGTCCTTGGGCAGAAGCGGATTGAAATGGCCGAGGCGTTCGATGAAACGGCCGTCGCGGGGAAAGCGCGAATCGGCGACGACGACGTGATAGACCGGGCGCTTCTTGGTGCCGGCGCGGGCAAGGCGGATAACGACTGACATTGAGTTCTCCTTTGAATTCGAAAATTGCTATTTTGAACGGTATCAATCCCGTCATTGCGAGGAGCAAAGCGACGAAGCAATCCAGTCTTGTCTGCGCCTTCTGGATTGCTTCGTCGCTTTGCTCCTCGCAATGACGGATGGAGTCACTTCTTCTTCCCCAATCCGGGAAAGCCGCCGAGCCCGGGCAAGGTCGGTTTGCCGCTTAGGCCCGTGAGCCCCGGCAAATTCGGCAAGCCGGTGCGAAGGCCGGCGGGAAGTTCTTTCGGCAGAGCGGGCATGCCGGCCTGGCCCGCCGCGCCTTGCGGCATCTTTTCCGCAAGCGCCCTCATCTGCTCGGGTGTCGGCATGCCGCCGCCAAAACCCATCGCCTGCGCGATGCCGGCGAGCGGGCCGCGTTTGCCCGAACCCATGGCCTTCATCATGTCGGCCATGTTCCGGTGCATCTTTAAAAGCCGGTTGAGGTCCTCGACCTTGCCGCCGGCCCCCGCCGCGATCCGCTTCTTGCGGCTTGCTTTGAGAATGTCGGGGCTCTTGCGCTCGCCCCGCGTCATCGAATCGATCAACGCGATCTGGCGCTTCAAAATCCTGTCGTCGATCCCGGCATTCGCGATCTGGTTCTTCATCTTGGCGATGCCCGGCATCATGCCCATCAAGCCGGAAATCCCGCCCATATCAGCCATCTGCAGCAACTGCTCGCGCATGTCGGTGAGATCGAACTGGCCCTTGCGCATCCGTTCGGCGGTGCGCGCGGCTTTTTCGGCGTCGATATTGGCGGCGGCCTTTTCGACCAGCGAGACCACATCGCCCATGCCGAGAATGCGCCCTGCGATCCGGCTTGGGTGAAAATCCTCCAGCGCGTCGGTTTTTTCGCCGGTGCCGATCAGCTTGATCGGCTTTCCCGTGACCGCGCGCATCGAAAGCGCCGCGCCGCCGCGGCCATCGCCGTCGACCCGTGTCAGCGCGATGCCGGTCAGCCCAACGCGCTGGTCAAAAGCGCGCGCGAGATTCACCGCGTCCTGGCCGGTCAAGGAATCCGCCAC
>DATGJS010000247.1:0-18959 GCA_035295025.1 Bradyrhizobium sp.
CGGGACAGGCCCTCAAGGGCGCCCGCCGCAGGCTGGAAAATCTCGGCACGCCGGAATCGGCTATTGCCGAGATCGAACGCTCCCGCGAAGTCTCGCTTTCGATCTCCTGGGTGGCTCCGCAGGATGGCGAAATCATCGAACGCAACGCGGTGAACGGTATGCGCGCGGCGCCCGGCGACGTTTTGTTCAAGATCGCAGATCACGGGGTGGTATGGGTTCTGCTCGACATTGCCGAACGTGACCTGTCGCAGATCGCCATCGGCCAAAGGGTCGAAATCAAGCCCCGCGCCCTATCGGGCCGAAGCTTCACCGGCGCGATCGCGCTCATTTATCCGCATCTCGACCCGCGAACCCGCACCGCCCGCTTGCGCGTCGAATTACCCAACCCCGATCAACTGCTTCGGCCGGACATGTATGTCGATGCCGAGATCGCCACCATCACCCCGCAAGCGGTGTTGTCGGTACCCGAAACCGCGGTGCTCGACAGCGGCAACCATCAGACGGTTCTAATCGACAAGGGCAATGGCCGATTCGAATCACGCAACGTCAAGCTTGGTCGTCGCGGCGGTGCGTATGTCGAAATCAGCGACGGGCTCGGCGAAGGCGAATCTGTCGTGGTGTCCGCTAACTTTCTGATCGATGCGGAAAGCAATCTGAAAGCCGCCCTCCGCGGATATTCGCAACCGGGAGAACCGCAATGATCGCTCGCGTCATCGCCTGGTCGGCACGCAATCTTCTATTGGTGCTGTTCGGCACCGGTTTCGCCACCGCCGCCGGAATCTACGCCCTCTCCCATCTTCCACTCGACGCAATTCCCGATCTGTCGGATACCCAGGTGATTGTGTACACCGAATATCCCGGTCAAGCGCCGCAGGTTATCGAAGATCAAGTCACCTATCCCCTGACCACAGCCATGCTGACCGTCCCGAAATCGAAAGTCGTTCGCGGCTTCTCCTTCTTCGGCGTCTCCTTTGTCTACGTCATTTTCGAGGACGGCACTGACATTTATTGGGCACGCTCGCGGGTTCTGGAATTCCTCAATGGCGCGGCGTCCCGGCTACCGGCGGGCATAGCCCCAACCATCGGGCCGGACGCAACCGGCGTCGGTTGGGTTTATCAATACGCGGTGATGTCCAAGGAATTAAACCTTGCCGACACGAGGGCGATCCAGGACTGGAACCTGAAATTCGCGCTCGCCAAGGCGGAAGGGGTTGCGGAGGTCGCCAGCGTCGGCGGCTTCGTCAAGCAGTACAACGTAATCCTCGATCCACAACGGATGCGCGATCTCGGCATCACCATGCAGAAAATGCGCGATGCGATCCGCGCCAGCAATGCCGACGTCGGCGGACGCACGGTCGAGCTCTCGGAGTTCGAATACGTTATTCGAGGTAAAGGCTACCTGAAAGGCATCAATGATCTCGGCAACATCGCACTCAAGACCAGTGACGGCACGCCGGTATTGCTGCGCGATGTCGCGCGCCTTGAGCTCGGCCCCGACGAGCGGCGCGGCATTACCGAACTCAACGGCGAAGGTGAGGTTGCCAGCGGCATCGTGCTGCAACGGTTTGGCGTCAACGCCCTCGACGTTATCGAAAACACCAAGAAGCGCTTCAAGGAGATCGCGGCCAGCCTGCCGAAATCGGTCGAGATCGTTCCAGTCTACGATCGCTCAAATCTGATCTACGCCGCGATCGATACGCTCAAACATACGCTCTTCGAGGAAAGCGCGGTGGTTGCTTTGGTATGCGTCGTCTTCCTGCTGCACTTTCGCAGCGCGCTGGTCGCGATTCTAATGCTGCCAGTCGGCGTGTTGATGGCCTTTGGCGCCATGAAGACGCTTGGGCTCGGCTCCAACATCATGAGTCTCGGCGGCATCGCAATCGCCATCGGCGCCATGGTCGATGCCGCCATCGTCATGATCGAGAATGCCCATAAGCATCTGGAGCGGGCCGAACTCGGCCGCTCCCGGCTTACGGTCCTGATCGATGCGGCCTCGGAAGTCGGGCCGGCGCTATTTTTCAGCCTGCTGATCATCACCGTCTCGTTCATGCCGATTTTCACGCTGGAATCTCAGGAAGGCAGGCTGTTTAACCCGCTCGCCTTCACCAAGACCTTCTCGATGGCAGCCGCCGCGCTGCTATCGGTCACTCTGGTGCCGGCATTGATGGTGATTTTCATTCGCGGCAGAATCGTCCCCGAACATAAAAATCCGATAAACCGCTTCCTCATCTGGGTTTACCGGCCGGTCATCAAAGGCGCTTTGCGCGCCAAAACGCTGGTGATTGTGCTTGCGCTCGCTGTGCTCGCGATATCGATCTGGCCGGCGCGCCAATTAGGCAGCGAGTTCATGCCGAACTTGAACGAAGGCACGCTGCTGTTCATGCCGACGACGCTGCCCGGGATTTCGGTAACCAAGGCAGGCGAACTGATGCAGACGCAGGACCGGATCATGCGATCGTTTCCGGAAGTTGCCTCGGTCTATGGTAAGGCCGGACGCGCCTCGACAGCCACCGATCCGGCGCCGTCGGAAATGTTCGAGACCGTCGTTAATCTCAAGCCGAAGGAGCAGTGGCGCGCCGGCGTTACGATCGACAGCCTGACCGCGGAGATGGATAAGGCATTGCAATTTCCAGGGGTCTCCAACGCCTGGACCATGCCGATCAAGGCGCGCATCGACATGCTCTCGACCGGCATCCGCACACCAGTCGGTGTCAAGGTCGTCGGCACGGATCTCATCGAGATCGACAGGATCGCAAAGCAGATCGAGCAGGTTCTCAAGACCGTGCCTGGCACTTCGTCCGCCTATGCCGAACGCGGCATCGGCGGATATTACCTGGAAATCACTCCCGACCGTGACGCGCTCGCGCGCTTTGGGATCATGGTGCAGGACGTGCAGGACACGATCGCAGCCGCCCTCGGCGGTCAGAACGTCACGACGACGGTGGAAGGCCGGCGGCGTTTCACCGTCAATATGCGCTACCCCCGCGACCTGCGCGACAATCCGACGGAGATCGAAAACGATATCCTGGTGCCGATGCCGGCCGGCGGCGCTGTCCCCCTTGGCGAAGTCGCCAAGGTGGCCCCTGCGCGCGGTCCCTCCTCGATCCGAACCGAGAACGGACAAATCGCGACCTACATTTACGTCGACATTCGCGACCGCGATCTCGGCGGATATGTCGCCGATGCCAAGCAGGCGGTGCAGGCAAATATCCAGTTTCCCCCGGGCTATTACGCGATCTGGAGTGGGCAATACGAATATCTAGAACGCGCTACCGCGCGGCTCAAGATCGTCATACCGGTGACGCTCCTCATTATCTTCCTGCTGCTCTACCTCAACTTCCGCTCGATTACGGAAACCATGATCGTCATGCTCTCGCTGCCGTTTGCTCTCGTCGGCGGGCTGTGGCTGATGTGGTGGCTGGGCTTTAACATATCGGTCGCGGTTGCCGTCGGTTTCATCGCACTTGCGGGCGTTGCCGCTGAAACCGGCGTCGTGATGCTGATCTATCTCAATCACGCCTTCGCAGAGACCAGCGCACGCTGTGCTCTCCAGGGTCGCGCTATGACCCGCAACGACCTCCACGACGCGATCATGGAGGGCGCGGTCGAACGGGTCCGTCCGAAGATGATGACGGTCGTTGCCATCATGGCGGGATTGCTGCCGATCATGTGGAACACGGGTACCGGCTCGGAAATCATGCAACGCATCGCTGTGCCGATGATCGGGGGCATGGTCTCCTCGACCGGACTGACACTGATTGTGATTCCGGTCATCTTCGCGCTCGTGAAGGGTTACCGGCTGACAAGCGGCGAATCGGCGATCGGCACGGAGGAACAACCCGAAGATCCGCGCCAAATTCACCTGGAAGCGGGTGAATACCCCGTTCATTAACCCTTTGCTAACCATACACCGGGCAAAAATTGCCTAGCGGTCCGATTCTAACATTCGCATCACTTCTCAACGGACACTTTTGCGAATGTTAGAATCACAGGATCGCTAGCAAATATAAGTTTGAGTGTCGTCAGCCGCGTAAAACGGGGGAGTACTCCGTGGACGCCAGTGCGGTGCCTCACTTTCGAAACGGTGGCCCTGCGGCCGCCGCGCAGACGTTTGGCCGCCGTGAACGGCATTCGCGAGAGGAAGCAAGTCACATGGTGGATGTCACGGCGGGTCAGGGCGGAACAGCCCCCTCGAGCGGGCTGTTAAGCCTCAGCGAAATCGGCGCCATCATCAAACGCGGCGATCTCGCGCTCGCCTTCGGCATTCTCACCATTCTGGTGGTGTTGATCCTTCCGCTTCCCTCGATCGTGCTCGACCTGTTCCTGGCGATCTCGATCACGCTCTCGATTCTGATCCTGATGACCTCGCTGTTCATCCAGGCGCCGCTGGAATTCTCGTCGTTTCCGACCATCCTCTTGATCTCGACCATGCTGCGGCTGTCGCTCAACCTCGCCTCCACGCGGTTGATCCTGTCGCGCGGCCATGAAGGAACCGACGCCGCCGGCCACGTCATCGAGGCCTTCGGCAATTTCGTGATGGGCGGCAATTTCGTCATCGGCATCATCGTCTTTGCGATCCTGGTAATCGTGAATTTCGTCGTCATCACCAAGGGTTCGGGCCGCATCGCGGAAGTCGCCGCGCGCTTCCACCTCGACGCCATGCCGGGCAAGCAGATGGCGATCGACGCCGACCTTTCCGCCGGCCTGATCGACGAGAAAGTCGCCAAGGAACGGCGCAAGATGCTGGAGGACGAAAGCGGCTTCTTCGGCGCCATGGACGGTGCCTCAAAATTCGTCCGGGGTGATGCGGTCGCGGGCCTCCTCGTCGTGTTCATCAACGTCATCGGCGGTATCATCATCGGCGTCGCTCAACAAAGCCTGAGCTTCTCGGAAGCCGCCCACACTTACACCCTGCTCACCGTCGGCGACGGCCTCGTCACGCAAATCCCGGCACTGATCGTCTCGACGGCGGCCGGCCTTCTGGTGTCGAAAGCCGGCGTCTCGGGCGCGGCCGACAAGGCGCTGATGAAGCAGCTCTCCGGCTATCCGCAGGCGCTCGGCATGTCGGCCGGCGTGATGCTGGTGCTCGCGATGCTGCCAGGCATCCCCATGATTCCGTTCCTGGCGCTTGGCGGCGGTGCCGCGGCGCTGGCGGTCTCGGCGCGCAAATTCAAGCGCGCCGCCACGGCCGCGGCCGCAAGCGAGGCGGCAGCGCCCGCGGCGGCAGCCGCCGCCACAGCCGAGGAGCCGATCTCCTCCGCCCTGAAGATCGACGATCTCAAGATCGAACTCGGCTATGCGCTATTGCCGTTGGTCAATGGACCTGACGGCACCGACCGGCTGACCGAACAAATCAAGGCGCTACGCCGCTCGCTCGCCATCGAAATGGGTTTTGTGATGCCCTCGGTGCGCATCCTCGACAATGTGCAGCTCGAGGCCAATACCTACATCATCAAAATCAAGGAAGTGGATGCCGGCACGGGCCGGATCTGGCCCAACCAATTCATGGCGATGGACCCCGGCGGCACCCAGGTCGATGTACCCGGCATTCACACCACCGAGCCGACCTTCGGATTGCCGGCGACCTGGGTCGATGCCAGCCTGAAGGAAGAAGCCTCCTTAAAAGGCTACACCGTGGTCGATGCCGCGACCGTGCTTTCGACCCATCTCACCGAGCTTTTGAAGAGCAACATGTCGGATTTGTTGTCCTATGGCGAGGTGCAGAAGCTCATCAAGGAACTGCCGAAGGAACAGGGCGAACTGGTCAAGGACATCGTGCCGGCCCAGGTTACGATTTCCGGCATCCAGCGCGTTCTCCAGCTTCTCTTGGCCGAACGCATCTCGATCCGCGATCTCTCCACCATTCTCGAAGGCATCGCGGACGCGCTCGCCTTCTCGCGCAATCCGGCGACCGTGGTCGAACATGTCCGCGCCCGCCTCGCCCGTCAGATTTGCGCGCAAAATACTTCCGCGAACGGCTATTTGCCATTGATCGCGCTGTCGGCGAAATGGGAGCAGGCGTTCGCGGAATCGCTGATCGGCCAGGGCGAGGAACGCAGCCTCGCGATGCAGCCGTCCAAGCTTTCGGAATTCATGACGGTTGTGCGCGAGCGGTTCGAACAGGCCGCGCGCGACGGCGAAGCGCCGATATTGGTCACCTCCGCGGCGATCCGCCCCTTCGTCCGCTCGCTGGTGGAACGCTTCCGCGCGCAGACCACCGTATTGTCGCAAGCCGAAATTCATCCTCGCGCCCGGCTGAAAACCGTCGGCAGCATTTGACAGGCGGACGAAAGAGAAGCGGCTATCCGGCCCCGGGACGGCGTTAGTGCCGCCGGCACACTGGCTTTTTGGCCACAGGCAATTGATTTGTTTGGCTTCCGCTATGTTGGATTTTTCGACCCAAGAATCATCCGTCTATGTTAAGTAATTATATTTGTTATTATATTTTGGATTACCCCATTTTTCCCAAGCGCTTATCCGCGAAAACCCATGCGTCATCACCCATTCGTGATAGGGTCTTTGGAACGGAGGGACCAAGCTTACGTTTCTTGACGCGAGTTGATGAACTTGGTCGCGGAGCAACGACACCAATCTTCAGATTGCGAAAATAGAGGCAGTAGGCGGCGGGAGGCTTCGATGAACCATTCGATCTACAGCGCCGATCGTTCGACGCACCTCAAGGTCGTGGTGGTCGCGCTCATCGCCGGCATCGCCGTGGCAGGCATCGGCATTTCGGTGCGGACGTCATCCGGCGATGGTTATACCCAGACCGCGCGTGTCATCAAAGCGGGCAAGCCCGTCGCGGTCACGAGTTCGGACATTTCGATGGTGCGATAGGGATTTTTGATTTTTGCGAATTCACGCGTCGCTTAACCAGCCCCCAAAGCCGCGCGTGGATATGAGAAGACCCAACTCCCCCCAAGTTGGCCAATACCCCCGAAAACGCCCGCTCCCCACGGGCGTTTTCTTTTTGTGGGATCAGGAATGTCTCAACGCGCGGGCGGAACGGTCTCGATCAACTTGCCGGTGAACAGCGCCGCCGAATGCGGATTGCCGTCCACCGAGCCGCCAGCCTGTTCGAGCGTCACCACGTAGGTCGCCGACTTCACCAACGCGGCGTCATAGGAGGCGAGCACCGGCCGCGCGGTAAAGTCGTCGGTCCCGATCACGCCGAGCGAGCGCGGCTTGGGCAGCCTGTCAGAAATCAACCACAATTCGAAACTGGTGCCGGGCTCCGGCGACGCACCGACCTTGCGCACCGTGAAATTCCGTGTCGCCTCATCGACCGTGAGGATGAAGGCCGGCGCGCCGCCTTCCTTCTGCAACACCGCAACATATTGCGCCAAGGGCTTTGGCACCGCCGGCGCCTTGACCTCGGCCGTTTGCGGCCGGGACCGTGGCCTCATTCTATCGGGCAGCAGGTCCGGCACCGCAAATCCGATTCCCATCATCACGACCAGCACCGCGGCAACGGCCGAAGTTACGGTCGCAATCATTCGCCATCGGCGATTATTAGCGGTTAATCGAATCACCTCGGAGGGCTCGGCAACGACAGAGGGCGACGGCTCCTCAAAGGCAAACGAAAGCGGTGGCTCCGTCTGCGGAGGCACAAATGGGGCCTGCGCTTGGGAATGGCCGACCGCCACCTTGATCCTTTCCCACAGCTCAGCCGGCGGCTCGACCGGTCCGACCATCTGATTGAGCGCGCCGAGCCTGTGTTCCCAGGAGCAGACGACGGCCGCAAAATCCTCGTCGAGCGACATCAACGTCTCGACGTGCGCGCGCTCGTCGGCATCGAGCGTGCCGAGAGCATATTCCGCAGCGAGCGCGATATGGTCGTCGTTATAGGCCATGCTTACTGCCCAAGACACTCCCTGATATCCATCATGCTGCGCCGCAGCCATGTCTTGATCGTATTCACCGGCGCCTCGAACTTCTCCGCCAATTGCTCGCGGCTCCAGCCGTTGTAATAGGCCAGTAAAACCAGCTTTTGCCGATCCGGCTCCAAGCGGCCGACGCATTCCAAAAGACGCTTCAATTCTTCGGTCATCTCCCGGCGCGCCAGCGGATCGGGCGCGTCGGCGGCCACTTCCATGGCGGCCGGCTCGTCCTCAATCGAGGCCTCGCTGCGCTTGCGCATGATATCGATGGCCCGGTTGCGGGCGATCGAGGCCATCCAGGTGATCGGCGAAGACAGGCCGGGATTGAACTGTCCCGCGCTGTTCCAGACCTTGACGTAAGTTTCCTGTATGACCTCCTCGGCGAGATCCTGTCGCCGCAAGATACGGAGCACGACGCCAAAGAGTTTCGCTCGCGTGGCCGCATAGAGCCGCTCGAAAGCGGCCTCATCGCCCTTCGCCACCGCCGCGATCAGCCAGACCAGCTCAGCCGGCGTCAGCATTTAGCGCCCCCAAACCCGCGATGCCCCAATCGCTCCTATTAGAGCATGATCCGGAAAAGAGAAACCCGGACCTTAACGATCCGGGTTTGGGCCATGTGAAGCGGAATCGAGGGAAGCGGGAAGGCGCGTCAGGCAATCGCCCCGATCCGGGCCCGCATCAAACCGATGCTGTCCAGATCGGCCTGTTCGCGTGCGCTCTCCTCGGCGCGCTCGCGCGCCTGATCGCGCTCGTCCAGAAGTTCGACCTTCTTGAGCTCGTCAAAGGCCTCGGCCAACAGACCGCGGGCCTCTTCAAGCTGAACTCGCAGCTCATCGGCGGAGCGGGTGAGATTTTCCCGGCGCTGAATCGCGGCCTTGGCATAGGTCGGATAGGCGAAATGCGAGGGGTCGTTGATTCCGGCGCGCTCCTGTTCGCTCTGGATTTCCCGCTCCAGATCCACCGACATGCGCTGGAAATCGGCGATCATGCCTTCGATCTGGGCAACCCTTCGGCGCTTCTCGTCGACCTGAAATTTCTTCAGACGGATCAGCGTTTCACGTGACTTCATCGACTCATACTCCCCAGAAGTCCCAATCTGAACAAGGGACGGTACCGGCTCCCCCTGGGGGCCCCGCCGGCATTAAAATGGACGTGGCGCGGATGATGGCCTGACAAAGTTAGCGTTCCGTTTCCAAACCCTGCAGGATTCCACCCAACTGCGCATATCCTTCGTTAAGACCGGTCGATTCGTCCTTGGCTTGGCGCAGAAAGGCCTCCAGCGGCTCATACAGGCGGATGGCCTCGTCCACCTCCGGGCTTGAACCGGCCTTATAGGCCCCGAGCCGTATCAGCTCCTCCATATCGGCATAGGTCGCCATGACCTGGCGCGCCTTGGTGATAACAGGCAGATAGGCCGGATCGGCCGATTTCGGCATGGTGCGCGAAACCGATTTAAGAATGTTAATCGCCGGGAAACGTCCGCGCTCGGCGATCCGGCGTTCCATCACCACATGGCCGTCGAGGATGCCGCGCACGGCATCCGCGATCGGCTCATTGTGATCGTCGCCATCGACCAGCACCGTGAAAATTCCGGTGATGGTGCCCTGGCCCGCGCCGGGGCCGGCCCGCTCCAGGAGTTTCGGCAGTTCGGTGAACACGGTCGGCGTATAGCCCTTGGCGGTCGGCGGCTCGCCCGCCGACAGGCCGATTTCGCGTTGCGCCATGGCAAAACGCGTCACCGAATCCATCAAGCACAGGACGTCCTTGTCCTCGTCGCGGAAATATTCCGCAATCGCCAACGTCAAATAGGCCGCCTGCCGCCGCATCAAAGCGGGCTCGTCCGAGGTTGCCACCACCACCACCGAACGCGCCAGGCCCTCCTCGCCGAGGTCATCTTGCAGGAATTCCTGCACCTCCCGGCCGCGTTCGCCGACCAGACCGATCACCGTGATATCGGCATCGACATTGCGCGCCAGCATCGACAGCAGCACGGATTTGCCGACGCCGGAGCCGGCAAAGATGCCGAGCCGCTGGCCACGGCAGCAGGTGAGAAATGTGTTGAGTGCCCGCACGCCAAGATCGAGCGGGCGGCCGACGCGTTTGCGTGAATGCGCCGGCGGCGGCGCGTTGCGATAGGGCATCGGCGAGGGCCCCAGGGACAGCGGCCCCTTGCCATCGATCGGCTCGCCCATCGCATTGATGACGCGGCCAAGCCAATAGGAAGACGGACGCACCAGGCTTGCGGAATTGGCGATCACCGCGCGGCAGCCCCGCCGGACACCCTCCAATCCCGCAAACGGCATCACCACCGCGTTGTTGCCGGTAAACCCAATCACCTCGCAGGGGATGAAGCGGTTGCCGCCGGTATCGATCACGATGCGCGCACCCACGCTCATCGCGTGAATGGGACCCGCGATCTCCACCATCAACCCGCGAACGCCGACCACGCGGCCATAGATGTTGACGCCGTCGATGTCGTCGATTTGCTCGGCAAGCGCCTTCATTGCGAAAGCCTTAAGTTTTCATGCACTAGCACTAGAGCCGCCTATTTGAAGTTCCTGCACCACAAGCGGCGAATTCGATCCAGGAACTTCAAAGAGAAAAGCGGCACTAGAATCAATAAGTTTGCTCGTGCCCATTGCTTTTCCGAAGTTCGCGTAAAGGTGCTGCTGAGACGGATCGCAAACTTCGGAAAGTGGGCACTAGGCCACGGACCTTAACTTGGTGTTTACCCGCATCGTTAATCATTACGTCACTGTCTTTGGTGACTGAGGAGGCTCGGCCATCCGCAGGAAGGTCGAGTCGCAAGAATCGGTTAGACCCGAATCTTAATCTAGAATCTGAACGGGATTGGATACAAAAAACTTCTTGTACGCAACATCTTAGGGCGATTCGAAAAAAATTGCACCGGGGGATCTTGCCGAACAGAATCAGATTTTGTTAACCATATCCCGTCAGGATCCGAATCAGTTGTGCAAAGGCGTTTTGAGTGCCGCCGAGTAGCGGCCGACCTGACGCCCGGAGCGGCGACGATAGGGGACTGGCATGCGCGTATTGCTGATAGAAGATGACAGCGCCGTCGCGCAGTCGATCGAATTGATGCTGAAATCCGAGAGCTTTAACGTTTATACGACAGATCTCGGGGAAGAAGGCGTCGATCTCGGAAAGCTTTACGATTACGACATCATTCTGCTTGACCTCAATCTGCCGGACATGTCCGGCTATGACGTGCTCAAGCAGCTTCGGGTGTCGAAAATCAAAACACCCATTCTGACCCTCTCCGGCCTCGCCGGCATCGAGGACAAGGTCAAGGGTCTCGGCGTCGGCGCCGACGACTATATGACCAAACCCTTCCATAAGGACGAATTGATCGCGCGCATTCATGCGATCGTGCGCCGTTCCAAGGGCCATGCCCAATCGGTCATCCAGACCGGCGATCTTGTGGTCAATCTCGACACCAAGACGGTCGAGGTCGGCGGCCAGCGCGTGCATCTGACGGGCAAGGAATACCAGATGCTGGAGCTGCTCTCGCTTCGCAAGGGCACGACGCTCACCAAGGAAATGTTCCTCAACCACCTCTATGGCGGCATGGACGAGCCGGAGCTGAAGATCATCGACGTCTTCATCTGCAAGCTTCGCAAGAAGCTTGCCAATGCCTCCGACGGGCGCAACTTCATCGAGACCGTGTGGGGCCGCGGCTACGTGCTGCGCGAGCCGCACGAACATGAAGAGCGCATTCCCGCCTGATCTTCTCTTTACGTAGCGAGCCCGTCGGCTCACTCCTCCCAGACTGACCCCCGCCGCAAATGGCGGGGTTTTTGTTTGGGGATGAACCATGGAGTAGCCTGCGGCGACGAATAGAATGTGCGAGTCTTTTTGTTTTTACGACTCGGGGAAGTTTGAGATGATCCTTCAATCGCTTGCAGGACTGCCGGCGTTTCTAGTCTATTTCTGCACCGCGATCTTTGTCGTCGTGGTCTATATCTTCGTCTATACGCGCATCACGCCGCATGACGAATTCAAACTGATCCGCGACAATGATCCGGCCGCCGCGATCGCGCTGGGCTTGAGTCTGCTCGGTTTCACCCTGCCGGTGGTCAGCGCGATCGCCCATTCCGCCAACATCGTGGATTGCCTGGTCTGGAGCGTGATCGCCCTGATCGTCCAGGTCGTGGTCTATTATGTCGTCAAGATACCGATACCTAACCTGTCGGCAAAAATCGCAGCCGGCGAGATTGCGCCGGCGATCTGGCTCGGACTTTCCTCGCTCGCCGCCGGCGCGCTGAACGCCGCTTCGATGATTTACTGAGATTATTGCACCAGATGGACAACCCGCCTACCAGGGGATTCGGCAAGCGCGTGCCGGCGCTCGTCCCGCCGGCGGGAGAGCCAGTGAAACGCTCCCGCCATGTGGCTTTGCTCGTAATGGGTACCTTGGCGGTTGGCGGCGGTGCCTATGCGCTGATGCCCGCGGAGAATTGCACGCCGAATAGTCCTGCTATGACTGGGCCCTCCGTGCCGCAAAATGTGACAGGTTGTGCGCGAGGTGGCGGCGGACATGGAGGATCGTGGTCGCACGGCAACTTCTTTGGCGGCTCCGCCAATTCGTCGTCTTCGACCTCATCCGGTACAGCCGAAACCACACGCGGCGGCTTTGGCAGCTTTGCGCGATCCTTTGCCGCGCATTTTTCCGGCGGCTAAAGCGCGATGAGATTTGGCCGAATCGTCATCGCGCTTTAATTCTTTGTTTGAGCATGATCCGGAGCGGCGCTTGCCCAATCTCGGCCCGCATGCCTTAATGAGCTTGCGACATCTTTTACCAGAAATACCGATGGGTCACCCCATGAAACGCTCGCGCCGCGTCATCCTGACTCTGATGGGAAGCACGACCATCGGCGCCATCTCGATGGGCTTTATTTCAAAGCCCAATTGCGGCCCCGGCTTTGTCCGCGAAATAACGCTCGGGCTCGATGGAAAACCGATCGCGTCCTGCCAGCCGGTGGCCTTTGGCGGCTTCGGTCATTTCCCACACCGCTTCCATGGCCACGGCCATGCCCATGGTGGCGGTTAGCAAGAATCACTCACCATGCAACGCCTCGCCTGCAGCGAACGCGAGGATTGGCAGGCCACGGCCGAGGCCAGTGGATTCGTTTTTCATACCATCGATGGCGAGCGCTATTGGGACGAGCGCGCGTTTTACGCCTTCACGCTGGCGGAAATCGAAAATGAGATCGAGGCGCCCACGAGCGAGATCGAGGCGATGTGCCTCGAACTTGTCGGCCGTGCGATCGAGGACGAGCGGCAGTTGAAGCGCTTGAGGATTCCGGCGGCATTTTGGCCGCTGATCCGCGACTCATGGCACCGTGACGAAGGCAGCCTTTATGGCCGGCTCGATCTCAGTTATAGCGGCAGCGGACCGGCGAAACTGCTCGAATACAACGCCGACACGCCGACCTCGATTTTCGAGGCCGCGGTATTTCAATGGACGTGGCTTGAGCAAGGAATCGAGCGCCGCCTGCTGCCTTCCGCCACCGACCAGTTCAACTCGCTCCATGAACGCTTGATCGACGCCTGGCGAAAGCTTGCCGGCACCCAGCACCTGCATCTGACCGGCCTGCTCGACAATCCGGAGGATGCCGCGACGCTGGCCTATCTTGAGGATACCGCAAGGCAAGCCGGCCTTGAAACCAATCTGCTCGGTATCGAAAGCATCGGATGGCGCGAGGAGAGCGGCTTTGTCGATCTCGACGATCGCCCGATCGCCCTCGCCTTCAAACTTTATCCTTGGGAGTGGATGTTTCAGGACGCTTTTGGCGCAAGGCTGCCACAGGCGCCAACCCGCTGGATCGAACCGCCGTGGAAGGCGATACTTTCCAACAAGGGCGTGCTGGCTTTGTTGTGGGAAATGTTCCCCGGCCATCCCCATTTACTGCCGGCCTTTTTCGAAGACGAGCCGAACGCTCTAAGCCTTGGCGCTTCCTTCGTGCGCAAGCCGCTTTTGTCCCGTGAAGGGGCCAATATCGAAATGATCCGTCACGGCGAGCTCGTCGCGGAGCAACGAGGCCCCTATGGCGGCGAAGGCTTCATCCGCCAGGCGCTGGCGCCGCTACCGAATTTCTCTGGCCAATATCCGGTGCTTGGGAGTTGGCTCGTCGATCACGCGCCATGCGGATTATCGGTCCGCGAAGATCGTTCTCCGATCACGGGCAACACGTCGCGCTTTCTGCCGCACGCGATCCTTTGATCGCCAATTCGCTTGCTGATCGCCAATTCGCTTGCGCGTTACCGCGCCGCCCCCGCCGCCGCCTTTTGCGGCATGGCGCCGGCAAGACCGGATTGCTTGCCAGCCCGCGCCGCGTTCGGACGATAAAGCCCGCGCCGCTCGGGATAGGGTTTGAAAGCATCCGAAATGCCGACCACGGATTCGGCCGCACCCAGCACCATGAAGCCATCGGCTTCGATCAACTTCGACAAACGCTCAAAGATGCCGGCCTTGGTGTCCTGATCGAAATAGATCAGCACGTTACGGCAGAAGATGATGTCGAAGGTTCCGAGATGGCTGAAATCCTGCAGCAGATTGAGCTGGCGATGCTGCACCATCGAACGAATATCGGCGTTGAGCTGCCACATCTCGCCGATCTGGGCGAAATATTTGACCAGCAATTGGATCGGCAACCCCCGTTGAACCTCGAACTGGCTGAAAATGCCGGCCTTCGATTTCTCCAGGACGCCTTGCGAGAGGTCGGTGGCCACAATCTCGACCCGCCACCCCGCGATCGCCGCACCGAGCTCCTTCAGGCACATCGCGATCGAATACGGCTCCTGCCCGGTCGAAGACGCCGCGCACCAGATGCGCAAGGTCCGGCGCGCCGCGCGCGCCTGCAAAATGGCTGGCAGCATCGTGTCCTTCAGATGATCGAAAGGGACCTTGTCGCGGAAGAAGAAGGTCTCGTTGGTGGTCATCGCCTCGACCACTTCCGCCGTCAGCGCTTCGGACGAGCCGCCCTTCATTTTTTGAACCAGATCGGTAATCCCGGCAAGGCCCACTTTGCGCGCCAGCGGGACCAGCCGGCTTTCGACCAGATATTGCTTGTCGGCGGACAAATCGAGCCCGGAGCGCTCCTTGAGCAGCTTCCGCAAATACTCATAATCGGAGGGCGTCACGAGCGATCTCCTGAAAATAGCCGAACCAATTTCGGTGCGATTTGCGGGAGCGGCAGCACCGCCGCGCAGATACCGGCATGGGCAACCGCGCCCGGCATGCCCCAAACGACACTGGAGGCTTCATCCTGCGCGATCACGCTTCCGCCAGCACCGACAATCTCCTTGCCGCCGCGCATCCCGTCCGAACCCATGCCCGTCAGGACGACGGCCAGGATGGCGCCCTGCCAGACATCGATCGCGGAAGTGAAAAGCGGATCGACCGCGGGCTTGCAGAAATTGACCGCCGGTCCATCGTCAAGGACGATGACCGTCTCGGCGCCGTGGCGGGCGACACGCATGTGGCGGCCGCCCGGCGCGAGATAGATATGGCCGGCTTTGACGATTTCACCGTCAACCGCTTCACGCGCCGGCCGATGGCTGGCGCGCGCCAGATGCTCGGCGAGAATCGTCGTGAAAGTGGGCGGCATGTGCTGGGTAATGAGCACGGGAAAACGATCGATCACCGCGCCGATTTCGCCGACGAGCGTCATGAGGGCTTGCGGGCCGCCGGTCGAGGAACCGATCAACAAAACGCGCGGGTTTTGCGTGCCGAAGCTGCGCCGGACCAATGATGGGGCGCTTGCGACGACCGCCGGCGATGTTCGAGGAGCCGCCTCGCGCCCGGCAGGAATCGATAGGGACGGGTGCGCCGCCGGAGAGGCACGGCGAACCTTGGCGCCCAGATGCCGGATTTTCTGCAGCAGATCGTGGCGAAAGGTTTCGGCGGCGGCGGCTTCGCGGGTGCTTTCCGGCTTCGGAATGTAGTCCGACGCTCCCAGCGACAACGCCTTGAAGCTGATCTCCGCGTTGCGGCGGGTCAGCGTGGAGGCCATGATGACGATCAAATTGCGCTTTTTGGCGAGCAGCAATGGCAGCGCCGAAATGCCGTCGAGCTCCGGCATTTCGATATCGAGCACGGCGACGTCGGGATTGATGCGCTCGATCTGGTTGACCGCATCCAGCCCCGTGCGCAACGACGCGGCGACGACCATGTCCGACTCGGAACTGATCCAGCGGGAAATCATGCCCCGGATCACCACGGAATCGTCCACCAGCATCACCCGCAGCGGCTCTTGCTGCGTCGAGTGAGGAACCGCCGGACTTGTCAACGCAACACTCATGCTTACCAGCCGAACGCAAGAGAACTCTCAACGCAACATCGCCGATGGCTCACCGAGCCGCCGGGCAGTCATTCAGTTCAGATCAGGCCGACTTCCTGGAATTTGGCGGCGACGATGTCCTTGTCGAAGGGCTTCATGATATATTCGTTGGCGCCGGCATGCAGGGCGCGCGCGATATGGGCCACATCGTTTTCGGTGGTGCAAAACACCACCTTTGGCTGATCCCCGCCGGGCATGCGGCGGAGATTGCCGAGAAATTCGTAGCCATCCATGATCGGCATATTCCAGTCCAGCAGGATGGCTTCCGGCAATCCGCGCTTGCAGACTTCAAGCGCCTTCTCGCCGTCCTCGGCTTCGACGATCTGGAAATCCAGGCCTTCCAGGATGCGCCTTGCGACTTTACGGATGACGCTCGAATCATCCACGACCAGACAGGTTTTCATTTCTTTGCCTCAAGCGTTGATATCGCCGCGGGGATATCCCCGCTACGCGCCGGTTTGATCTCATGCCGCCATCAATTCGGAGGTGATTTCGAGTACCCTGTCGACATCCAAGACGACCATCAATTGTCCATCGAGCCGATGCACGCCGCCGGCGAGCTTTGCCATGCGCGGATCAAGATTGACCGGATTTTCCTCCCGGCTCTCATCGGCGAGCCTGAGCACTTCACCGATCTGATCGATCAAAAGACCATAGGATTCGCCGCGCAGATCGACGCCAACCGCCATCGGCGGCTTGCCGTCCTCGTTTTTCGCGAGCCCAAGGCGGGCGCGCATATCGATCACGGTGACGATGCGGCCACGCAGATTAAGCACGCCGGCGATTTCCCGGGACGCCAGCGGCACACGGGTCACGCGTTCGGGCATGAATACGTCCTGCACCCGCGAGATGGGTAGCCCAAACAACTGGCCGCCGATCATGGCAGTGACATATTCGGCGACGGCGCCTTCGATGGCTTCGGTTTTGCTGGTCATGTTCTAAATTCCTATGCCGCCGCTCGGTTGAGCTCGGAGGTTTGTTCCTTCAGTGCCGCAATCAGGCCGGGGCGGTCGAACTTCGCCACGTAATCGTGGAAACCGGCCTGGCGCCCGCGCTCGATCGCCGCCGGCGATACCAGCGAGGACAGCGCGATTATCGGCAATGTACTGAGATGCGAATCGGATCGAATCGTCTCGGCGAACTCGAAGCCGTTCATCTCGGGCATTTCGATATCGGTCAGCACCGCATCGAACGGCTGACCCGAACGCAAGACCGCAAGGCCCTCCTGGGCGCTGGGAGCGACGCGAACCTTGTAGCCCGCCGCCTTGAGCACCGGCGCCAGCATGTTGCGGAAGAAGGCGGAGTCGTCGACCAGAAGCACCGATTGCGCCGAAAGCGAAGGACGCATCTCCTTGCGGCTGAACCAATCGGCGAACGCCATCGGGAGGAAATGGCCGACATCGATCACTTCGGTCGCCTGTCCCTTGATGACGGCGGAACCGAGAATGCCTTCGCTCGAGCCCGCCACTTCGATGTGGAGCCGCTCCTCGACAATGTCGATGATTTCGTCGACCACCAGCCCCATCGAGCGGCCGTCATCGGCAAACACGAGAATCGGCTGGGAGCCGGAGGTGCGGATATTGACGCCGTTCATCTGCACCAGCGGCATCAACTGCTCGCGGTATTGCACCATCGAGCGGCCGTTCGAAAGTTCGATCTTTTCGGCCGCGACTTCTTCCAGGCGCGTGACGAGACCGAGCGGCACCGCCTTTGGCTGAGCCGAACCGGCGCGGAACACGAGCAGCGAGGTCAATTGTTCGCCGGCACCGGCGCGCATCGCGGCGTTCTCGTCGGCGATCTCATGGCTTGTATGACCCGAAGCGCCGAGCGCCTTGGCGATGCCATTGGGGTCGATGATCATGATGACCGCGCCATCGCCCAAAATCGTGTTGCCCGAAAACATGTCGATGTGACGCAATTTGGTCGACATCGGCTTGACCACGATTTCCTCGGTGTGGAAGACGCCGTCGACCACGATGCCGAAGGTCTGGCTGCCGACTTGGGTCACGACGATGAAGCCGTTTTCCGGATCGGAAGACGAGCCGTCGTCGATCTTGAGCAGTTTCTTCAAATGCATCAGCGGCAGCAGCTTGTTGCGCAGACGCAAGACCGCGGTGTCCTTGATCCGCTCGATACGATGCTCGGAATTGGCGCGCGCGCGCACCAATTCGACGACCGAGAGCTGAGGGATGGCAAAGCGGTCGCCGCCGGCCTCCACGATCAGAGCGGAGACGATCGCCAGCGTCAGCGGAATCTTGATGGTGACGGAGGAGCCTTCGCCGGAGACCGACTTGATGTCGATGGTGCCGCCGATCTGATCGATGTTGGTGCGCACCACGTCCATGCCGACGCCGCGGCCGGACACGCTGGTGACGGCGGCAGCGGTCGAGAAGCCGGGCGCGAAGATGAACTTGTGGATCTGCGCTTCGGTCATCTTCTCCAGCTCAGCCTCGGTGACGAGGTTGTTCTGGAGCGCTTTCGCCTTGATGCGCTCGGTGTTGAGACCGCGGCCGTTGTCGGCGAAGCAGATGATGATGTGGCCGCCTTCGTGATAGGCGGAGAGACGGATGGTTCCGGTCTCCGGCTTGCCGGCGGCGGAACGCTCGGCGGGGGTCTCGAGCCCGTGATCGGCCGAGTTGCGCACCATGTGCGTCAACGGGTCCTTGATCAGGTCGAGCACCTGGCGGTCGAGCTCGGTGTCGGCGCCGTGCATCTC